>JAKABX010000074.1 GCA_021796545.1 Actinomycetes bacterium
GAGAGCGGCGCGGTCGTCGCTCAGCGCCGCGGCGGCGCTCGTCAGCTGGCCGCTCAGCGCGGCGAGGTAGGTCTGGGAGAGGGCGAGGGTGTCGGGTCGGCCGTCGAGGAAGAGCCCGATCGGGCTTTCGCTGCCCGCCTCGACGTAGGCCGAGATCGCCGCGCGCCGCAACGTCGCGACGTCGCGGTGCAGACGGAGGTCGACGGCGCCGATCGCGGTGCGCGCCCGCGCCTGCGCGTCGAGGGCCGCGCGCCGGGCGGACTCGGCGGCGAGGTATGCCGTGCCGACCGCCTGGAGGTGCGTGCCGTCGGCGACGACCGTGGCCGCCAGCGCGGCGGCCCGGGCCCGCAGGTTCGTCTCCCCGCCGCCTGCGCCCGATGCCGAGGCGAGGTGGGGGACGCCGAGCGAGCCGGCGAGGGCGGCGAGGGCGATCGCCGCGCCGTGCCTGTGGCGGCGGGCGCCCGGGCCCGCAGGACCTCCGAGCCGGCGGAGGCGCACGTGCCAGGGCGCGGCCGCATGAGCGGTCACGCGGGGAGGCTAGCCAAGGCCCCCGCCGGGCCGCAACGCCGATGGGAGCCGGCCTGCGGCCCGGTACGCTGCGCCGGTGACCCAGGCCGCCGTCGTCCTCATCCCCCCGGCGCGCCCCGCCGGTCGTGGTGGCACCGGCCGGTCCGCAGGTGCGGGGGCGACGGCGGCGAACCTGCGCGCCGCGGCCGCGGCGGGCTTCGCGGACGTCATCGGGGTCCTCACCGACGAACGGGCGGCAGCAGGGATGCCCGAGGGGGTGACCCTGCTGCTCGACGAGGCCGACGTGCCCGACGAGGCGTCGTCGCTGCGCGCCGCGCTCGACTACTGCGCGCGCGCCGGCCACGACGTGGCCGTCGTGGCGCTGCAGGGCGCGGCGCTCCTCGATTCGGCTGGGTGGGCGGCGCTCGCGGCGGCCGGCGGACCGCCGGTGCGCGTCGGTGTGGGAGCGCGCGGTCCGGTCGGGGCCGTGCGGCTCGACGCGAGCGTGTGGGCGCTGCTCCCCTTGGAGGGGCGGGCCGACGTGCTCTGGCGCGCGCGGCCCGAGCTCGCCGCCGAGCTCGCGCTCGACCGTGCCCGCTGAGCCGCTGCGGCCCCCGACCCCGGCGGAGGTCGACCTCGTCGCCGGCCTGCTCGGCCGCCCGCCGACGACGCTCTTTGAGATCGTGGTCCGTGACCGGGCCGGCCGTCCCGTCGTCATCCGCAACGCCCCCCTCACCTCCGAGGGCGAGCCGATGCCGACGCGCTACTGGCTGGTGGGCGCCGCGGAGCGCGCCGCCGTGGGGCGCCTCGAGTCCGCGGGCGGGGTGCGCCGCGCCGAGCGCGCGGTCGATCCCAAAGAGCTCGCCGACGCGCACGCCCGCTACGCCGCCGAGCGCGACGCCGCACTGCCCACCGGCTATGACGGGCCGCGCCCGGCCGGCGGCGTCGGCGGTACGCGCGCCGGTGTGAAGTGCCTGCACGCGCACCTCGCCCACTACCTTGCCGGCGGGCGGGATCCCGTCGGACGCTGGGTCGTCGGCGAGCTCGCCGGTGAGCTGGCGGGCGCCGTCGCCGCAATCGACTGCGGCAGCAACTCGACCCGCCTGCTCGTCCTCGGAGTCGATGGGCGCCCGCTCGAGCGTCGCATGACCATCACGCGGCTCGGCGCCGGCCTCGGGCGCAGCGGCGCGCTCGACCCCGATGCGATCGCGCGCGTCGCCGCGGCGTGCCGGGAGTTCCGTGCACTCGCCGAGGGCCACGGCGTCGTGAGGACCGCGGCGGTCGCGACCGCGGCCGCGCGCGAGGCGCTCAACGCCGACGCGTTCGTCGACGCTGTCGCCGCGGCGCTCGGCGTCGCGCCCGAGATCGTGGACCCGGGGCGCGAGGCAGCTCTCGCTTACGCGGGAGCAGGCGCGCAGGCCCCCGACGCGGGGGGGTGGCGCGTCCTCGACGTGGGGGGTGGCTCGACCGAGCTGATCGTCGGGGCGCCCGACGGCGTCGCCGTGCGCTCGGTCCCGCTCGGCTGCGTGCGCGTGACCGAGCAGTTCCTCGCCCACGACCCGCCCCTTCCCGCCGAGCTCGCGGCGGCCCGCGCCCACGCGCGCGCCCTCTTGGCTCGGGCGCTCGCGGACGCGCCGGAGCTGCGCGCGCCGCTTCCGCTCGTCGCCCTCGCCGGGACCGCCGCAGCACTCGCGGCGATCTCACGCGGGGTGGACGCCGCGGCCTACGAGGCGCTGCACGGCACGCGCCTTGGCCGGGCCGAGGTCGCCCGCCTCGTCGCGGCGCTGGCGGCCGAGCCGCTCGCACAGCGCGCCCGGCGCGTCGGCCTCGAACCGGCGCGCGCGCCGGTCATCGTCGGCGGCGCCGTCGTCCTCGAGGAGGCGATGGACGCCCTCGGCGCGTCGGAGTGGGTGCACTCGACCCACGACCTGCTCGACGGCCTCGCGCTCGAGCTGCTCGGCGCTTTGGTGTGAGCCGGCGCGCTTTTGGGTACTGACTCCCTTGCGCCGGAGCGGCGGAGCCCGCTCGGACCGCCCCGGCGCAAGGGCGTGGCCGGAGCAGGCGGCCCGGTCCGCTTCGCCGGTCAGGTGGCGGTGGTCCCGAGCACGAGCTCGGCGACGCGCCGGACGAAGGACGCGCTGTCCCCGTGGTGGGCGGCGGCGTACGCCTCGCCCTGCGCGCCGAGGCGGTCGCGCAGCGGCCGGTCGAGCAGGATCCGCGTGGCGTCGAGGCACTCGCCGATGTCTTGGTACCAAAGGCCCCCGCTCGCAGCGGCGACGTGCGCGTGCGCGGCGGAGCCCTCGGGGACGACGGCGGGGGTCCGCAGCAGCATCGACTCGAGCGCCTCCCGCCCGATCGGTCCCGGTGGCCGGAGGTCGATCGTCGCGACGGCGTGCTCCATCAGCCGCCAGAGATTGACCCGGGTCGGGTTTACCGGGAGCAGGAGATGGTGTTCGCCGTCGGTGATTCGCCAGCGTCCGTCGTCGACCTCGGCGACGGCGACGCGTCCGAGGACCTGACGGACGTACTCGTGGGTGGGGCCGCGGTAGTGGCGCGGCCCCCCGCCGGGGAAGGCACGCAGCAGGACGACGTAGCGCCCGAACCAGCGCACGCCGAACAGGCGGTGGTGGGCAGCGCCGCGGTTGAGCGGGAGCGCGAGGTCGAGCGCCACAACGTCGCCTCCTCGCTCGCCGAGCGCGCCGGCGAGCGCCGCGTGCTCGCCGGGGTGCACGCTCGCGATGGCGTCGGCGCGCGCGCACAGCGCCTCGGCGCGGGGGACCTCGTCGGGCCGGTTGGCCCCGAGGAGGGGGATGAGGGTGACCCGCGGGCCGCGGCCGCGGGCACCGAGCGCGGCGGTCAGGTCGAAGGGCTGGTCACAGCCGACGAGGACGACGGCGTCGGGCGCGAGCGCGCCGAGGCGCGCCGCGACGCCGGGCGCCTCGCCGGCAAGGCGCTCGAGGAGCGCGGCGCCGCCCCGGGCCGGGGCGCGGACCCCCGCGCCGACGAGCGCGACGCGCGCGATCCCGCCCCACAACGGCCGCGCGCCGCCGACGAGCTCGCGATGGACGCGAAAGACGCTGTCGTCGACGCTCTGCTCCTCGCCGGCGCCGAGGGCGTCGACGAGGTGGACGACGCTCACGCGTGCGTGGCGCGCGAGGGCCCCGGCGACCAGGCGCGCGAGCCCTGCGGGCTCGTCGGGGGTGCCGCCGAAGTGCCGCGTGACGACGGCGACGTGCGCCGCGGCGCCCGTGCTCACAGTTCCCCGGCCCGGTCCCGCCGCCCGATCCCGTCCTCGACGTAGCGGGCGAGCGCGGCGAGGTCGGCGCGGACGGCCTCGACGAGGTGGCGGTCGTCCGCGGTGGAGATCTCGTCGACGCGGTACGCGAGCGCGTCGATCGACTGGGCGAGCGCCGCGCGGAACTCGCGCTCTTGTTGGAAGTAGCCGCCGATCATCTGCTCGACGAGGCGTTGGACGTAGCGCGCCAGGCGGTTGCGCGGGTGCCGCCCGCCCGGCGCGGGCGGCAGTCCCGCCTCGTGCCAGTGGCGGTGGAGGTAGTGGATGCTCGGGTGGAGGTGGATCGGCTCCCGGTCCCGCTTCTCGAGCAGCTCCTCGAAGGTGATCGCCGGGGCGTAGGCGCGCGGGTGCGTGCTCTGGGCCTCGGCGACGAGGCGCCTCAGGTGCTCGACGAGGAGCTCGGCGTCGACGCGGACGTCTCCAGGTAGCTGTTCCATCGCTCGTCCTCCTGGATGGTCGAGAGGGCGCACCAGTACTTCCAGTGGCTCAGGTTCGCGTTGAGGTAGGGGTCGCCCGCCGCTATGGCGCGTCCCCAGCGCTCGAGGATGCGGCGCCCCTCGACGAGGTCGTCGGTGTGGCCGCGGCTCTTGGACTCGTGGTGGACGAGCTCGCAGAGCGCCTCGTAGACGACGAGGTAGCCCTTCTCCCGGAGCTTGAGGCAGAAGTCGACGTCGTTGAACGCGACCGGCAGGCGCTCGTCGAAGCCGCCGACGCTGTCGAAGACCTCGCGCCGGGTCATGAGGCACGCGCCCGTGACGACCGAGGCGTTGCGCGTCGCGATCGCCATCGAGGCGTAGCCGGGTCGGTCGCCGGGGAGGTTGCGCAGCACGTGGCCGGCGATGCCGCCGAGCGCGATGACGACGCCGGCGTGCTGGATCGAGCCGTCGGGGTAGAGCAGGCGCCCCCCGACCGCGCCGACCTCGGGGCGCGTCGCCTGGGCGACGAGGGCGTGCAGCCAGCGGGCGGTGCGCGCCTCGATGTCGTTGTTCAGGAACAACAGCAGGTCACCGGCTGCCTGGCGCGCCGCCGCGTTGTTGATCGCCGCCCAGTTGAAGGGCCCCGGCGCCGAGACGATGCGCACGGCCTCCTCGGCCGCGAGCCGCTCGAGCAAAGCGGCGGTCTCGGGCAGCTCGCTGCCGTTGTCGACGAGGACGAGCTCGAAGTTGTCGTAGCCCGGTGCCGCGCGCAGCGACGTCGCGCACGTCGCGAGCAGGCCCGGCTCGTCGCGGAAGGGGATGATGATGCTGACCAGCGGGTGCGTCGCCGGTTCGCGCCGGACGAAGTAGCGCCCGGGGAACGCGGGGTGCTGGGTCACCTCGCCGCGCTCGCCCCGGCGCACCAGGGTGTCCTCGAGGACGCGGCGGCCGGCCTCGAAGGCCCAGGGCTTGGCCTCGGCCCCCGAGGCCGCCGAGGCCGGCAGGCTGCGCCAGTGGTAGAGGACGTCGGGGATGTGGACGACACGGCGCGCGCGCTCGGTCGCCCGGATCGCGAGGTCCCAGTCCTGGCTGCCGTCGAACGCCGAGCGCAGACCGCCGAGCTCCACGACGAGGGTGCGCCGGATGGCGGTGAGGTGGGCGAGGTACGCGTAGCTGAGGAGGAGGTCGGGCGACCAGTCCGGCTTGAAGAACGGGTCGAAGCGCTCCCCGGTCTCGTCGATCTTGTCCTCGTCGCTGTAGATGACGTCAGCCTCCGGCTCGCGCTCGGCGGTGCGCACGACGCTTTGGAGCGCGTGGGGGACGAGCTCGTCGTCGTGGTCGAGGAAGGTCACGAACTCCCCGGTCGCGCGCTTGAGGGCGGCGTTGGTCGCCGCCGAGATGCCGCCGCGGCGGTCGAGCGCGCTGACGGTGATGCGCGCGTCGACCCCCGGCAGGCTCTCGAGGTAGGCGGTGAGCTCGGGGTCGCCCGAGGCGTCGTCACAGACGACGAGCTGCCAGTCGTCGAAGTCCTGGTTGAGGACCGAACCGATGCAGCGCTCGAGGACCCAGCGCGGCGGGCGGAAGACCGGGACGAGGACCGAGATGCGCGCCGGCCCACCGGGCGCGTGGGGGGGCGGTGCGGTGCGCGGCGAGCTCAGGGGGTTGTCCTTGCCGCCGACGTTGGTGACGAGCGTGCGCGCCTCGAGCCAGCGATGGTACGCGGGGCGGTCCTGGCTCGCGTCGAGGGGGTAGGGGCCGCCGTCTTCGGGGGTCTTGCGGGGTGCCTCCTCGCGGGGCGCGCCGGACCCGACGCTGTTCATGAGCCACTCGAGGCGCGACGCGGCCCAGGTGAGCCCCGCGAAGGCCGCGTCGCGCGCGCGGCGCTCCTCGAGGAGCGCTTGCGCCCAGGCGCTTGGGGGGCCGGGGTCGACGCACAGGCGGTCGTGACCGCCGCGCAGCGCGGTCATGAGATCTGCGAGCGCGGCGGTCTCGGGCGGGGCGGCCCCGCCGGCGACCGGCGGCGGGGGCCCGTGCCCCCCCGCGCTCGGCGCGCCTTCAGCCGGAGACACGGTCGCGACCCCGTGGCGTTGCAGGAAGCCGGCGAGCCCGGCGACGTCGGGGGACGTCGCGTCGCTGATGAACACGGCGAGGCCGAAGAGCGCGCCGAGCGCGTCGCGCACGAAGCGGTCGTCGGCCGCCACGGCGACGAGCGCGTCGGCGCCGTCCGCGGTCGGGGCGAGGACCGGGGTCGCGAGGACCCCGACGACCGGGCCCCGGGCGGCCTCCCGCAGGCGGCGCGCGGCCGCGGGCGGGAGCGGGCCGGCGACGAGCGCGCCTCCGCCCCCCGCCGCCCGTGAGAGGGCCTCTTTCAGACCGTCGTCCGGTGCGTCCGCGACCACCTCGACCCGCACGGCGCGCACCAGCGCCTCCAGCGCCTCCAGCAGGGGTGCGCCGCGGCGCTCGTCGGGGGCGAGCACACACAGCAGCGGCGGGTGGGGCGGGGGCGTCAGGGCGTCTTTCGTGCTGTCGGTCATCGCTCCCCGGTGCCCCTCGAGGTCGCGCCCGGGACGGGGCGCCGCCCCCGGGGAGTGTAGGCGGTCGGTGCCGGGGCGATCTGCAACCATGTCAGGCGTGGTCCGTGACCCCGCACGCTTCAACGTGGGCGACCCCTCCGCCGAGCTGCGCGGTCGGCGCGTGGTGCTGCGCCCACTCACCACCGAGGACTACCCCGCCTGGCGCGAGGTCCGGGTGCGCTGTCGCGGGTGGCTCCTCAAGTGGGAGCCGCGCCCGGCCGGCGCGCCGTACGCCAGCGAGGACCGCGCGAGCTACGTCGCCCGCTGCGCGATGCGCGAACGGGACCGCCAGCTCGGCACCGGCTACGGCTTCGGGCTGTTCGTCGGCGAGCGCTTCGCGGGCGAGGTCAACCTCTCCTCGGTCCAGCGCGGCGCGTTCCAGAACGGGTACGTGGGCTACTGGATCGACGAGGCCCTCGCCGGTCGCGGCTACGTCCCCGAGGCCTGCGTCGTGCTCTTCCGCTTCGCGTTCGAGCTGCTCGGCCTGCACCGCCTGCAGGTCGCGATCGTGCCCCGCAACAGCGCGAGCCGGGCGGTGGCGCGCAAGCTCGCGCTGCGGGGCGAGGGGATCGCGCTGCGCTACCTCGAGATCGACGGCCGCTGGGAGGACCACGTCCGCTACGCGTTGACCGCCGAGGAGTGGCTCGAGCGACGCCGGGAGTACGTGCAGACCTGGCTCGAGCCGCCGCCGGGCGCTCAGGGGCGGCCGGCGCCGACGAGCCCGACGTAGTACATCGGCGCGAACGAGACGCTCTCGCCGGGCTGGGGAGCCTGGATGAGGGTCTGGGTGCCGTAGGGGCCCGCACCGACGTACATCGCGACGTGGGTCACCGGGTCCGGCCCGTCCGCCGGGAACCAGTAGAAGAGGAGGTCCCCCGGCTGCAGCGCGTCGAGCGCGACCGGCTGCACGGCGTTGTACTGGTACCAGGCGCTGTGCAGGAGTGCGACGCCCGCCGCGGCCCAGGCCAGCATCGTCAGCCCCGAGCAGTCGACCCCGCTGTGGCTCGCCCCGCCCCAGAGGTAGGGCACGCCGAGGTAGCTCTCGGCCGTCTGGACCGCGAGGTTGCCCGCGGGGCTCTGTCCCGCCTCGACGAGCGGCCCGGTCCCCGGTGAGGTCCCGAGCGGCCCGTTGGCGGCGAGACTCGTCGACGCGGCACCCGCCGCGCTCGTCGCGCTCTCGGCGGCTCTCTGGACGAGCGGGGACGCCGTGCTGCCTGCGACCGTCTCGGCGACCGTCGCCGCCTGGATCGCCACCGCGGCCGCGGCGCGTGCCTGCTCCTCGGCCCGCGCGCGCGCCGCGGCCTGCGCGGCGGCGCGCGCCCT
>JAKABX010000075.1 GCA_021796545.1 Actinomycetes bacterium
TGGCGACCGCGCTCGAGCGCGAGCGGCTCTTCGCGCAGCTGACGAGCCGCAACCGCGTGCTCGAGACGATCCGCGAGGTCCTCGAGATCCTCGCTGGCCCCGTGCCGGTCGCCGACGGCCTGCACCTCGCGCTCCAGGCGCTGTTCATCGGGCTCGGCGCTCGCGGGGTCGTGCTGCTCGCCGAGGACCGCGCCAAGCGCCGGTTCGTGCGCGCCGAGACACCCGGGTCGGTCCCCGGTGCGCCGGGACCCGGGACGCTCCTTCAGGCCCGCGCCGCCGCGCTGCTCGACGAGGTCGGCGACCACGTCCTCCAACGCGGCGCCGCGGCGAACGGCGGCGTCCTGCTCGCGAGCAGGGTGGGCGTCCCCGACGGGCGCGCCGTGCTCGTGGCACATCTCGACGACGCGCTCGTGCCCGAGACGGCTGGGGCGCTCGTGAGCGACGCGGCGCACTGTCTGCAGCTCGCCCTCGAACGCGAGCAGATCGGTCTCGTCCAGCAGGAGGCCGCGGCACTGCGCCGTTCGCGCCAGCTCCAGCGCGACTTCCTCTCCCGTCTGAGCCACGAGCTGCGCACCCCCCTCACCGCCATCCAGGGCTACGCGGACTCGCTACGCCAAGACGACGTCACCTTCAGCCCCGAGCAGGTCGACCGCTTCCTGGCGCGCATGGCGAGTGAGTCGGCACGCCTCGGGCGCCTCGTCGAGGACCTCCTCGACTACTCCGCCCTCGAGGCCGGGGTGCTGCGCCTCCAGCGTGACTGGTGCGAGCTGCCCCTCGTCCTCGACGCGGCCCGCGCCTGCCTGCCGGCGGCCGCCGCCGACCAGGTTCACGTCGCCGCCGACGACCTCCCGGCGATCTTCGCCGACCACGACCGCCTCGAGCAGGTTCTCGTCAACCTGCTCGACAACGCGCTGCGCCACAACCCGCCCGGGACCCGGGTCGAGGTGCGTGCGAGCGCCGCGGGCCCCCGCGTGCGCCTCGTCGTCGCCGACGACGGCACGGGGCTTCCCCCCGCGATCGCGGCGGCCCCCTTCGACGCCAGCCGTCGGCCCGCCGGCGCGAGCGCGGGCACCGGGCTCGGCCTATCGATCGCCGCAGCGATCGTCCAAGCCCACGGCGGGACGATCGCGCTCGACGCCGCGATTGTCGGCACCCGCTTCGTCATCGAGCTGCCGGTCGAGGCCGCCGCGGCCCAACGCGAGCCCGTCGATGCCTGAGACGCCCCCCGAGGCGCCCCGCGCCACACGGGCGCTGCTCATCGAGGACGACCCGAACATCGTCGACCTGGTGCGGGCCAACCTCGCGGTCCGCGGCTTTTCGGCCATCGTCTCCCCCGACGGCCGCGACGCGCTGCGCCTGGTCGAGACCGAGCAGCCCGACATCGTGCTGCTCGACCTCATGCTGCCCGACCTCGACGGCTTCGAGCTCTGCCGCGAGCTGCGGGAGCGCTCCCCCGTCGGGATCATCGTCGTCTCCGCCCGGGGCGGCGAGCGCGACAAGGTCACGGCCCTCAACATGGGCGCGGACGACTACCTGACCAAGCCCTTCAGCATCGAGGAGCTCCTCGCCCGCATCATGGCGACGCTGCGGCGCACCCGCGCCCCGGTGCCGGTCGCGCCGGCGTCCTCGGTGATCGTCGCGGGCGACCTCGAGATCGACCTCGCCGCCCAGCAGGTCACGCGCGCCGGTGCGCCGGTCCACCTCACGCCGACGGAGTTCGCGCTCTTGCGCGAGCTCGCGACCAACCGGGGCAAGCTCCTCTCCCACGCGCACCTTCTGCGCCGGGTCTGGGGGCCGGGGTACGCGACGGAGACCGAGTACGTCCGCGTCTACGTCCGGCGACTGCGCGCCAAGCTCGAGCCCGAGGGGGCTGCGCCGCTGATCCACACCCAGCCGCGCTTTGGCTACAGCTTCGTCGCCGAGTAGGCGGCGACAAAGGCCCCGGCCATTCACGCCTTGTTAACAACAGCGGGTAGATTTTGACGGAGGCGTTAACGGCCCGGTCCATAGCGTCGGCACCGCAACAGCCACGGCTGGCGCGGCGGGGGGAACGCCGAGGGCAGTTCCCCCCTCTGTCCGGCACCTACTGGACCCAAGGGGGGTACCACATGAAGTTGCACAATGCGGCCCGCGGCCTCGCGCCCGTCGTGCTGTCGGCCGGGATGGTCGCGGCCGGCGCCGGCGTCGCCGGTGCGGCCACGGCGCACGCCGGCAACCCGGTCGTCACGGTGAACTCGTTCAATCTCGCCTTCAGCGCGATGACGACCCTGAAGCCGCTCGCCGCCAAGGGAAGCGGCAAGGTTGCCGCGATCCTCCCCGACACGACGAGCTCGGCCCGCTACACCGAGTTCGACGCGCCCTACCTGCACGAGGCGTTCGCCAAGGCGGGTCTGCCCGCGTCGGACGTGATCATCCAGAACGCGCACGGAAGCGACGCGACCCAGTACGCCGACGCCCAGGCCGACATCACCCAGGGCGCCAAGGTCATCCTGCTCGACGCGCTCGACTCGGGCGTCGGTGCGCGCATCGAGGCCTACGCGAAGCAGCACGGTGCCAAGGTCGTCGACTACGACCGCCTCGTGCTCGGCGGCGGCCGCCAGTACTACGTCAGCTTCAACAACGTCCGGGTCGGCCAGCTCATCGGCCAGGGCTTCGTCTCCTGCGCCGCAACGTGGGGCGTGAAGCACCCCGACGCGCTCGTCATGCGCGGCTCGCCCACCGACAACAACGCGACGCTCTTCGCGCAGGGCTACATGGGCGTGCTCAACCCGCTCGTGAAGAAGGGAAAGATCACGATCGTCGGCCAGCCCCCGGGCACCTGGACCCCGTCGGTCGCGCTCACGACCTTCGAGCAGCAGTTCACGGCGCACAAGAACATGAACAGCGCCGTGGTGCCGAACGACGAGAACGCGGCCCCGATCATCAACTGGCTGAAGACCCAGCAGCACGTCAAGGCCAAGTCCTTCCCGATCACCGGCCAGGACGCGACCCTGACGGGCCTGCAGAACATCCTCACCGGCTACCAGTGCGGCACGGTCTACAAGCCGATCTACCTCGAGGCCCAGGCGGCGGCGGCCCTCGCGATCTACCTGCGCGCCAACGTCGCGCCGCCCAAGGCCCTCGCCAACGGCACGACCATGGACACGACCGAGCACAAGGCGGTCGCCTCCGTGCTGCTCACCCCCGAGTGGGTGACCACCAAGAACATGAAGTCGACGATCCTCGCCGACCACTTCGTCCCGAAGAACCAGCTCTGCGCCGGCCCGTACGCCTCGGCGTGCGCAGCCGCCGGGATCTGACCGTCACTTCGGTGACCCGCACCACCTCGGAGGTCTGCGCGTGACCACCGACGCCCTCCCAGGCGCCCGGCCCGCTCCGGCGGGCCGGGCGCCTGCCGGCGCGACCGGAGCCGGGCTCCTCCCCGCCGGCGCGCCGCTGCTCGAGCTGCGCGCCATCAACAAGAGCTTCGGCTCGGTGCGGGCGCTCACCGACATCGACCTCGTCATCACCGCCGGCGAGGTCACCGCCCTCGTCGGCGACAACGGCGCGGGCAAGTCCACCCTCATCAAGGCGATCGCCGGCATCTCCCCCCCCGACAGCGGCGAGATGCTCTGGCGCGGCAAGCCCGTGCACGTCAGCCACCCGAAGGACGCATCCGCCCTCGGCATCGCGACCGTCTACCAGGACCTCGCGCTCTGCGACAACCTCGACATCGTCCAGAACCTCTACCTCGGCCGCGAGCGCCTCCACCTGCGCACGTTGGACGAGACGACGATGGAGCTCGGCGCGAAGCGCGCCCTTGCCGACCTTTCGGTCGTGACCGTGCGCTCGATCCGCCAGCTCGTCGCCTCCCTTTCTGGCGGCCAGCGCCAGGCCGTCGCAGTGGCCAAGGCCGTGATGGGCAACGCGGAGCTCGTCATCTTGGACGAGCCGACCGCGGCCCTCGGCGTCTCCCAGACCCGCCAGGTCCTCGACCTCATCAAGCGCCTCGCGGACAAGGGCATCGCGGTCATCGTGATCAGCCACAACCTGCGTGACGTCTTCGAGGTCGCGAACCGCATCGCCGTCCTCTACCTCGGCCGCCTCGCCGGCGTCGCGCCCGCTGCGGAGTTCGACACCCAGACCGCGGTCGAGATGATCACCACGGGCACGCGCGGGGCGCGCCCGGACACCAAGGTCGCCGCCGACGGCGAAAAGGACGCGTGAGCGCCATGTCCAAGACCGTGCGCCCCCTCGAGACCGCAGCCGCCCTCGACGCCGGCGAGGTCCCCGCCGGCGCGCCCGCCGAGACTCTCGGGCAGTACGCGCACGGCTGGTGGACCCAGGTCCGCTCGGGTCAGAGCGGCATCCTCCCCGTCCTCGGTGGCTTGGTCCTGCTCGTCGTCATCTTCCAGCTGCTGAACTCGAACTTCCTCACGCCCGCGAACCTGACGAACCTGATGACCCAGGGCGCGCCCTACGTCATCTTGGGCTTCGCAGAGGTCTTCGTCCTGCTCCTCGGCGAGATCGACCTCTCGATCGGCTACGTCGCGGGCATCGCGGCGACCGTCACCCTCCAGCTCGCCGCCTACCCCAACCCCACGCCCTGGTGGCTTGCCGTCCTCGCCGGGCTCGCGGCTGCGGCCGCGCTCGGCTTCGTGCAGGGGCTTCTCATCACCAAGCTCGGCCTGCCGAGCTTCGTGGTCACCCTCGCCGGGCTGCTCGGCTTCGAGGGTGTCATGCTCTACCTGCTCAACAACAACGCCGCGTCGAGCGGCGGGACGGTGAGCATCACGAACAACATCCTCTCCGACATCGTCAACGGCAACCTGTCCAACATCGTCGGCTGGGTCGTGATGGCGGCGTGCGTCGCGCTCGCCGGGCTCTTTTTCTGGAGCCGCGACCAGCGGCGGCGCCGGGCGGGGCTCAGTGCCACCCCCGCGGGCCTCACCCTGCTGAAGATCGTCGCGATGGGTGTCGCGGGCATCGTGATCGTCGTCATCTGCAACACCGACCGCGGGCGCGGCGCCCCCTTCTCCGGGGTGCCCTGGGTCGTGCCGATCACCCTGGTGATCCTCGTCGGCTGGACCTTCCTGCTCTCGCGCACCCGCTACGGCCGCTACGTCTACGCGATCGGCGGCAACGCCGAGGCGGCCCGGCGCGCCGGCATCAACCTCGCGCGCATCCGCACGTCGGCCTTCGTCCTCTCGGGCCTGACCGCCGGCGCGGCGGGCATCGTCTATGCCTCCGAGCTCGGCTCGGTCTCGACCAGTGTGGACGGCGGCACCCTCGTCCTCGATGCGGTCGCCGCGGCCGTCATCGGTGGCACGAGCCTGTTCGGCGGACGCGGCAAGATGCTGCACGCCCTCATCGGCGGCGTGATCA
This sequence comes from Actinomycetes bacterium, assembly GCA_021796545.1. GTDB lineage: Bacteria > Actinomycetota > Acidimicrobiia > Acidimicrobiales > Bog-793 > JAKABX01. The sequence continues at coordinate 5,365 of JAKABX010000075.1, forward strand.
TCGCCGCGATCGCGAACGGCATGGGCCTTCTCGGCGTCTCGGCCCCGGCCCAGTACATGATCACCGCGCTCGTCCTGCTCGCGGCGGTCGTCGTCGACGCCCTCAGCCGGCGCGGCAGCACCGCCACGCGTTAGATCCCCGGCCGGCGTCCCCCGCCGGTGACGCGCTCCGCCGCCGACCGCCACCCCCCCGTCGGCGGACCCCACGGCGGCGGAGCGCCCGGGGTGCTGGCGGCGGGGCCCGGAGTCGGCCGCCGCGGCTCTCGCCGGCGCGCCGGAGGGCCGGCGTCGCGGCGCCACGAAGCAAGCCTTGTGAGAGCGCCCTGGCCTGTGGTGTCCCGGTTAGTGCCTCGAGACGCCCCGGACGCCACTGCGAGGGGTCGACCGGCCCCGACGTCGTCGTGCCGCTCTCAGGTGGTCACGAGGTGCCACCCGCGCCGGCGACGCTCGAGGGGGGACGCCAGACCAGCGCCTTCTGGCGCGGTGGCGTCCCGCCCCGCCCGGGGTTGGCGGCCCGGTTGCGCCCTTGCGGGCGCGTCGCAGCGTGCGCGCGAACTCAGCCGATTGCGACCTCGCCGTCGGAACGCCCGTAGTCGTCCTCGAGGCGGATGATGTCGTCCTCGCCGAAATACGACCCGTGCTGGACCTCGACGAAGACGAGCGCAGCGTCGCCGTCGTTGCCGATCCGGTGGCACGTCCCGACCGGGATGTCGACCGTGTCGCCCGCGCCGACGCGGCGCTCGGTCCCGTCCAAGATGACGTAGCCGCTCCCACGCACGACGAACCAGTGCTCCGAGCGCCTCTCGTGGCGCTGGTAGCTGAGACGGGCGCCCGGCAGCACCACGATCTCCTTCACCTTGTGGTCGGCGGCGTCCTCGAGCACCGTGTAGGAACCCCAGGGCCGCTCGTCGTGTTCGCGCTCCATCACCCCATCATGGCCCAGGGCCCCCGGGCGCGCGCCAGCGAGTCGCTAGCGGTCGCGCCCGGCGACGAGGCGGTAATAGGCGTCGTTCCAGCGCAGCTCGCGCAAGAACGCGCGCGGCGTCGTCGTCTCGTCGATGAGCGCCAGCTCCAGGCCCGCGATCTCGGCCAGGTCCGACAGGCTCTCGAGCGGGACCGCGGTCGCGAGCGCGGTGTGGTGCGGGCCGCCGGCCGTGAGCCAGCACTCGGCCGCCGCGGCCAGGCTCGGCGCGGGCACGAAGACCGCGCGCCCGACGGGCAGACGCTCGAGCGGCTCGTCGGGCGGGACGAGCGAGACCGTGTTCGCGACCAGCCGCAGGCGGTCGCCGAAGTCGCTCAGCCCGACCACGAAGCCCGGCCCGCTCGCCGCGTCGAAGACGAGGCGGACCGGATCCTCGCGCGCCCCGATGGCGAGCGGATGGATCTCGGCGCGGATCGGACCCGCGGCAATGCTCGGGCAGACCTCGAGCATGTGGGCGCCGAGTGTCTTGTGGGTCCCGGGCGAGAAGTCGTAGGTGTAGTCCTCCATGAACGAGACGCCGCCGGGGCGCCCCGCGCCCATGACCTTCAGGATCCGCACGAGCAGCGCCGTCTTCCAGTCCCCCTCGCCGCCGAAGCCGTAGCCGTCGGCCATGAGGCGCTGGACCGCGATCCCCGGCAGCTGACGCAGCCCGCCGAGATCCTCGAAGTTCGTCGTGAAGGCCGCCGCCCCGTGCGCGTCGAGGAAGCTGCGCAGCCCGCACTCGATGCGCGCCGCGTCGCGCAGCGAGGGGTGGCGCTCCCCGCCGGGGAGCAGCTCGGGCGCGACGGCGTAGGTGGAGAGGTAGGCGTCGACGACCTCGTCCTCAACAGCGCGCGTCGTCGCGTCGACGGCTTCGACGAGGTCGTTGACGCCGTAGGTGTTGACCGAGACCCCGAGGCGCAGCTGGACCTCGACCTTGTCGCCCTCGGTGACCGCGACGTCCCGCATGTTGTCGCCGAAGCGCACCACCTTCAACCCGTGCGCCTCGGCCCAGCCGAGAGCGGCACGCTCCCACTCCCCGATCCGGCGGCGGACCTCGGGCTCCTCGACGTGGCCGACGACGGTCTTGCGGCGGACGCCGAGCCGGCTCTCGAGGAAGCCGAACTCCCGGTCGCCGTGGGCCGCCTGGTTGAGGTTCATGAAGTCCATGTCGATGCTGCGCCACGGCAGCGCGCGGTTGTGCTGGGTGTGCAGGTGCAACAGCGGCTTCGCCAGCGCGTCGAGTCCGGCGATCCACGCCTTCGCGGGCGAGAAGGTGTGCATCCAGGCGATGACCCCGACGCAGGCGTCGCTCGCGTTCGCGTCGAGGCAGGCACGGCGGATCTGATCGGCACCGGTGAGGACGGGACGCCAGAGCACCGGGACCGGTAGGTCGCCGGCGGCGGCGAGGCGTTCGACGACCGCGCGGGACTGCTCCGCGACCTGCGACAGCGTCTGCTCGCCGTAGAGCAATTGGCTGCCCGTGAGGAACCAGATCTCCGGTCGCGTCGTCGGCGTCTCCATCCCCGTTCCCCTTGTCTCCCGCATGCGCAGCGCGTCGGCGCTGTGAGCGCTCACACTATCGATC
>JAKABX010000007.1 GCA_021796545.1 Actinomycetes bacterium
GAGGAGGGTGAGGACGGCGACGAGATCGCCGAGGAAGACCTCCTCGTTGAGGAGACCGAGGAGGAAGAGGAGGCCGGTGAGGAGGAGGCGGAGGAGGCCGGTGAGGAGGAGGCGGAGGACGAGGAGCAGGAAGCCAGCCTCGACGAGCTCCTGCGCGAGCAGTTCGCCGGCGCCGGCGCCGGCGAGGAGAACGAAGAGGACGAGGAGGGGCGCGCGGACGTCGTCACCCCCGGGGAGGAGCCGCCGCGTCCCCGGGGGGCGGACGAGTTCGTCTGTCGGTCCTGCTTCCTCGTGAAGCATCGCCGACAGCTCGCCGACCCGGTCCGCCTCATCTGCAAGGACTGCGCGGACCCGAGCTGAGCACGTCGGGCGACGGCGCGCACGGCCCGGGCGACGCGGCGCACCCGTCGACGCTCACAAGCGTTCCCTCCAGGCGAACCCCCGCGCCGAGAAAGAGCCCGGCGAGCCAGGCCGCGGCGTCGAGGTGGGCGGTTGGCGCCGGGATCCGGTCGGAGGACGAGCCGGTTGCGAGCGCGGCGAAGACGAGGAGCTGGTCGGCGGCGTGCCGGTCGACCGAGGCGCCCGTTGCGAGGTCCTCGAGCAGCATCCGGGCGACCTCGGCCCCGATCTCCTCGGCCCGGCGATGCGGTGCGCCGGCACGGTCCGCCCCGAGCCGGGAGCCCCCTCGAGCTCCGCGAAGAGGGCGAAGGTCGCCCCCGCCTGCGCGGCGCTCGTGTCGTCGCGTTCTTCGATCTCGGCGGGGATCCCGGCTTTGGAGAGAACCTCGCGGGCGGATGCCGCCATCCGGGTCGTCACCCTGCGGTCGCGCAGGTGCGACGCGAAGGCGATCCCCCACACGGCGCGCACCGCGCCGGCCCGGGGGCGCACCAGAGGCTGCAGACGCGCGGGCGCCGGCGGCACCGAGACGCGCAGCACGCCCTGACCACCGGGCACGTAGCCCGGACGGAGCATCTCGAGGCGCGCGCTCAGGCCCATCTCGGCCAGAGTCGGGAGCACGACGTGCTGGAGATGGAACAGCGACGGGGCGAAGTCCTGGAAGAGGCCGCCGCGAATCTCGATGTCGACGCCGCCTCCCCGGAGCGAGACCAATGGCAGCACAGCCAGGGCGAGAAGCGTCGCGGAACCCGCGGTGGCGATGTCGAAGTCGTAGCGGCCGGCAGGTCGTTGTGCTCCGGGGCGGAACGAGAAGGTCCGCGAACCGGCGGTCGCGCCCGCGAGGTCGCCCTCGACGAGCGCGCGGACAGCCTCGAGGACCGCGACGTGCTGGTGCCGCAGGCCGGGATGCGGCCGTCGGATGCGCGCGTTCGCGAGGGTGACCGGCCGACGGGTGAGCGCGGCGAGCACGGCGGCCTGGCGGACGATGCTCCCGCTCCCGCTGTGCAGGGAGCCGTCGATGCGCACGGGGTCGCGACGCGCGCCCGCGCGGACACCTTCCCCCGGGACCCCGCCTCCGTCCGTGCCGACCGTCTCGTCTCCCCGCGCGGGGACCATCGTGGCTCGCGCCCGGCCGGCGGGGAAGAGGCGGAGGTCCACCGCTCGACCCCTGGTGACCTTCTGCCCTTGCGCTCCGGTGGAGCCGGTTTGACCATGACCTCGATGCCTCCCGCGCCCCCCCGCTTCCCCGCCCAGGTCCGCCGGCGCGACGGTCGCCTCGTCGCGTTCGATGTGGGGCGGATCGAGCGGGCGGTCGCAAGGGCCGCGCGGGAGGTGGGCGGCGCGGACCTCGGTCTCCCCGCCGCGATCGGGCGGTCCGTCGCCGTCCAGATGGCGAAGCGGTTCGGGCGGCGGCCCCCCGGCGTCGAGGCGATCCAGGATGCCGTCGAGCGTGCCCTCATGGCGCGCGGCAGCGACGACGTCGCGCGCGCCTACGTGCTGTACCGGGCCCGGCGCGCCGAGCTCCGGGAGCAGAAGGCCCTTCTCGGGGTGCGCGACGAGCTCAAGTGCTCCCTCGCCGCCGCCACCGTGCTGAAGGAGCGCTACCTGCGCCGGGACGTGCATGGACGCCTTGTCGAGTCGACGGGCGAGATGATGGACCGGGTCGCCACCTTCGTCGCCGCTGCAGAGGACGACTACGAACTCGGCGCAGCCGCGCGCGTCGCGCCGCTCTTCTCCGCGCTGCTGCGCGACCTCGACTTCCTCCCGAACTCACCGACCCTCATGAATGCGGCGACCCCGATCGGGCTGCTCTCGGGCTGCGTCGTGCTGCCCATGGAGGACTCGCTCCGTGCGATCTTCGCGACCCTCGGTCAGGCGGCGGTCATCCACCAGGCCGGCGGCGGCACGGGGTACGCGCTCTCCCATCTGCGACCGGCGGGGGACCGCGTGGCCTCGACCGGCGGACGCGCGAGCGGGCCCCTGTCGTTCCTCTCGGTCTTCGACGCGGCCGCCGCGGTGGTCTCGGGCGGTGGGCGACGCCGGGGGGCGAGCATGGCCGTCCTCGACGTCACCCATCCCGACATCCTCGACTTCATCGGAGCGAAGTCCGCGGCGTCCGCCGCGCTCAGCCACTTCAACCTCTCCGTCGGCGTCTCGGACGCGTTCATGCGCGCGGCAGAGCGCGGCGGCGTCCACCACCTCGTCAACCCGCGGACCGGACGGGTCGTCGGGCGGCTCCCGGCCAGCGGCCTGCTCGACGCGATCGCCGAGGCGGCGCACCGCAGCGGGGATCCCGGCATCCTCTTCCTCGACACGATCAACCGGGCCAACCCGCTGCCGGGAGCCGGGCGCATCGAAGCGACCAACCCCTGCGGCGAGGTCCCTCTCTTTCCCTATGAGTCGTGCAACCTCGGCTCGGTGAACCTGCCCCGGTTCGCGAAGGCGGGGCGCGTCGACTGGGAGCGCCTCGCGGCGACCGTGCGCCTGGCCGTGCGGTTCCTCGACGACGTCATCGACGTGAGCCATTACCCCTTCCCCGAGCTCGAACGCGCCGCGCGCGCCACCCGGAAGGTCGGCCTCGGGATGATGGGCCTCGCGGAACTGCTCGCTGTGCTCGGGATCCCCTACGACAGCGACGCCGGCGTCCGCCTGGCCGCGCGCCTCGCCCGGCTCGTCGAGACCAATGCCCGTGCCGCGTCCGCCGAACTGGCGGCCCGCCGGGGTGCGTTCCCCCGCTTCGCCGAGAGCACGCTCGCCCGCAGAGGGGGCGCCCCGCTGCGCAACGCCCAGCTCACCTCCGTCGCGCCGACGGGCACGATCTCGCTGATCGCCGGGACGACGAGCGGGATCGAGCCGATGTTCGCCCTGGCCTATGTGCGCGCCGTGCTCGGCCGCCGGCTCGTCGAGACCAATGCCCTCTTCGAGGAGGTCGCCCGCGCCCGCGGCTTCTACAGCGAGGAGCTCATGCACGAGGTCGCACGCTCTGGGGGGGTCCGGGGGAACCCGCGGGTGCCCGCTGACGTGCGCGCGGCGTTTCCCACCGCGCTCGAGATCGCGCCGGCCCGGCATCTCAGGATGCAGGCGGCCGTCCAGCGCCACGTCGATGCGGCGGTCTCCAAGACGATCAACCTCCCCCCCGACGCGACGAGCGCGGACGTCCGGGCGATCCTGCTCTCCGCATGGAGGGCGAAACTGAAGGGGATCACCGTCTACCGCTCGGGCAGCCGCCCCGACGAGGTCCTCTCCCTCCTCGGAAAGGACGCGGCCTTGGAGGCGCCGGTCCGGGTCGACACGGCCTTCTCCGGCGGCTGCGGCGCCCACGCCTGCGAGTACTGACGCGCCGGCGCGGCGCTCCTCAGCACGCCTGGCGTGGCGCGTGCGCGCCGGCCGTGCGCCTCGCGGCGGCCACGAGCGCGTCGAGACGAGCGCGGTGCGCGCCGTCCCAGTAGACGCGCCCGCAGGAGCTGCAGCGCCGGAAGCGGTGGAAGACCGCCCTCGTCCGTGGGGGGACGAGGGCAGCGACCTCCGCCTCGTCGGCGTCCGCGAGCAACCCGTTGCACGCCATGCAGCGGGTGTAGGGCTCGAGGCGCCCGCCGAGGTGGAACCGGGAGACGACATCGAGGAGCTGTTCTTCCGGGTCGTCGTCGCGCACGAGCAGGGCGTCGGTGAGAACCCGCCGCTTGAGCAGCGCGCTGTCGCGGGTCAGCACGATGCGGCGCTCGCTGAGGGCGGCGGCGACGAGAGCCTCGTCGGGCGCGCGGGGATGAAAGCTCGTGTCGAAGCCGAGCAGGCGGAGGTAGCGGGCAAGCGTCGCGAGGTGGGCGTCCGCGACGAAGCGGCACGCACGCGGCACGGGGCGGAGAGTGCCGGTGAACGCCCCAAGATGCCGGAAGGCGGGGAAGACGCTCACCTGGTCGCCGTCGCCGATCCGGTGGGAGAAGTCGACGCTCTCGCCGTTCACAAGGACGACCTCCACCTCGGTGTGCGGGACGCCGAAGCGCTCGATGGCGTCCTTCACCGAAGGGCTGACGCCGAACTCGGCGCGCAGCTCGCCCCGGGCATTCCCGTGGGTGGCGAGGTCGTTCAGCTCGGCGTAGAAGCGGAGGTTCGCGACCAAGGGCCGCCCGCGCTCGGATGCGGTCGTCGACTCCCGCGGCGGCGGGGGCGGCGGTGGTCCGGGGGGCGAGTGGTCCGCGCCCGGCGCTCCCGGTGCTCGAGACGCACCAGCCTCCCCGGCGACAGCGCGTCCCGACCGGCGCGCTCGCGCACGGCCGGCTCCCGAAGACGCGGGACTCAGCGCCCACCCCCACGCGGTCCGCCGCGTCCTCGTCGTCTGCGCACGCCCGGCACCCGTCCTCGCCCTCCTCGCCGGGCGTCCCCCCCAGGGGGCGCGCCCTTCGCACGCGTCCATCCTCGCGCCCGCTCTGGCGCTCGCGAGGCTCCGGTCGTCCGACGCACAGCGGTCCACGGGACCGCTCCCGCTGCGACGCGAGCTTTTCTCGCCCGAACGGTGCGCGACGCCGCAGGCTGCGCTCGACGGCAGGGCGGGCAAAGAACGCGGGGCGTCCTCTGCTCTCCCGGTTTGCTAGGCCCTACGGCCCTCGAGAAGTGCCGCGACGGCGTCGTGCGCGGCGTTGCGCAGGGCGATGTGTGCCCGCCAGCCCGTCCCCACGGGCTGAAGCGGGGCGCCGATGCTGACCCTCACGTGCCCGGGACGCGCGATAGGCGGCCAGCCGGGGGGAAGCACCTCCCCGCTCCCGGCAATCGCGACGGGGACGACGGGGACGCCGGCGTCGACCGCCGCCTTGAAGGTTCCCAGCCGGAACGTCCGCAGGTCCGCCGTCTTGGCGAGCCCGCCCTCGGGGAAGCTCGCGATGCTCCGGCCCCGGCGCAGCGCCGACACGAGCGAGTCCGTCAGCGCGAGCGCCTCTTTGGTCGTGCCGCTGCCGACGAAGACACAGCCGATGCGGCCGAGGAACCGGCCGACGATCCGCATGCGTGCGAACGCGGCGCCGACGACAAAGGTGAGGGGCACCTCGAGGGCGACGATGAGCACGACGCCGTCGATGAAGCTCCGGTGGTTGGCGACGACGACGAAGGGACCCTCGCTCGGCAGAGCGCCCTCGACGACGAGCGGGACGCCGACGAGTTGCCGGATCGTTGTCCCCGCGAGACGGACGACGCGATAGCGCCAGGCGATCGTCGAGGGAACGACGACCACGAACGGCCAGCACAGCGCCGCGACGAGGAGCGCGACCCCCGCCGCATACAGCGAGTACAAGACGCCGGGCACGCCCCGGCGCGCGCCGACGCCACCGGTGGTCATGGCCGCCGCGTCAGCGCGCACGGCCGAGACCGTGCCGACGACACCTCGGGTGCCCGACGAGGCCCGCGCACAAGGGCGCCGCGCACAGACGGCCCGGGTGGCTGCCCCTGCCCGTGACGCCCCGGGGGGAGCGGCGCCACACTCCTGCACTGACGCTCTCGGTCGTGTGCGGCACTCTGTCGCATGCGGCGTTCCTTCCCGCCGGTGAGCCTGCCCGAAGCGCCACGAGCCCACCGGTGAGGGTCTCCTCCCCGCATGATCGCATGGCCGTCTGCCAGCCGAGTCCCTCACGCGGCCGGCAGTTCGCACCGCTGGCGCCGCCGGCGCTGGGAGGAGCCGCTGGCGGTCGCGGCGCAAAGCGATCCTGCGCCCGGGATGGGAGACGCCCACCCTGCGGCGACGCGGCTGCCCTGCCGCCCCTCGAGCCCGACCAGCGCCGGGTGGGCCTCGCCGTCCGCCGGCTCATGGCCGCGGGGCCCCCGCGACGCCGGCCGCGATCGCCAGCGCCACGGGACTCACCCCCGCGCGCGCCGCGAAGGTCGCGCGCGGGCTGCCGACCGCGACGGCGGTCGACGGCGAGGTGACCGCCTTCCACGGTCTGAGCTCGCCCCGGGTCGACACGCTTTGCGCGTCGGCGCGCGGAGCCTCGCCACATGGTGTGCCTGGGAGACGCTGTTCCTGCCCGCGCTCTCGGCCGCCCCGCTTGCGTCTCGTCCTCGTGCCCGGTGACCAAGGAGGCGGTCACCGTGGAGGTCGACTCGGGAAGGGGCGTGACCGGCGTCGCCCCTCAGGGCACCCTGCTCTCGTTCCCCGCCGCGCCGGCGCCCTTTGCCGGCGAGCTCGTCGCCGGCTTCTGCCGCTGGATCCACTTCCTCGCCGACGCGTCGGCGGTCGAGGCGTGGCTCGCGGGGTCCGGCACGAACTCGGACCGCCCGCCGATGATCGCCCTGTCGCTGGACGACGGCGGCGAGCTCGGCCGGCGCACGAATCACGCGGTCTCCGGAGTCCCGGGGGGAGACGGGCGCGCCCGCCGGGCGCGCCCGGGAGCGGCGAACAGACCTGAAGCCTGGACCGCCACACGTGCCGCCCGGCACGGACCCGCGCCGCTCTTCTCCGCAGCGGCGCCGCTGGCGCGAACCTCCGCTCAGCGGCCGGGCGCCGGCTCCCACTCGGGCGGCGGCGTGCCGTACGCGGTGACGGACAGGAAGCGGACGGGAAGGCTCGGGATGCGCACGGGACCGTGGGGCACCTCGCCCTCGAACTGCAGCGCGTCGCCCGGGTGCAGCTCGTAGACGGCTCCGCCGTAGCCGTAGTCGATCTCACCCTCGAGGAGGTAGAGCAGCTCGGTGCCCGGGTGCTGGTAGAGCGGAAAGACCTCCGCTGCGCTCGTGAGCGTCACGAGCATCGGCTCCATACGCTTCGCCGGACCACGCATCGACCCGAGGAGTTGGTAGCGGTGACCCGAGCGCGTGCCCGGTCGCCCGAGCTCCGGGCCGGCCCCCGCGCGCGTGAAGAGCGCGTCGCGCTCCTCGTCGAGACCCTGGAACAAGGAGGTCACGGGCATCTCGAGCGCGGCCGCAAGACGGACGAGGGTGTGCAGGCTCGCTGACCCCTGGGCCGCCTGGACCTTGGAGATCATCGGCTTGGAGAGACCGGAGCGCCGCGCGAGCTCTGCGGCCGACAGGCCGAGCTCGCGGCTGCGGGTCCGCACGCGCCAGGCGATGACGGCCTCGAGCTCGCCCACGCGCGCTTCGCTCGTCGGCTCCCCGCCCTCCTCGACACGGCCCGCCCGGCGCGACGTCGGGCGCGTTGCGGCCTTCTCGGACCGCCCGAGTCCCGTGTTCACACAGACGAACCCACGGGCTCGAGATCCCGCTCAGCTCCGAGCGCCGCGATCTCGCTGGCCGGGCGGGTCCGCACCCCTCGCTGGGTCTGTGCCTCGACCGCGACCGTGCGCGGTGCGCCCCGCCGGCGAAGCGGCGCCTCGAGGTGGAGGACGCCGTTCTCGCATCGGGCGCGCAGGTGCCCGGCGTCGCAGGTGCCCGGCAGGACGAAGCGCTGGAGGAACGAGCCGTGGGAGCGGTGCCGCTCGACCATCTCGACGCCGGCGGGCAGCTCACGCGCGACGGCGATCGTGACGACCTGCTGCTCGACGTTGACCTCGATCGCCGCCGGGTCGACCCCGGGCACGTCGAAGTCGAGGCAGAGCAGTCCCGGGTCCGCCACCCGGTAGACGTCGTAGGCGAGCGGGCCTTCGCGCGAGGGGACGACGGTCCCCGCCGCGTTCTCCGGCGATCGCCCGACCGGGAGCGGGCGGAGCTCATCCACAGGGTCGAAACGCGTCATCGGCATCATCGCCGCACCTCCCTGACAGAGAGACCACTCGGTCACCCATTATAAACACCGTTTCTCCACAGTGAACCCCCACAGGCCCGGACCGCGCGGGACCGCGCCGGATCCTCCATCGGCACGTTGACGAGCGGCAATGGGGTCTTTGTCCCCTTGCCGGCGCATCGCGCCCCAGGCATGGTTGCGCCGTGAGCGCACTGTCGCCTCCGACCGTGGCGACGGCGGGCGCCGAGACGACGAACCGCATCGACCTCGTCCACGCCTGCCGCTGGTACGAGGCCGGGGCGCGCACGGTCAAGGCGGTCGACGACCTCAACCTGCACATCGACGCCGCGGCCTTCGTCGTCGTGCTCGGGCCTTCGGGCTCGGGCAAGACGACCCTTCTCAACCTCATGGGCGCCCTCGACGCGCCGACGGCCGGCACCGTCGTGCTCGCCGGCCACGACCTCGCACGGGCGACGCGAGCCGAGCGGACCCGGATCCGACGCGTCACGGTGAGCTTCATCTTCCAGAGCTTCAACCTCTTCCCGGCGCTCAGTGCCCTCGAGAACGTGCAATTCGGGGCCGACGTCGCCGGACGGGCCCACGCGCGGGACATCGCACGTCAGATGCTCGAACAGGTCGGCCTCGCCGACCGGGCGGACCACTTCGCGCACGAGCTTTCCGGCGGCGAGCAGCAGCGCGTCGCGATCGCCCGCGCCCTTGCGACGGGAAACCCGATCCTGCTCGCCGACGAGCCGACCGGCGAGCTCGACTTCCACACCGGCGTGCAGATCCTCGGCCTTCTGCACGCGCAGTGCGACGCGGGCAAGACCGTCGTCGTCGTCACCCACAACCGCGAGATCTCGCGCATCTCCGACCGCGTGATCGAGCTGTCGAGCGGCCACCTCGTCAGCGACGGCCCGCCGGCGGGCGGACGCGCCGAGGTCGAGCAGCTCCGCTGGTAGCAGATGCGGGAGGCGGGCCTCTTCCTGCGCTGGTCGTGGCGCGACCTCAGGGCACGCTGGATCCAGGTGGCCGCGCTCGCCCTGGTGATCGCCCTCGGCACGGGTACCTACGCCTCGCTCCTCAGCACCTCGGCGTGGCGCCGCCTGTCGAACGATGCGAGCTTCGCGCTGGTGCACGTGCACGCCGTCGAGGCCGCCCTCGCACCCGGGTCGACCACCGCGCAGGGCAGCCTCGCGCGCGTCATCTCCTCTCTCCCCGACGCGGCGGCAGTGACCGGACGGCGCGAGCGTCTCGTCGTGCCGACCCAGGTCGAGGCCGGCAACGCCCTCGTCCCCGGCGTCATCGTCGGGTCCGGACCGCCGACCGGCGAGGCCGTCGACGGTGTCTTTCTGAGCGCAGGCGCCCCGCTGGACAGCCGAGGGTCGGCCGCCGGGGGGCTTCCGACCGCGGTGCTCGACCTCGGCTTCGCGCGCCAGCACGGCCTCCCCCAAAGCGGCACGCTGCGCGTCGCAGGGGGCCAGCAGGTCCGCTACGTCGGGCTCGGCCAGTCGCCCGAGTACTTCATCGCGACGGCGGGGGCCGCCGGCGCGCCCTTCGTCAGCCAGGCGACCTACGCACCGCTGTTCACAACGCTGCGCAGCGCGCAACGGCTCGCGGGGGCGCCCGGGCGTGTGAACGACGCGGTGCTGACGCTGCGCCCGGGCACCTCGGCGGCCACGGTCGCCGCCGAGCTGCGCGCCGCGCTGCGCGCGCTGTCGCCGCCGGTCGCCGCGACCGTGACGACGCGAGCGGAGCTTCCCGCCTACCACCTTCTCTACGCCGACATCGGCAGCGACGAGGAGCTGTGGCGCGTCATCGCGCTGCTCGTGCTGGCGGGCGCGGCCTTCGCGGCGTTGAACCTGACGACGCGCATCGTCGAGGCCCAACGCCGGGAGATCGGGATCGCGATGGCGCTCGGCGCCCGCCCGGCGCTGTGCGCGCTGCGCCCGCTGCTCTTCGCGGCCGAGGTCGCCCTCATCGGCGTCGTGCTCGGCGTCGGCGTCGGCGAGATCGTCGACCTGCCGCTCGCGCACGTCTTTGCCAACCTGTTGCCACTGCCGCTGTGGCGGACCCCCTTCCAACCCGGCGTCTTCGCCGGCGCGGCCGCGATCGGCTTCGTCCTGCCCTTCGCGGCCGCCACGTGGCCGGTGCTGCGGGCGGTCTCACGCGAGCCGGTGGAGGCGATCCGCGTCGGGCACCTCGCTGCCCGCCGAAGCGGACTCGCGCCCATGCTGCGGGCACTGCACCTGCCCGGTCCCGGCTACCGCGAGATCCCCCTGCGCAATGCGCTGCGCACGCCCCGGCGCTCGCTTCTCACCCTCGCCGGTGTCGCGGCGGCTCTCGCGACCCTCGTCACGATCGTGGGACTGCTCGACACCTTCCAGGCGACCCTCGCGCGCGCGACGGGCGAGCTGTTGCGCGAGGCGCCCGGGCGCGTCAGCGTCACGCTGCGAGGTGACGTCCCCCGCGACTCCTCGATCGTCCGGACCGTCCGCGCCCTTCCCGCGGTCGGTCGCGTCGCGGCCGGACTCGCCTTCACCGGCGAACTGAGCTCCCCCCGCGGCACGATCGCCGTCACGGTCGAGGCGCTGGGGACCAAGGCGCCGTGGAGGCCCGCCCTCGTCGCCGGAAGCCGGCAGGGCGGGCTCGTCCTGAGCGAGAAGGCCGCGGGCGACCTCGGTCTCGTCGTCGGCAGCCACGTCGTCCTCCAGCACCCCCGGGCGATCGGCGGGGGGATGGAGACGGCACGGACAACGCTGAAGGTCGCCGGGATCGAGCCGAGCCCTCTGCGCGCCCTCGCCTTCATGGACCTCGGGCGCGCCGCCGCCCTCACGAACCTCGTCGGGCGCACGAACCAGCTCACCGTCGTTCCGGCGCCGGGCCGCAGCGACCTCGACGTGCAGCGGGCGCTTCTCGAGGTGCCCGGCGTCGCCTCGGCCCAGTCGGTGCGGGCGACGCTCGACGCCGTCAGTGCGAGCCTGGAGCAGTTCCGCTCGATCCTCAACGTCACCTCCGGCGTCGCCCTCCTCCTCGTGCTGCTCATCGCGTTCAACACCGCCGCGATCGGCACCGACGAGCGCGCCCGAGAGAATGCGACGATGCTCGCCTTCGGGCTCCCGACGCGCAGCGTGCTCGCGATGAGCGTCGTCGAGTCCCTCGTCGTCGGCGGGATCGGCACCGGCATCGGTCTCCTCCTCGGCGACGGCCTGCTCACCTGGCTGACCGACACGACCGTCGCGTCGGTGCTGCCAGAGATCGGGGTGTCGGCGGCGCTGTCGGGCGCGAGCGTCCTCACGGTCCTCCTGCTCGGGACGGGGGCGGTCACACTGGCGCCGACCTTCACGCTTCGCCGGCTCCGGCACCTCGACGTCCCCTCGACGCTGCGGGTCGTCGAGTGAGCGGGCCGCGTGCGCACCAAGGGCCGATCGCGACGCGCGGGGAAGTCCGTCGGCCCTTGTGCCGAACGGCTCGGGGATGGCGCGATCAAGCCTGGCGGACAAGGAGGAAGCCCCATGATCACCGACCGGATCATCGATCTCACCTTCGTCGAGGACGAGAGCCACACCGAGGCGGAAGCCACCCTCACCCTGCGGGGCAACGTCTACGTCGGCCGCGGACGCGCGCGCCGCAACCCCGCGGACCCGAGCGTCCCCGTCCTCGGGGAGGAGCTCGCCACCGCCCGGGCACTCAGCCATCTCTCGCACCAGCTCGTCGACGTCGTCGCCGAGGCGATCTCCGAGCGCGAGGGCCGCCCGGCGGCCGTGAGCGTCGACTGACCCGGCCGCGCCCGCGTCGCCGGTTGGTCGGCGGCACGGTCCGCGACGGGCCCGGTGCGCAAGAACGAGGCCTCACCCCTTGATGACGCCGAGGGGGCGCAGGCGCGCGACGCGACGCGCCAGGCCGACACGCACGCAGGTCGCGACGACCTCGTCGACGTCCTTGTAGGCCAGGGGAGCCTCCTCCGCGAGACCGCGCGCCGAGGGCGCGCGCACCGCGATACCGGCCGCCTCGAGCTCGCGGCGCAGCTCTGCGCCGTGCACGGCGCGCACGGCCGCGTGGCGGGAGAGCACGCGGCCCGAACCGTGGCAGGTCGAGGAGAACGCCCCACCGGGATCTTCACCCGCGAGCACGTAGGACGCCGTCCCCATCGAGCCGGGCACGAACACGGGCTGGCCGAACGCGCGCAGCGCCGGGGGCAGCGCGAGGTGTCCCGGGGGCAGCGCGAGGGTCGCACCCTTGCGGTGCACGCACAGCAGGCGGCGCTCGCCGTCCACGACGTGGGTCTCGAGCTTCGCGAGGTTGTGGGAGACGTCGTAGCAGAGCTCGAGCGCCCCCATGCCGAGGGCGGCGCGAAAGGCACGACGCGTCGCCGCGGTGAGCACCTGGCGGTTGGCGCGCCCGTAGTTGGCGGCGGCCGCCATGGCGCGCAGGTAGGCCTGCCCCTCGGGTGACTCGACCGGCGCGCAGGCGAGCTGACGGTCGGGCACCGAGATTCCCCGGCGCGCCATCGCCGGGATCATCGCGCGCACGTGGTCCGTGCAGACCTGGTGGCCGAGGCCGCGTGACCCGCAGTGGATCATGACGCAGACCTGGTCGGTCACCAGGCCGAACGCGCGCGCGCTCGGCTCGTCGTAGATCTCCTCGACGAACTGGATCTCGAGGAAGTGGTTCCCCGAGCCGAGACTGCCGACCTGCGCGATCCCGCGCTCGCGCGCCCGCGCGCTGAGCTCGCCGGGAACCGCCCCGGCGATCTCCCCGTTGTCCTCGCAGTGCGCGAGATCCTGCTGCAGGCCGAAGCCGGCGGCCACGGCCGCGGCGGCACCGCGCCTCAGGACCGCGTCGAGCTCCCCGGGGCCCTCGAGTCGCCACACGCCCTCGCGGGTCAGGCCGCGGGGAATCGCCCGGTCCAGCGCGTCCATCACCGCGTCGCGCCGGGGCGCGAACTCCACGCGGGAGAGCGGCGCGAGAAGGAGGCGCACGCCGCAGGAGATATCGAAGCCGACGCCACCGGGCGAGACGACGCCGCCGTTGGCGACGTCGGTGGCGGCCACCCCACCGATCGGGAAGCCGTAGCCGGAGTGGACGTCGGGCATCGCGAAGACCGTGTCGACGACGCCGGGCAGCGTGGCCACGTTCGCGAGCTGGCGCAGGGCCTCCTCCTCGACGTCGCGCAGCAGGGCCGGCGACGCGAAGACCACGCCGGGCACCCGCATCGAGCCGGTCCGGGCGAGCACGAAGCGGTCGGTCCCCGCGGGGGAGAGGCGCGCGCGCTCGGCGCGGCGATGCCCCGGCGCGCCGGACGCGCTCACTGGTCGACCAGGACGCGACAGCGCCATCCTTCGGCCCCCTCCCGCATCTCGAGGCCGTGATAGGAGACGGCCTTCGGGCTCGGCCCGACGAGATCGGCCGCCGCGAGCGCGACGACCTCCATCTCGCCGGTCACCTCGCCCGCCGAGAAGCGATGGAGGTGGAACCCGACGGGGATCTCCCCGCGCGTCTCCACGGTGAAGATCACCTCCTCGAGCAGACGGGCGAGCGCGTCCTCGGCGTCGGTGCCCGCGACGCGCAGAGGCCGCCGCTCACGGGGCGCGCGGGCATCCACGCGGGCGAAGCTCTCGACGAGCGCGGCGAGGGCCTCACCGGCGCACGAGGCTGCGTCGGGCCCCCACGCCTCGATGAGACAGTCCGCGACGTGCTCGAGGAGGCGGTGGCCGGCGCCGCTGCCCGCCGGCGCGGCGCCCCCGCGTCCCTCAGCGCCCCCGCCAGGGCCTCGACGCGGACGGCGGCGGTTGGGTCGGGACGATTCGAACCGCACTCCCGGCGCGTTGCGCCGGGCGCGGCGCCGGGACGGGCCCGTCATGGCGAACGTCCCTTGCACAGGAAGTGACGGAGTCGCGCCGTCGACCCGGCGTTGATCACGCGTTCGGGCGGGATCCACGCCCGCTGGGTCACGACGACCCCGTAGCGCAGGTTGTCGAGCTGCCCGAGGTCGTGCGCGTCGCTCGAGATGACAAAGAGCGCACCGAGCCCGACCGCGCGCCGTGCGAGCTCGTGGCTCAGGTCGAGGCGGTCGGGGGCGGCGTTGATCTCGGGCGCCGCCCCGGCGCGGGCGGCCGCCTCGAAGCCCGCGTCGGTGTCAAAGCCGAGCGCGCCCCGGCGGCCGATCACGCGCGCAGTCGGATGACCGAGGATCTTGACCGCTGGATGCTCGACGGCAGCGAGCAGTCGCCGGGTCATCTCGTCCCGACCCGTCGCGAGACGCGTGTGCACGGCCGCGATGAGAAGGTCGAAGCCGCCGAAGAAGGCGGCGTCGAAGCCGAGCCCCCCGTCGGGAGTGATGCACAGCTCGGCGCCGTGCCAGAGGACGGGCCCACCGGCGCGCTCGAGCGCGCGCAGCTCGGCACGCTGGGCGAGGGCCTCCTCGGCCGTCATGGACGCCGCCGGGGACTGTGGACCGTGGTCGGTGAGGGCGAAGTAGGGGTAGCGGCGGCGGGCCTCGGCCACCATCTCCTCGAGCGTCGCGCGCCCACCGGTCAGGCTCGAGTGGGTGTGGAGGTCACCGGAGGTGTCCCGAGCTCGACAAGGTGCGGCAGGTTGTGGCGTGCCGCGGCCTCGATCTCGCCCCGGTCCTCGCACAGTGGCCGCGAGACGAATGCGAGGCCGAGAGCCGCGTAGTCCTGCCGCTCAGTGCGCGCGGCGACCGTGCGGCCCGCCGCGTCGAACAGCCCGTCCTCCGACAGCTTTCACCCCTGCGCCCGTGCGAGGCGGCGCAGGTGGATGTTGTGCGCCTTGGAGCCGGTGAAGGCGACGAGCGCCGCGCCAGAGGAGTCGGGGCCGACAACCCGCAGTTCGACGTGCACGCCGCCCGTCGTCGACGCGGCGGCCGTGGTCGGCCCGCGCATCGGCACCGCCGCCAGTCCGGGGAGGCGCCCGAACTGGTCCATGACCTCCGCCGGCACCGACGAGGCGACCAGAGGTCGATGTCGCCGATCGTCTCGCGCTTGCGCCGCAGGGACCCCGCACAGTCCGCCCTCTCGACCGCGGGCAGGCTGCGCAGCGCGCCGACGAGCTCCTCGGCGAGGTCGAGCGCGCAAGGAAGCAGCAGACGGCCCGCCGCCTCCGCGAAGTGCCGGACCGCCGCGAGGCGCGCCTCGCTCGCCGGCGTCCAGCCTTTGAGGGTCCGCAGGCGACCGCCCCGGAGCGCCGCGCTGAGTTCGGTGAGGGAGGAGATCTCGAGCTCCGCGCCGAGCAGGCGGGCGCGCTTCGGCCCGAGGCCGGGAACCTCGGGCAGGGAGGAAAGACCGCCGCGGACGTGCGCGCGCAACTCCTCGCGCTCGCCGATCGCACCGGTGTCGAGCAACTCGCGCAGCTGGCGCGCGACGCGCGAGCCGACCGACGCGATGGCGTCGAGTGCCCGCGTGTCGAACCCCTCGAGAGCGGGATGGGCCTCCACCGCGCGGGCCGCGTTCTCGTACGCGCGGACCCGGTGCGCGTCGCCGCCGCTCAGTGCGAGAAGCTCGGCGAGCTCGCGCAGGGAGTCAGCGGCGCGCTCGTTGCGGCGCGCCACGACGCTCACGTCCCTCGCCGCCGACGCCCCGGCGTCATGGCCGCGGCCGACGTGTCGGGCACGCGGGCGGGACGCGCCCGGCGCCGCGGCGCAGGTGAGCGTCACGCGATCCCACGGCGCGCACCGAAACCGCGGCGGGTCGCGCCGTTGGTCAGTCGAGAATGAAGGTGACGAGCAGGTTCACCCGGTACTCGACGATCCGGTTGTCCTCGACCTTCACCTGCTGCTCCTTGACCCAGGCCGAGGTGACGCCGCGCAACGTCTGGCAGGCACGCTCGACGCCGGCGCGCACTGCGTCGTCGAAGCTCTTTGTCGACTGCGCCGCGATCTCGATGATTCGTGCTACGTCGCTCATCTCGTCCACCTCACCGACTGAAGGCTCCGCCGTCACGGCGTGTGAGCGCCGACCCCTGCGCAGGCGCTGAGTGCGGCGCCGAGCCACGCGCGCCGGACCCGGTCCGCGCGCCCGACGGCAGCCGCGCGTCACACGTCGTGTTCAGGATCCCCGAGGCGCTCCCGGTCGGACAGGGCCATTTGGCCCATCGTCCTTCGCCGTTCGAGATCTGACGATCGGCCCTAGCAGGAGACGACGAACAGGGGGGGTAATTGGCGGAGATCAAGGAGGCGGCCATGGTCTTCATCGACCGCACAGACGCGGGCCGGCGTCTCGGCGAGGCGCTGCGCCACCTGCGGGAGAGCGCGCCCGTCGTCCTCGGCCTGACCCGAGGCGGTGTTCCCGTCGCGGCTGAGGTCGCGCGCGCGCTGGAGGCGCCCCTCGACGTCATCGTCGTGCGCAAGCTCGGTGTCCCCTTCCAACCCGAGCTCGGCATGGGCGCCGTCGGCGAAGACGGGGTCCGCGTGGTCAACGACGAGGTCGTGCGCGATGCCGGGATCAAAGACGACGAGCTTGCGCTCGTCGAGTCCCGCGAGCGTGCCGAGGTCGAGCGCCGGGCGCAGCGCTACCGTGCCGGCGGGGCGCGCCTCGACCTTGCGGGACGCACCGCGGTCGTGGTCGACGACGGGATCGCGACGGGCTCGACCGCGAAGGCCGCGTGCAAGGCTGCCCGGGCGCGGGGAGCGGCACGAGTGGTGCTCGCCGTGCCGGTCGCGCCGCCGGGCTGGGAACGGCGCATCGGCGACGATGCCGACGAGTTCGTCTGTCTCGAGACCCCCGAATGGCTGTTCGCGGTCGGCCAGTTCTACGCGGACTTCCCCCAGACCTCCGATGAGGAGGTCCTCGACTGCCTCGAACAGGCCCGCCGGCGCGTCCCGTGCACCGCAGCGGCCGGCCGCGGGGTCGGCGACCCACCGGTCAGCGAGCGCGAGCTCGACGTGCCGGCAGGCCCGAACCTGCTCCGCGGGAGTCTCCGGCGACCCGAGCAGGCGCGCGGTCTCGTGGTGTTCGCGCACGGCAGCGGGAGCAGCCGCCACAGCCCCCGGAACCGCTTCGTCGCCGGCGTCCTCAACGACGCGGGGTTCGCGACCTTGCTTTTCGACCTCCTGACCGAGGACGAGGAGGCCGACCGCGCGAACGTCTTCGACATCGCGTTGTTGGCGCAGCGCCTCGGCGCCGTCACCGACTGGCTGCGCGCCCTTCCCGAGGTCGCGGGGCTTCCCGTCGGCTACTTCGGTGCGAGCACCGGTGCAGCCGCCGCCCTGTGGGCGGCGGCGGAGGCGGGACGCGACGTCGCCGCCGTCGTCTCACGCGGCGGACGACCCGACCTCGCCGGCGAGCGCCTCGGGGACGTCCGCGCGCCGACCCTGCTCATCGTCGGCGGCCACGACGACCTCGTCCTCGAGCTCAACCGGGAGGCGCGCCGACACCTGCACTGCGAGAGCCGGCTGGTCGTCATCCCCGGAGCGACCCACCTGTTCGAGGAGCCCGGGACGCTGCGGGCGGCGGCGGAGGCCGCCCGCGACTGGTTCGCCGACCACCTCCAGCGGCTCGGCGCGCCGACCCACTGAGAACGGGGCGCCTCTGACGCGGCGCCGGCGGAGCGGCGGGAAGCGGCGCGGCGCTCAGCCGACCAGCTCGCCGACGAGGCTCACCGCAACCTCGGCGGCCGCTTGGGCGCTCTGCAGGGTTGGGAAGAATTGCACGGGGTCGAACAGCGCACCGGACACCCGGTATTCGACCTGCGCGCTTTCCGGGCCGCGCGCCGCGATCTCGTGGATGATCGCGGGGGATTCGTAGACGACCAGCGCGAACTCGAGCGCCCCGTTCCCACGCATCAGGGCCCACGTGCGCTGCGCGACCTGTTCCCAGTGGAACATGACCCCCCTCCCCCTTCTGCCGACGACAACCTCACAGGATAGGTAGTCAACACAGCGACCTACAGGTCGAATCTTGCGTCCGGCGCGCCGTCATCGCCCGGTCTCTTCGCCACCGGCCCGCCCCGGCCCGTGGCCACAACGAGCCGGTGGCGCCAGGGAGAGGCAAGGGACGGCCCGACGGCCACGGGCACCCGGACGCAGACCCCGGTGGAGATGGAAAGCCGCTCTGGCCGGGCGAGGCGAGACGACGGTTGCGGTCCCCCGGCCGCTGCCCGCTCATCGCTGTGACCTGCACGGTCGACGCTCGTCGCTCGGGGGCGTTCGCCCGACCGGTGCACCGACCGAGTCGGGCGCGGGCGACGGCGCCGCACCGACGCCGGGGTCGTCGCCACCTGGCGCCTGCCGGCGAGGGTGAGCGGCGGCGATGCGAAGCGGCGCGGCGGGTCTTGCGCCGGGGGATCGGTGCCGTCGTCGGCGCGTCCAAAGAGATCAGACCTGTCTCGCTTGGTGTCCGAGCGCGATCGCGGGCCCGGCCCGAGGCACCTTCTTCCTCAGTCCTCGTGCCGGACGTCCTGTCGGCACCGTGACCGGCGGGCACATGGTCGAGGCGTCGGCCCGCCTTCGCTGGCCGGAAGGGGCCTGCCGACTCGCCGAAGCGCTCCCGGTTGCGCCCGCCGGACGCCGCGGAGCGCCGGAGATCACCAAAGACTCGGCCGGCCCACGCACGAGCCCGGAGACGACCGGGACGGCCAGGCGTGCCAGCGCAGACGCCGGCGCGCACACGTTCGAGTCGGGCACCGAGCGCCCGTGTCGGGTCAGCTCCGAGTCTGCCGGTGACGGTCAGGGCGCTCCTCGCCGCGCGATGCCGCGGGGCGCGCCCGATCGATCGCGCTCAGGCGACCGGCGATCGTCCCGGGTCCCCGACGTCTGTTCCCGCCGCCGGCACGCTGCCGGGCGTCGGTTCGGCGGGAGGTTCCCTGTCGCAGGCTGCGAGACCGGGGCTGAGGTGCGCGATCGACTCGGCGACACTCTCACCGAGCACGCCGATCGCCTGCTCGGTCCGTCCAGCCTCGAGCATCCAGCGCGCCGCCGCGACCTGCTGCACGAAGGAGTCGTTCGCCGCCAGCGCCGCCCGCTGTGCGTCCTGGGCCTCTGAGAGATGCCGGTTGCGCTCGGCCTGGGCGCGTACGAGGCTCTCCCGGTGGGCTGCGAGGTCCGCGAGATAGCCGACGAGCCCCATGGAGAGGAGGGGCCCGGCCCACCCGGTGAGGTCGAGGTCGCCGTGTTCGTGCACGACCGCGAGCACGGCGAAGGCCGCGGCGGCGAATCCGGCGGTGACAATTCCACCCCGGCGCCTGAAGCGGAACGCCCCGAAGGTGATCGGGAGCACGTAAAGGAGAGCGACGGCTTGGCCGGCGCCATCGAAGAACCAGCGCAGGACGGTGACCGCCGCGAACATCACGACGAGCGCGACCAGGGAAACCAGGCGCGACAACTCCGCCGTCCGGTCGAGCACCTCCTGCCCCCGCACGCGGAGTCCGGCGGCCAACGCCCCTTGTCCTACCACCGATCTCCTCCTTCCCCCCTGGAGCCGGCCCACCCTCTCGGGCTGGCGAGCACCTCCCTGATGAAGCCTGTACGACGGCGCGCCGGGTGTCCCAGGGCCTTTGGTCCCTGATCGCGGGTCGGAGTCCCCCGTCTCGACAAACGCGCGGCCCTTCATCGTCAGGGAGGAACAACGCCCACCCGGCGCCTTGCGCCCAGAGAACGCTCCACGCGCCGCCGCCAGGCGTGGCGGGCGCCGTCCGACGCGTCAGGCCAGCGCCCGCACGCTGCGCGAACACCTCAGAGCCCACGCGCCGACGGGACGGGGCCGCCGCCAACGCGTCGGGGACCCCGGGCGCAGTCCCGCGGGGCCGGCCCCTGGCGAGACCCCTCGGCCCACCAGGGCTCACGGCGGGGCTTCCCGCGCTCGGCGGGACGGACGCGAGGCTCTTGTCCCCCTGGCCCGCGCCGCGGCGGCGCGCACCCGGTCGGCATGAGAAGTGGTGGTCGCGGCCGTCTCCCGCGCGCCGGGGTGACGGCGCACACCGGCCGTTAGTGACGCCCGTTTCGTTGGCTGACGCTGACCGAGGCGCTGCCGCCGCTCGAGTCGCTCGCCGTGATCGTGCAGGTGCCGGCCTTCTTCGCAGCCGTATAGGTGGTGCCGGCGACGCCGTTTGTGCCCGTCTGCTCGCTCGTCGGGCTGAGCGTGCCACAGGTCCCCGCGTCCGAGAAGGTGACCAGGTCACCCGACACCACCGCCCCGGTGCTGTCGGTCACCGTCGCGGTGATCTGGGACGTCGCCTCAGTGTTCGCAGCGAGCGTCGTCGGGTCGGCACTGAGCGCGAGGGAATTGCTCACCTGGGTCACGTCGACGGACGCGCTCGCGCCGCTCGGGTCGCTCGCCGTGATCGTGCACGCGCCCGGCGTGGATGCCGCCGCGTACGCGGCCTTGGCGACGCCGTTTGTGTCCGTCTGCTCGCTCGTCGGGCTGAGCGTGCCACAGGTCCCCGCGTCCGAGAAGGTGACCGGGTCACCCGACACCACCGCCCCGGTGCTGTCGGTCACCGTCGCGGTGATCTGGGACGTCTCCCCACTGTTCGCACCGAGCGTCGTCGGGTCGGCACTGAGCGCGAGGGAATTGGCCCCCGTGGGGAAGCCCGCCGAGCCGAGCGACAGTTCCGCGGCCGCCGTCCCCCAATCGTCCGTGCCCGCCTGGGCTGCGTACTCGCCTGCCACCCAGATCTGCGCGCCCCAGAGCTGGCCGGCAGCGCTGCCCGGAACTGCGACGGCGCCCGAGTAGTCGCCCCAACGCGGGCTGCTCGTTCCATCGACGTAGGCACCCGCGCCGGACTCGATCCACGGGCCCGTCGACAGGGTCCCCGCCGCGCTCGAGGCGAGCTGGTACGCCGTCCCCACCGAGGCCGGCAGAGAGGCGGAGGAGGCCGAGAAGGCGACGGCGAGGTTCCCCGCCCCGTCCAGCGCGACGGCCGGGTAGTAGAGCTCGGCACCCGCCGCGCCGGCGTCGAAGTCCTGGAGGATCCGCGGGCTGGCGGAGAGGTCGACTTGGATCAGTCTGAGGCACGAGCGCACGGCGGTGTCGCCCGGAGGGGTGCACGCGTCGTTGCCCGCTGTCCACAGCGTGTTGTTCGACCAGACCGCGCCCAGCAACCGGTCGTCGTCGGTGTCGATCGCGTTGCCCGGTGCGGGCTGGAGCGCGGCAGGCGGGTTCGACATGGGGGCGAGCGCAGGGTTGTACGTCGTCCAGGTCACGCTGTTGTTGGCCGGAGTTCCGCCGATCTCGACGACGCCGAGGCTGGGCGACCCGGTGCTGCAGCCCGAGTAGGAGCAGTCTGCGTCGTTCCACACCGCGTACTCGGTGCTCCCGCTCACGACCGAGGCGGGAACGATGCTGAACGCGTTCGAGTCGGGGCCGAAGGTCGCGGCGCCGAGGACGCTTCCGCTCTCGAGGCCCGCGCGGTCGAACACCCAGGTCGTCGCGCCCTCGTAGAGCGAGCCGAGCAGGAAGTCGTTCCAGGACAGGACCACCTGTTCGCCGCTCATTCCGAGCTTCGGCTGGTCGTGGATCAGCGTCGAGCTCACGTCCCCCTCGTACTGCGTCCAGTTCCCCGTTGCGTCCGCGGTCGCCGACACGTCGAGCACGATGGCGCTTCCACCGCTCGCCGTGAACGCGACGCCCGAGGCGATCCAGCGCTGGCCGACGGGGTCGTAGACCACTCGCGGGTCGGAGAAGGTGTAGCCGCTCGGCACGTAGAAGAACGAGTTGAGGTCGAGGGGGCCCGACGCGAGCGCGAGAGCCCCGGCCGCCGAGACGCTCCACACGGTCACCGAGTCGTTGACCATCTCGACGAGCTGGCTGCCGCTCGTCGCCACGATCGTGTCCGGGGGCTCAACACCCTGATCCGAGCCGAGCGCGGCCACCTGGGAGTCGAGGCTCGTCAAGGTATCGGTCGGGGTCACCGACACCGACGTCGACCCGCCGGGGACGCTGAGCGGCGCCACCGCGACGGCGCTGCCGTTCGGTGAGGCGCTCGGCTGCAGCGCCTTGCCGGCGTGGCTCAGCACCGGGAGGACCCCGGCGCCCCTGTCGGCACGTCGCGCTGGGTGCGCGAACGCGGCCACCCCGACGCGCACGAGGGTGCCGGTGCCCCGTCGGGGGATCAGCGGGGCCGGCGCGGGCCCCGGGGCGCTCTGGCCACCGGCGACGGGGACGCCGACTGCGACCGGCGCGGCACACAGCACCACGGCGACCACGAGGGCGCCGATCCGCCTGAGCATGCAAAAGGCGTGCATCGCCCACCCTCCCCCCGAGCGCGGCGCACAACAGGGCCCTGCAGGCACACCGCGCAAGACCGGGCCAGTGCCGAAATCCTACGCCCGTCGTGAC
Source organism: Actinomycetes bacterium (assembly GCA_021796545.1). Taxonomy (GTDB): domain Bacteria; phylum Actinomycetota; class Acidimicrobiia; order Acidimicrobiales; family Bog-793; genus JAKABX01. The sequence goes on from JAKABX010000007.1 coordinate 22,351, forward strand.
CATTCCACCACCGGAGTTTCCCGATTCGGCAATTCGGCGGCCGGTGCCGGTGATGAAGGGGCAGATCTTGCCCCCACCCCACGCAGAGGATCCCTGCCGCGTGCATCTTCTCGGACCTGTGTTCCGCGCTGTCCCGCGGCCGTTCTTGCCTGCCACGTGCGACACGCGGTGGCACCTGGCGAGGCCGCCGGGATCCCCGCCGCGGCCCCGGGGCGGGAGGTGGCGGGGTCTCCGCCGGCCAAGTTGCCGCGGCTGCCAAGGCACCTAGACCCTCGGGCTTCGCAGGAAACGGGCGCGACGCCCTCGTCGCGGCGCCGGCGTGGCAACCCTGGCGCCCGCCTTCTCGAGCCGGTCGTGCCCGCCGAGCGCGGGCCGAAGCTGTTCGCCGAGGGACCCGGCCACCAACCAGACCACCACCCACGAGCGCCCGGGCGACTTGATGTTCATCACGTGGCGGAACCCGCGCCGTTCCCCCCACCCCAGCGCAGCGCCTCCACACGACCCCGTCTTCGGGCTCTCTTCACCCCGGGGTCAAAGACGGCTGAGAACCTTGTGCATCTCGCGTGATGAGATCAGCCAATTCGCTGCTGCGGAACCGGCGCGTCAGTTCGGCGGTTGCGCTGCGACTTCGGCACAGATCAGGGCCAGAGGGCACCATGTGGACTCTGCACCTGGGGGTCGCGGCACCACCGACCTGCGCGAGCGCGAGCCACGCCCGGTCAATCGCGCGCCGGCACCGCCCCCCGGACGCGGGGGCCCGCATGTGATGTCCGGGCGACGCCGCTCTCGACCGCGATCACCCCGGCGGTCACCTCCGAGGTCCGCGGGATCGAAAGGGGTGGCCGACCCCAAGCGCGATGACGACAGGGCGGTCCGGCCGGTCTCGAGGACGCCGGTGCGGACCGGCACGCGACCCGCGACGGGGACCTCGCCAGCATCGCGCCGGGGGTGGGACAGCCCCGACATCGGTCTCGGGAACGCACAGAGGCTCCCCGGATCGAGCAAGCCCACCGGGGTCGCGCCCCGTCCGGTCATCGCCCGGGACGCGGACCCCGAAGCAAGCGCAGGGATGCCGCGCGCCCTTGCACGGGCGCGCCGAGCACGTCCTCGATAACGAGATGGCTCGACACCGCCGCCCCTGCGGCGCCCGAGCTTCGCACCGGGCAGTGCCATCGTCTGGCGTGGCGCTGGACCTTCGAGCAGCCCAGAGGTTCGAGGGAAGCGGCCGCGCGCGCGCCGGCCGGTCACGGCGCACTCGGCCTTGTCGGGGACGCCCGTTGCCCCGGCCGGGGCCTCATCGGGCGACTCGCCCGGGGACGCGCGCCACTGCGGCCCCGACTCGCCGGCGCTTCACCCCGACCGGCCGGGGATCAGCGGACTGGGTGGACGGCGTGGCGCGTCTGCGCTCGTGGCACGCACCTTCTCACCGCGGGTGCGTCAACGGGCTCCGCGAGGAGCCGCTGCGGACAGGGAACCCCTCGGGCGACGCGCATCGTCCTCGGCGCGGCGCGCCTTAATCGGGGAGCGGGATCATGAGTGCCGGAGCGGTCCGCGGACCGGCCTCGGCGGCGGGCCGCCGGCCTCGGCCTGGCCGCCGTCCGCCCGCCCCTCAAAGGGGCGGGCGGACGGCGGAGAGCCCCGCGGCGTGCTCAGTGCGCAAAGCGCACCGTCGGAAGCAGGCGCTGGAGCCAGCGCGGCTGGTGCCAGGCCGCGTGGTGCGCGAGGCGGAGCAGCACGGGCAGCAGCACGAGGCGGACGACCAGGGCGTCGAGCGCGACCGCGACGGCGAGGATCACACCCATCTCCTTCGGCGCGAGCGGGCCCGAGAGGGCGAAGGTGAGGAAGACCGCGATCATCACCGCCGCGGCCGAGACGACCACGCGACCCGAGGTGCGCACCGAGCCGACCATGGAGTGCTCGGGGTCCGCGTGGGTCTCGTAGCGCTCCTTGGCAGCAGAGAGGAGGAACAGCGTGTAGTCCATCGCGACGCCGAACACCATCGCGCCGAAGAAGAGGGGGCCCCAGGCGTCCACGAACCCCTGCGGGGTGAAGTGGAGCAGCCCGGCGAGGTCCCCGTTCTGGAAGATCAGCCGGGCGACGCCGAATGCGCCGGCAACCGACAGGCCGGTGACGAGCACACCGCCCAGGGCGACGAGGGGGGCGCCGAGCGCGACGAGCAGCAGGACGAAGCCGAGCCCGGCCAGCATCGCGAAGACCGCGGGCGTGTGGCTGGCGAGCGAGCGCTGGAGGTCGTAGTTCTCGGCGGCCGCGCCGCCGACGAGGGAGCCGCCCGGCAACGCCCGGCGCAGGCGCGCGATCGTGGCACCCGTCGCCACGGCCGAGGGGCCCGTCGTCGGGACGACCTGCTCGAGGGACCAGCCGCCGTGCGTCGGCCCCGGCACCACCGCCGCGACGCCCGGCGTCCGGCGCGCGGCGGTCAAGGCCGCGTTCGTCTGGGCGGCGGGAACGACGACCTGGAGCGTGCCCGGGAAGCCCGGCCCGAAGGCCGCGGTGACCTGCTCGTAGCCGATCCGGGCGTTCGCGGTCGCGGGCACGATCGTGATCGAGGGCATCGCGGTGCGCAAACCGAGCACCGGCGCCGCCGCGAGGAGAAGGACCGCGATGCCCGCGATCGCCGCGGGCCAGGGGTGTGCCCAGAGGAGGCGGCCCCAGGCATGCAGCCGCTCCTCGAGCCGGTGGCCGTGGGGGTGGCTTGCCGGGCTGCGGCGCAGCCGCACGCGCGCCGCGTTGACGCGGGTGCCAAGTCGCCCGAGAACCGCGGGAAGCAGGGTCAAGGTGGCCGCGAGCACGGCGAGAACCGAGACCATGATGCCGAGCGCCATCGAGCGGAACGCCGGGCTCGGGACGATGAGGATCGAGGCGAGTGACGCCAGAACCGTCACGGCCGAGAACGCGACCGCCTTGCCGGCGGTCGCGAGCGTCTCGGCGACCGCGGCGACGACCGCCGCCTTGCCGGCGGTCGCAGCGCCGCGGTGCTCGAGCGCGGCACGGAAGCGCACGACCAGGAAGAGGGCGTAGTCGATGCCGAGCGCGAGCGCGAACATCAGGGCGAAGTTGAGCGCCCAGATCGAAACCGGCGCGATGTGGGTGGCGAGCACGAGCGCGCCCGCGGCGACGAAGAGACCCGCCATGGTCAACATGAGCGGGAGCCCGGCGGCGACAAGGCTGCCGAACGCGACGACGAGGATGCCGAGCGTGATGGGCCACGACAGCATCTCGGAGCGCATCATCGCGGAGTGGTTCGCGCTGTTGAAGTCCGCCCACAGGGCGCTGTCGCCGGTGAGCGCGACGCTCACGTCGCCACGGCCGAGGCGCGCGAGCGGTGCAGCGAGGGATTCCGCGGCCTTGACCATCTCGTTCGTTCCGGCGGCGGCACCCCCGACCACGACGGCGGTCCGCCCGTCCCTCGAGATGGACATGCCCGGCTCGGGCGCGAGGACCGTCGAGACATCTCTGTTCGCATGCAGCAGCGCCTCGACGCGCGCGATGGTGCGCTTGGCGGCCGGGTCGTTCGCGATCGGGCGGGCGTGGTCGACGACGACGACCTGGAGCGCGCTCGAGCCGAGGCCCGCGAACTCCCGTCCGATGACGGTGCGCGCCTGGACAGACTGGCTCGTCGAGTCCTGCCATCCCGCGCCCGCGAGCGCGGACTCGACCTTTGGTGCGAAAGCACCGAACACGCCGAGGACAACCGCCCAGGAAATGAGCACGGTGCGCAGGTGGGAGGCGGACCACGCACCGAGGCGCGCGAACGCGCCGGTGGGAGACCCGAGCGCTGCTGGTGCGCCGCCCGTTCGAGCGCGCGCGTCCATCTGTTCGAGTTTCACGTGAAGGGCTCCTCCGAGAGTCGACAGTACCCTGGGGGGTATCATAGACGCGCGGGGCGGAAGGGACGCGCGCGCTCTTTCGGTCTCTGGCACGCTGCGCCTTTTTCCTGCAGCGGCGGGGTGGCACGCCGCCGCGGTCCGGGAATGCCTGCGCCGGTCGCCGTCGCGGCGGCGCGCCCGGCATCGCTACCCCCCGGGGTAGACTCGGCGCCCTGGCAGCAAGACGCGGGAGGCGTGGTGGAGCTCGACCCAGACGTTCTGGAGGGTGTGGTCAAGCGGCTTCGCCGCGTCCAAGGGCAGATCGGCGGCGTGGTCCGCATGATCGACGAGGGACGTGACTGCGCCGACGTGCTGATCCAGCTTGCCGCAGCGTCGCGCGCGCTCAACCGGGCGAGCTTCAAGCTCGTGGCGACGGGACTGCGCGAGTGCGCGCTCAACCCCGGTGCCGAGCCCGCCGGAATGCCGTCGGCCGAGGAGCTGGAGCGCCTCTTCCTCTCGCTCGCCTGAGCCCGACCGGCGCCCAACAGCGGCCCGGGCGGCGCGCACTCCTGGGTCAAGGGCGGCACAGCAGGGTTCGCACCAGCGCTGTCGGGCGCGCGGCCGCCGGCCGGGAGCGGTGCAGCCCGACGACCGCGGCGTGACGCCACACGCCGGCGCGTGACGCTCGTCGCCGCCCCGGACGCCTCGGGGAGGCAGGGCGAGAACCGCCGGCGTCGTCTCGGACTGGTGGTGGGCGACGGCGGTGCCGCGAACCGACGAGGCCCTCCCAGCAAGGCCAGCAAAGAGCGCCTCGCCCCATTGCCGAACGGCCGGGGTCCCCGTGCACCGCACCCCGTCCCACCCGCGTGTCGGCGGTCGGGCGCCGGACGCGAAGACAGAGCAGGTCACCGGTGCTGCCGCGGCGCACAGCCGATGCCACCCAGCGCCGCGCCCGCACGGGCCACTTGCCCGCGCCTTGTGCCGCACCCTGGTGCCGCACGGTTGTGCCGCGGGCAGGAGCACCGATCGCAGGCGACCCGCGCGCGTCACCTCGCGGTGCTCGGCGTGCCTGCGACCCGACGACCCGAGCACAGCACGCCGGAGCCGACGCGGCGCCGTCGGGTCGCGGCGCTGACGAGGCTGTCGTGGATGTTCGCGCCGCTCATGACGTGCTTTCTCACACTCGCCGCACCGAGATGCAGATATGGTGCTGAAGACCCAAAGACCAAAGCCATGGCGGACAGCACACGGTGATCTGAGCGACGAGGAGTGGCCGCTCATCGCCGCTCTTGTCGAGCCGTACTCGAGCCGAGGGAAGATGGGCCGGCCCGTGAACAACGACCGCGGAGGCGTCGTCGACGCGATCTTCTCCGTCGCCGCCCAGGCCGTCAGTGGCGGGCGCTGCCCGAGAAGTACCCCCACGGGAACACCGTCCATCGTTACCACCTCACCTGGTCGAGAGACGGCACCTCGGAGCGCACCTGCGACCGCCTGCGTGGCATCGTGCGGGAGAAGGACGGGCGCGACCAAGAACCCTCGGCCGGGATCATCGACGCGCGAAGCGTGCGGGGAGCCGCGACGAGTGGCGCCGCGACCAGGGGATATGACGCCGACAAGGTCTCGGGCCGAAAGGTCCTCGGCGTTGTCGACACGCTCGGCCTGCTTGTCGGGGTCGTCACCCTCGCCGCCTCGATCAGCGACATCGTCGGAGGCATCGCGGCGATGAGCGAGCGACAGAGAAGTCCGCGCGCCTTGTCACGGTCTTCTCCGACAGCGGCTTCAAGAAGGCCTCCGCCGAGGCCTGCCGGGGGCTCGGGGTCACCGCCGAGGTGGCAAACCGCATCGCGTCGGGGTTCGAGGTCCTACCCAGGCGCTGGATCGTGGAGCGCACCTGGTCCTGGCTCGTGAACAACCGACGCCTTCAAGACGACTACGAGCGAGACCCCAAGGTTTCCGGGGGTTCTGTCTCGGCGGCACACAGCCGGCTTCTCCTGCGGCGTCTCACGGACCAAACGCCCAGCTCGTCGCGCGGGGAGAACATCCGCGACCGCCTCTCAACCGCCGGGCGCGCCCGAGTGCCGGGGCCTCGAGCGCGCCCGGCGTGGTCGCCACCTCGTCCACCTCGCGTGCGCGTCGCGGCTCCTCCCCCTCGTCTGCTCGCGGGCGATGCGGCCATCGCCGGCAGCGACCCGGACGGCCGGCGCGCGCCCCGGCCCTTCGGCGCGACGTTGTTCCTCCCTATGCTCGGCGTGTGACGAGCGACCCGGACGACCTCCGCCATCTCCTCGAGCGCAGCGTCGCCGGTGAGGTGTGCTTCGACGCCGGGACCCGTGCCGTCTACGCGACGGACTCCTCCAACTACCGCCACGTCCCCCTCGGCGTGGTCTTCCCCCGTGACGCCGACGACGTCTCCGCCGCGCTCGAAGCCTGCCGGGCCGCCGGCGCGCCCGTGGTCGGGCGCGGCGCGGGCACCAGCCTCGCCGGGCAGGCCTGCAACGAGGCGGTCGTCATCGACACGAGCCGCCACCTGACCCGCATCCTCGCGCTCGACCCCGAGGCGCGCGTCGCCCGGGTCGAGCCGGGCGTCGTCCTCGACGACCTGAGGCGTGCCGCCGAGGCCCACGGGCTCACCTTCGGACCCGATCCCGCGACGCACGCCTGGTGCACCCTCGGCGGGATGATCGGCAACAACTCCTGTGGCGCGCACGGGCTCGTCGCGGGCAAGACCGTCGACAACGTCGAAGCGCTCACGGTCCTCACCTTCGCCGGCGCGCGCCTCGAGTGCGGTGCCGGGGAGTCCGCGCTCGGCGACGGCGCCGAGGCGCGGCGGATCGGCGAGGCGCTGCGCGCGCTCGTGGACGACGCCGGGGACCTCGTGCGTGCGCACTTCCCCGTGCTCGCCCGGCGCGTCTCGGGCTACAACCTCGATGCGCTTCTGCCCGAGAACGGCTTCCACGTCGCCCGGGCGCTGGTCGGTACCGAGTCGACGTGCGCGCTCACCCTCGCCGCGACGCTGCGGCTCGTGGAGAGTCCCCCCGAGCGCCGCCTCGTCGTGCTCGGCTACGCGGACGTCTTCGCCGCGGCCGACGCCGTGCCCGGCCTGCTCGCGCCCGGCGTCGTCGCGCTCGAGGGTTTCGACGAGACGCTCGTGCGCCAGATGCGCGCGGGCCGGCTCCACCTCGACAAGCTCGGCCTGCTCCCCGAGGGGCGCGGCTGGCTGCTCGTCGAGATCGGGGCCGGCGACGCCCTCGAGGCGGACGCGCTCGCCGCCGGGCTCGCCGCCGGTGCCCGGGACACGACGGGCGCCGCGGTCTTCTCCGACCCCGGCGCCCAGCGCGCGCTGTGGGCGATCCGGGAGTCCGGCCTCGGCGCGACGGCCCGCCCCACCACTGGCGCGCCGAACTTCGAGGGCTGGGAGGACGCCGCGGTGCCCCCCGAGCGGCTCGGGGCGTACCTGAGGGGGATCGAGGAGCTCTGGCACCACTACGGCTACAGCGGTGCGTGGTACGGGCACTTCGGCCAGGGTTGCGTCCACACCCGCAACAACTTCGACTTCTCGCACCCGGGGGGCGTCGCGCGCTTTCGCGCGTACGTCGAGGAGGCCGCCGCACTGTGCGTGGGACTGGGCGGCTCGCTCTCGGGCGAGCACGGCGACGGCCAGGCGCGCGCCGAGCTGCTCGAGAAGATGTTCGGCCGAGAGCTCGTCGCCGCCTTCGAGCGCTTCAAGGACGTCTTCGACCCGGACAACAAGATGAACCCCGGCCGGGTCGTCCGGCCGCGCCCGCTCGACGCGGACCTCCACTTCGGCCCCGGCTACCGCCGCGTCTCCCTCGGTCCGACGCGCTTCGCGCTCGCGGCGGACGGGGGCAGCCTGCAACAGGCGGCCGAGCGTTGCGTCGGGGTCGGGCGCTGCCGGAGCGTCGGGGTCGGCACGATGTGCCCCTCGTTCCGGGCGACCGGCGACGAGCGCCACTCGACACGAGGGCGCGCCAAGCTGCTCGTCGAGATGCTCCAGGGCGAGACGACGCCGGCGAGCTGGCGCAACGAGGACGTGCGCCAGGCCCTCGAGCTCTGTCTGTCGTGCAAGGCCTGCGCGCACGAGTGCCCGACCCGGGTCGACATGGCGACCTACAAGGCGGAGTTCCTCTCGCACTACTACGCGGGGCGCCTCCGCCCCGCGTCGAGCTACGTCCTCGGCCTGCTGCCCGTGCTCCTGCGGGTGGCGTCCGGCGCGCCGCGCCTCGCCAACGTGCTCGCCGGCGAGCACCGGCTCGGCCGGGCGCTGCGCCGGCGCGTCGGCCTGTCGAGCGCGCGGCGCGTGCCGCCGCTCGCGCCCCGCCCGTTCCGCCGGACCCGCACGCCGCCGACGGGGGCCTCGGCGCCGAGCGTCGTCGTGTTCTGCGACACCTTCTCGGACAACTACCTCCCCGAGCGCGCCGCGGCGGCCGTCTCCCTCCTCGAGCGCCTCGGGGAGCGCGTCGTCGTCCCCCGCCGCTTCGCGTGCTGCGGCCGTCCCCTGTTCGACCAGGGAATGCTCGCGACCGCGCGGCGCGCGCTGCGGCGCACGCTGTCGGTCCTCGAGCCCTACCTCGAAGCGGAGCTGCCCGTCGTGGTCCTCGAGCCGACCTGCCTCGCGACCATGCGCGACGAGCTCGTCGAGCTGCTCCCCGACGACCCGCGCGCAACACGCCTCGCGCGCCGGGCCCGCACCCTCGCCGAGCATCTCTCGACCCTGCCGGCACCGACCCTCGAGAACGCGGGCCCGGTCGCCGCGCTCCACGTCCACTGCCACCAGCGGGCGACCGCCGGGGACGACGCCGAGCGGGAGCTGCTGCGGCGCTGGGGGCTCGCAGCCGACGTGCTCGACACCGGGTGCTGCGGGCTCGCCGGCGGTTTCGGTTTCACCGCCGGCCACGAGGAGGTCTCCCGCCGCGTCGCCGAGCAGGACTTCCTGCCCGCACTGGCCGACGTCCCCGACGCGACCCTCGTCACCGACGGCTTCTCGTGCGCCCTCCAGGCCGCCGAGCTCGCCGGGCGCCCGGCGCGCCACCTCGCGCAGTGGCTCCTCGCCGCGCTCGGGGACGAGCCGGCGCGCTGACACGCGCCCCGTTTGGCTCCTGCACCCGCCGGCGGGCGACCCGTCCGGCAGCGGGGAGACCGACGGGCCCACGACCAGGGTGCCGGGGGTGAGAATGGGCGCCATGGCGCGCTTTGTCACCGAGCTGCTCGAGACCCGCTCCAGCTTCCTCGCCGACGTCGAGCCGGTCGGCGAAGGCGGGGAGCCCCGCCTCCTCATCCGCTTCGACCTCACCGGGACGATGCAGCTCTACGAGCTCACCCCCGGCTCGGAGCCCGTCGCCAAGAGCGCGCTCCCCGACCCGGTGAGCGAGGCCCGCTACGTGCCCGGACGGCGCGCCGCCGTGGTCGCCGTCGACCGGGGCGGTGACGAGCGGCACCAGCTCTACCTCCTCGACCTCGAGCGCGACGCGCCCTCTGGCGCGCGGGCAGAGCTGACGGCGCTCACCGCAGACGACCGCTTCGTGCACCGCCTCGCCGGGATCTCCCCGGACGGCACGACCGTCGCCTTCGTCTCCAACCGGCGCAACGGTGTCGACTTCGACCTGTGGCTCGCCGACCTCGCCGGCGGCGCGGACCGGCTCCTCTACGCCGGGGGCGGCTGGTGCCAGCCGGCGGGCGGGTTCTCGCCCGACGGGCGCACGGTCGCGCTGGCGCGCCCCGGGGCACGCCCGCTCGACGCGGACCTCCTGCTCGTCGACGTCGAGTCGGGTGCGGTCACGCTCCCCCTGCCCCACCCCGACGAGGCCGCCGAGGTGGGGGCACCGGCGTGGGTCGGCGCCGGGCGCTTCTTCGTCGCCCACAACATCGGCCGGGACTTCACCGCCGTCGCCGGGGCCACCGCCGCCGGCGCGGGAGCGGTGCTCGTGCGCACCGGCGAGGACGCGGACGCCGACGTGGTGGCGAGCGCGGACGGCTCGACGCTCGTCGTCCTCGAGAACCGCAACGGCACGGACCGCCTCTCCTGGCGCGACGCCGCCGGCACGGTGCTCGAAGAGGTCCCCCTCCCCGAGGCGGGCGTCGTGCGCTCGCACCTCATCGCCCCGCCGCGGCTGGCCGCAGACGGCAGCCGCCTGTACTTCACGCTCTCCAGCCCCCGCCTCGCCGGCGACGTCTTCGTCCACGTGCGCGGCGCCGAGAGCGTCAAGCGCCTGACCAGAAGCCCGGCGCCGCTGCCCGCCGAGGCCCTCGCGCTGCCCGAGGCGGCGACGATCACGAGCTTCGACGGCGAACGCCTGCCGCTGCACTGCTACCGCCCCGCGGCACACGACGGGCCCCCGCCGGTCGTCGTCCTCATCCACGGCGGCCCGGAGTCCCAGTCGCTCCTCTCGTTCAATCCGGTGATCCAGGGGCTCGTCGGCGCGGGCTACGCCGTCGTCGTCCCCAACGTCCGGGGCTCGACCGGCTACGGCAAGCGCTACGCCGGCCTCGACGACACGACCCGACGCCTCGACGCGGTGCGCGACCTCGCCGCCGTCCACGCCTACCTCGCCCCCGCCGGCCTCGACGCGTCGCGCGCCGCGCTGTGGGGCGGCTCCTACGGCGGCTACATGGTGCTCGCGGGGCTCGCCTTCCAGCCCGAGCTGTGGGCGGCCGGCGTCGACATCGTCGGGATCTCGGACCTCGTCACCTTCCTCGAGAACACCTCGGACTACCGACGGGCGCACCGCGAGCGCGAGTACGGCTCGCTGTCGAGCGACCGCGCGTTCCTCGAGGCGGCGTCGCCGCTTCGCCACGTCGAAGAGATCCGCGCGCCGCTGTTCGTCATCCACGGCCGCAACGACCCCCGCGTCCCCGTCGGCGAGGCCGAACAGATCGCGGCAAGCCTGCGCGCGCGGGGCGTGGCCTGCGAGCTCGTCATCTACGAGGACGAGGGCCACGGCCTCGCCCGCCTGCACAACCGCCTCGACGCCTACCCCCGCGCCGCGGCCTTCCTCGACGAGGTGCTCCGGGGCGCCTGAGGGAAGCCGGCTCGCACTCTGCTCACAGACTCAAGTCAGGATCTTCACGGCCGTTTGACACGATGACGGCGCGTACCGCCTCGCCGGCGCGCGGGGAAGGGCCATCCGACAAGGAGGGGAAGCATGCACGCAGCAGCAGGCTCGACGGACCGGGGTGCCCGTCGGCGCACGCGCGGTCTCGTCATGGGTGCCGGGCTCCTCGCCGCGGCGCTCGGCGCCGGCGTGACCGGTGCCGTCGCGAGCGCGGCGACCGGCCACGTCGTCCGCCACGACGGCGAGCACGGCGGGATCTCGGGCACGGTCACAACCGCACCGAGCGCGCTCGGCGCATCGGGGAGCTTCACCATCTCGCGCGACGGCACGTCGGTGACGGTCGACTACACGGTGGGGGCCACGGGAGCAACCACGTTCTTCGAGCGCGGCGTCACGGCACCCACGGCCGCGAACGTCCTGGTCGGCGACCGGGTCGTCGTTTCGGGCCCGGTGACGACGAGCAGCGGCACGACCAGCGTCGCGGCGACGAGCATCTGGATCATCGCCCCCGAGGGCCGGGAGCTCGAGGGCCTCGTCGGCACCGTCAACACCTCCGGGGGGAGCTTCACGCTCGAGCGGGGCAGCCAGCAGTTCACCGTCGACGTGAGCACCACCACCACCTACCGCGAGCGCGGCGTCACCAACGCGAGCTTCGCCAACATCCAAAGCGGTGACCGGGTGCACGTCCGCGGCAGCTTCGCGACCGGGACGAACAACACCGTCGTCTTCAACGCGGCCGCGGTCGCCATCGAGCCCGTGCCGCTCGTCAGCTTCGTCGGCACCGTGGGCACGATCACGACGACCTCGGGGACGACGAGCTTCACCCTCGTGACCGGTGAGCACGAGCCGGTGACCGTCGAGATGGCGTCCACGGTGTCGCCCTTCGACGCGCCCTCGGTGACGCCGCCCACCACGACCGTGGCGACGGGCGACACCGTCGTCGTCGTCGGGAGCCGTGGTGACGGGGCGCTCGTCCCGCACCACCACGGTGAGGTCATCAGCGCAGCCGACGTCGTCATCCTCGCCGTCGCGACGACGACTCCCTGATCAACAGATCAACAACGGTCTCCGGGCCCGACCCGGGCGTGCGCACGCGCGTCCGGGTCGGGCCCGCCGCGCGTCACAGCCCGAAGAGGCGCCCCTGCAGCACCACCGGTGCCGTCGCCGTGGCCGCGTCGAGCGGCTCGTAGCCGGGCAGCGCCGCAAAGGGGGTGTCGAGATAGACCTTGGCCTCGGGCGCGCCGACGAAGCGCCCGTGCGACCAGCGGACCTCGACGTGCCCGCGGATCTCGGTGGCCTGGCGCGCCGCCCGGTCGCGCACGGTCGCCGACCAGGAGACCTCGGGCTGGCCCGCCGGGCGCGGGGCGACGGAGAAGTCCGCCAGCGCGAAGCGCCGGTGCCAGTCCCAGGTCGAGCCAACCCGCAGGGCGACCGCGCTCGTCGCGTCGCTGCCGAGGACGAAGTAGGTCGCCTGGCCGACGCGCAGCAGCCGCCAGACCAGCTGGAGCGCGGCCCGCGGCGTCGTGAGCGCCGCCGACCAGCGCGCGGCCGACGCGTCGGCGACCGCCGCGCACAGCTCGGCCCATCGCTCGGCGAGCGCGTCGGGCAGCGTGCGCGCGCCGAGGTGCGCGCGCAGGCGGTGCTGGTCGGCCCTCGTGAGCGCGGCGGCCTCCTCCGGCAGCGTCGCGTCGGCGGCGATCGCGCGCGCGGCGCCATAGAACGCGGCGTAGGGGCCCGGCGCGACCTGTGCGAACCAGTTGCCCGCGCCGCGCGCCTCACCGGCGAGCAGCCGGTCGAAGAGCCGCTCCGGCCCGGCGTTGACGAGGATGTGGGAGAGGTACTTGCAGCTGACGAGGTAGACGTGGTCGACGCGCAGGTCCGCGGGCAGCACGTCGTCGCCCGGCGGACGGTGCGGACCGCGCCACTCGACGAGTTGCGGACGCCGGCCGCGCAGTCCACCGGGCGCCTCGAGGAACGCCCGGCCGTTCGCGAACGCCGCCTCGTACGCGCGCCGGTGCGCGCCGGCGGCGTCCGCGAGACGGGCGAAGGTGGCCTCGGGCACGTCGACGAGCTCGGCCGGCCGGTGCGAAAGGACGGCGTGCGGATCGGCCCCGAGCATCCCGAGGGCGGTGCCGAGCTCGGTGACCTCGGTCAGCGCAGCGGGCAAAAGGGGCCGGCCCCGGCCTCAGCGCGCGCTGCGCTTCAGGTCCGCGGCCCTCCAGAAGCCCGGCAGGGGACGGGTCTCGCGGCCCGACGCGTAGCGGGCGAGGCGCTCGGCGGCAGGGGGGTCGAACAGGTCGACGACGTCGAAGAACGCGTCGGGGCCCGCGGCCCGCAGCGCCGTGTCGCCCTCCCCGGGACGACGCGGCAGCTGGGTCGTGAGCAGGACCAGGCGCGCGGCGCCTTCCGCCCGTCCCCGCAGCGCGTGGGCGCGCCCGAGGCTGCGCCAGACGACGTCGCTGCGCTGGAGCCCGCCGCGCTGGGAGGTGTGCGCGCCCCCGACGTCGAACAGCCAGCGCCGCCCGGCGCGGTCCTCGGCGACAAAGCTCACCGTGACCCCCGTGTGCGGCACCCGGGCGTCTTCGGCCGTCACCGCGAATCCCGCCGCGCGCAGCGCCGCGTCTGCGAGGCGCACCGCCGACTC
>JAKABX010000008.1 GCA_021796545.1 Actinomycetes bacterium
GCCGCCGCAGTTCCATCCCGAAGGAGACGTGTGGGTGCACACGCTGATGCTGCTCGATCAGCTCGAACCCGGCTGCCCGGCCACGCTGGCCTGGGGCGCGCTGCTGCACGACGTGGGCAAGCCGCCCACCTTCCGCCGCGCCCCCGACCGCATCCGTTTCGACCGCCACGCCAGCGTGGGCGCCGCCATGGCCGAAGGATAGGAGAAGACGACCGGGGGCGGCTGCTCGGTGCGGGTCGTGACGGTCTTGACCTGCCCGAGCCTTGCGCCGGCCGCGCGCGCGAGCGCCGCCGCGGTCGCGGCCGCCTGGCGCAGCGCGGCGACGCGCGCGCTGAGGACGAGGCGCGCGTCGTCGCTGACGCCAAAGGAGATGCCGCCGATCGTGACGTCGTTTCCGACCGCCGCCGTCGCGTCGTCGATGAGGGTCCCGGCGCGGGCGAGGTTGCGGACCGTGACGGAGAGCTGGTTGCTCGCCTGGTAGCCGGTCACGCGCCCGTGGTCGTTGTAGGTCGGGTTCAGCTCGAGGGACGTCGTCTGCAGGTCCCGGCGGGCCACGCCGCCGGTCCGCAAGACATGCTCGAACAGCGCCGTCTCGGTGTTGTCGACCCCGAGTGCCGCGGTCGCGCTCGCCGCAGTGTGGGTCAGCGCGACCGTGAGGGTCATCTCGTCGGGCACCGCGCTCGCGCTGGCGCTCCCGGTGACGGTGATCGTGGCGCTCCCGGCGCCGGCGCCGAGCGCGGCGGGGCTCGCCGCGGGGCTCCTCGCCAGCGCGCCGACGAGCGCACCGGCGACGAGAGCGCCCGCCGCACCGACTGTGAGGCGCCTCGTCGTGGTCCACGAGATCCCGGTCATGTCGCCCTCCCGTTCCGGGGACCCGCGTCGGATCCCGCCATGGAGGACAAAGCGCGCGCGGGGCCGTTTCGCGTAGTGCGCGGCGCGCGCCGGCTCCGGGCCGCGCGGGCCGGCGCAAGGGTGGTTGACGCCGTCTCTCAGCGCTGGCAACGTCCTCACAGCGCGCAGAGACCGGACGGCGCCGGCGCGACGGAGGACAGGCGGTGGGTGTGCTCGACGGGCGGGTCGCGATCGTGACGGGAGCCGGGCGCGGGCTCGGGCGTGCCCACGCGCTCGCGCTCGCGCAGGCGGGCGCCCGCGTCGTCGTCAACGATGCGGGCGTCGACGTCGACGGCCGCCCGGGCGACACCGACCCCGCCGGCGCGGTCACGGCCGAGATCGTGGCGCGCGGCGGCGTCGCCGTGGCGAACCGGGACGACGTCGCCGACTGGGACGGCGGCCGCCGCGTCGTCGAAAGCGCCATCGGGACCTTCGGCGCGCTGCACGTGCTCGTCAACAATGCAGGGATCCTGCGCGACCGGGCGCTTGTCAACCTCGACGAGGACGACTGGGACGCCGTCATGCGTGTCCACCTGAAGGGGCACTTCGTGCCGACCCGTTTCGCGGCCGCGTACTGGCGCGCAAACGCGCACGCCGGTGTCGAGCTGCGGCCCGCCGTCGTCAACACGACGTCGACCTCGGGGCTGCAGGGAAACCCGGGCCAGGCGCACTACGGGACCGCGAAGGCGGGTATCGCCGCCTTCACGATCATCGCCGCGAAGGAGCTGGCGCGCTACGGAGTCCGCGTCAACGCGGTCTCTCCCGCGGCGCGCACCCGGATGACCGCCACGTTGGCGAGCCTGAGCGAGCTGTTCAAGCCGCCCGAGGACCCCGAGACCTTCGACATCTGGGACCCGGCGAACGTCTCGCCGGTTGTCGTCGCCCTGGCGTCCGCGGCCTGCCCGGTGACCGGTGAGGTCTTCCAGGTCCAAGGCGGTCGGATCCAGCGCTTTGTTCCCTGGACCCTCGGCGAGGCGCTCGAGCAGTCCGGACGCTGGACGCCCGAGCAGCTCGCCGGCGCGCTCGCCGGTCTCACCCGCGAGGCGTGAGGCCTACGAGGTGATCGCGCGGATCTGCGCGGCGAGCGCCCGCTCGGCCGGCCCGGGCGGCGTCTGCTGGTACTGGAGGAGCTTGGCGAGATCCCCCTCGACCCGGATCCTCCCTGACATGAAGGCCTCGAGGCCCGCCTGGCTGTTCTCGTCGACGAGGATCGCACGGGCGGTCTCGTAGTCGAGGGCGACGAGAACGTCCGGCGCGTCGAGCAGTCCGAGCTCGATGTCGACGATCCCGGCGGTCGTGTCGAGGTAGGCCTCGAGGCGACCGGCGCCGAAGGGCACCTGCTCGACCACGAGGTTCATCCGCACGGGCACGCCCGGCGGGGTGTCGCCGCGGTGGGCCTCGCGAATGGCGCGGGCGGCCGCGATCCACTCGGGGCTGAGGAAGGGGAGCGGTGCGGGGGCGGTGTGCTCGGCCATGGCGAGGCCACGGTACCCGGCAGGCGGCACCCGTCGGGCTCTACCATGACGCCATGGCCGACGAGCTCGTAGAAGGCGCCGCGCCCTTCGCCGCGTCGAACGGCACGAGCGGCGTCCTCCTCCTGCACGGCTTCACGGGGAGCCCCTCCTCGCTGCGCGCGCTCGCGGAGGCGTTCGCGGATGCGGGCTTCGCCGTCGAGCTGCCGCTCCTCCCCGGGCACGGCACGAGCGTCGAAGAGCTCAGCGCCTTCGGCTTCGACGACTTCGCTGCGGCCGCCGACGCGGCCTACCTCGACCTCGCCGCGCGCTGTGACCGCACGGTCGTCTGCGGCCTGTCGATGGGCGGGACGCTCGCGTGCTGGCTCGCACAGCGCCATCACGACCTCGCGGGCCTCGTTCTGGTCAACCCGCTGGTCGAGCCACCGGCCGACTCCGCCCTCGAGCTGCTGCGCGGCGCGCTCGCCGGGGGCAACGACGTCGTGCCGGCCATCGGCAGCGACATCGCGCGCCCCGGGGTTCGCGAGGACGCCTACGACGCCACGCCGATCGCCCCGCTCCTCTCGGTCCTCGGCGCGACGACGCCGGTCTCAGAGGGGCTCGGCGAGATCTGCTGCCCGGTGCTTCTCCTCAGCTCGCGCGTCGACCACGTCGTTCCGACGAGCTCGTCGGACCTCGTCGAGCGCCGCGTCGGCGGCCCCGTCGAGCGCGTCATCCTCGAAAACAGCTACCACGTCGCGACGCTCGACCACGACGCCGAGGAGATCGAGCAGCGCGCCGTCGCCTTCGCATGGAAAGTCACCCACTGATGCCCGACGCCCTGTCCCACGACGAGGTCGCGCACGTCGCGCGCCTCGCCCGGCTCGAGCTCGAGGACGCCGAGCTCGAGACCTACCGTCAACAGCTGAGCCACGTGCTCGAGCACGTCGAGGCGGTCCGCCGCCTCGACACCGCCGCCCTCGCGCCGACGTCGCACCCCTTCGCGCTCGAGAACGTGCTGCGCCCCGACACCGTGGCTCCGGGGGTCGCGCGCGACGAGGTGCTCGCGGCGGCGCCGGCGGCCGAGGACGGGCGGTTCCGGGTCCCGCGCATCCTCGGTGAGGCACCGTGAGCGCGGCGGCACCCTTTGCGGGCGGCGCCGTGGCGCTCGCGGCGGCGATCCGCCGGGGCGAGGAGAGCGCACGCCGGGTCGCCGAGGTCGTCCTCGAGGAGATCGCGGGGGCCGACGACCTGCTGCACTGCTTCAACGCCGTGACGTCCGAGGAGGCCCTTCGTGCCGCGGACGCGGTGGACGTGGCCGTGGCCGCCGGGCGCGATCCGGGGCCACTTTGCGGGGTTCCCGTCGCGCTGAAGGACAACCTGTGCACCCGCGGGGTGCCGACGACATGCTCGTCGCGGATCCTCGAGGGCTGGCGCCCACCCTACGACGCGACGGTCGTGAGCCGGCTGCGAAAGGCCGGAGCGGTCATCGTCGGCAAGACCAACCTGGACGAGTTCGCGATGGGCTCCTCGACGGAGAACTCCGCGAACGGCCCGACGCGCAACCCCTGGGACACGAGCCGGGTCCCGGGAGGCTCCTCGGGCGGCTCCGCGGCGGCGGTCGCGGCGGGGCTCGTGCCGCTCGCCCTCGGGTCGGACACCGGCGGCTCGATCCGCCAGCCGGCGTCGCTGTGCGGCGTCGTCGGTCTGAAGCCGACCTACGGGCTCGTCTCGCGCTACGGCCTCGTCGCGTTCGCCAGCTCGCTCGACCAGATCGGGCCGTTCGCGCTGCGCGTCGAGGACGCGGCGGCACTCCTCGAGGTCATCGCCGGCCACGACCCGGCGGACTCGACGTCGCTCGCCGGCGAGGTCCCGCCGCTTGCGCCCGAGGTCGGGCGGTCCCCGGCGGGGTTGCGCGTCGGCGTCGTCGCGGACTTCCTCGTGGACGCGAGCCCGGCGTGCGCCGACGCCGTGCGCCGGGGTGCCGACGCCCTCGTGGCGGCCGGTGCCGCGGTCGAGGACGTCGCGATCCCTGAGCTGTTGCACGGGCTGTCCGCCTACTACCTCATCGCCCCGGCCGAGGCTTCCTCGAACCTCGCCCGCTACGACGGGGTGCGCTACGGGCTGCGCGTCGATGCCGACGACGTCGCGACGATGAACGCCCGGACCCGCTCCAAGGGCTTCGGGGCCGAGGTCAAGCGGCGGATCATGCTCGGGACCTACGTGCTCTCGGCGGGCTACTACGACGCCTACTACGCGCAGGCCCAGCGGGTGCGCACGCTCATCATGGACGCCTTTCGGCGCGCCTATGAGCGCTTTGATGTCCTGCTCGCGCCGACGAGCCCGTCGGTCGCGTTCCCCATCGGCGCGAAGTCCGATCCGCTCGAGATGTACCTGTCCGACCTGTTCACCATCCCCTCGAACCTCGCGGGTCACCCGGCGGTGAGCGTCCCCTTCGCACTCGGGGAGGAGAACCTCCCCGTCGGCGTCCAGGTGCTCGCCCCGGCCCTCGGGGAGCCGGCGATGCTGCGCGTCGCCGGCGCCCTCGAGCGGGCCGCGGCGCCCGATGCCCGCGGGCCGGTCCGTCCCCACGGCGCGGGAGCCGGGCGATGAGCGCGCCCTACCGGATCGCGGGGGCGACCGGGGAGTGGGAGATCGTCGTCGGGCTCGAGGTCCACTGCGAGCTGTCGACGGCGACCAAGCTCTTCTGTTCCTGCGCGAACCGCTTCGGTGCCGAGCCGAACACCAACGTCTGCCCCGTGTGCCTCGGGCTCCCCGGCTCGCTGCCGGTGCTCAACCGCCACGCGGTCGAGCTCGCGATGGCGATCGGCACCGCGCTCGGCTGCGAGATCCGCCCCTCGGTGTTCCACCGGAAGAACTACTTCTACCCGGACATGCCGAAGGACTACCAGGTCACCCAGTACGACGAGCCGATCAACGTCGCCGGCGCGCTCGAGCTCGCGGACCACGCGCGCGTCGGGATCGTGCGCGCCCACCTCGAGGAGGACACCGGCAAGACGACCCACGTCGGCGGGGACGGGCGCATCCACGGTGCCGACTACGCGCTCGTCGACTACAACCGCGCGGGGGTCCCGCTGGTCGAGATCGTCTCCGCGCCCGACATCACGAGCCCCGAGCAGGCCCGCGCCTACGTCGCCGAGCTGCGCGCCGTGTTGGTGGCGACGGGGGCCTCCGACGGCCGGATGGAGGAGGGGTCGCTGCGGGTCGACGCGAACGTCTCCGTCCGTCGGGTCGGTGACCCGTCTTATGGCACTCGTTGTGAGGTCAAGAACCTCAATTCTCTGCGCTCGCTCGGACGCGCGATCGAGCATGAGGCGCACCGCCAGGTCGCGGTGCTCGAAGACGGTGGCCTCGTCGCCCAGGAGACCCGGCACTGGAACGAGACCACCGGCCGCACCACCTCGATGCGCTCGAAGGAGGAGGCCTTCGACTACCGCTACTTCCCCGAGCCGGACCTCGTGCGCCTCGCGCCGGGTCGGGAGTGGATCGCCGCGGTCGCCGCCGGGCTGAAGATGCTGCCCGCCGCGCGGCGCGCGCGGCTCGCCGCGCTCGTCGGCGAGGACGCCCCCGCGGCGCTCGAGCAGATCGCGACCGCGCTGGACCTCGGCCTCGACGACCTCGTCGTCGCCGCGGCCGGCCTCGGCGCCCCGGCACGCCTCGCGCTGGCGCGCGCCGCGAACGAGGCGGCCCAGGACCCGGCGTCGGCCCGGGCCCTTGCACCCGAGGCCTTCGCGGAGGTGCTGCACCTCGAGTCCTCCGGAGCGCTCAGCGCCACGCAGGCCAAGGCGGTCCTCGCCGAGATGCTCGCCGGCAAGGGGTCGCCGCGCGCCATCGCCCAACGCCTCGGCTTCGAGGGCCTGTCCGCCGAGGAGCTCGACACGGTCGTCGCCGGGGTCATCGGGGAGCACCCCGCCGAGTGGGAGCGCTACGCCGCCGGCGACGACAAGGTCGCGCAGTTCCTCCTCGGCCAGGTGATGCGCCGGACCAAGGGCCGCGCGAACGGCAAGCTCGTCGCCGAGGCCCTGCAGCGGCGGCGCGCGTAGCGCCGTTCGCCGCGCCGGTGGCCGGCGCGTAGCCTGGCGCCATGTCGAGCGACGCCGAGCAGCAGTCCACGCGGTCCTTGAAGATCCACTCCCAGGACGTCACCGAGGGGGTGCGGCGGGCGCCGGCGCGGGCGATGCTGCGCGCGGTGGGGATGCGCGACGAGGACTTCGCAAAGCCCCAGGTCGGCATCGCCTCGACCTGGAACGAGGTCACGCCGTGCAACCTCTCGCTCCAGCGCCTCGCCAAGGCCTCCAAGCAGGGCGTGCGCGTGGCGGGGGGCTTCCCCTTCGAGTTCGGCGCGATCACGGTCTCCGACGGCATCTCCATGGGCCACGAGGGCATGCGCGCGTCGCTGGTGAGCCGGGAGGTCATCACGGACTCCGTCGAGGCGGTGATGCACGCCGAGCGCTTCGACGCGTTCGTCGGTCTCGCCGGTTGCGACAAGTCGCTGCCGGCAATGCTCATGGCCGCGGCCCGGCTCAACCTGCCGAGCGTCTTCGTCTACGCCGGCACGATCCTGCCGGGGCACTACAAGGACCGCACCCTCGACATCGTGAGCGTCTTCGAGGCGGTCGGCGCCGTCGCGGCCGGCGAGATGGACGAGCAGACCCTCGACGCGATCGAGCGCAACGCGTGCCCGACCGAGGGCGCGTGCGCGGGGATGTTCACCGCGAACACGATGGCGGCGATCGGCGAGGCGATCGGGATGTCGCTGCCCTCGGGCTCCTCGGCGCCGGCGGTCGACCGCCGGCGCGACGACGTCGCCTTCGACTCCGGGCGCGCCGTGGTCGATCTGCTCGCGGCGGACATCCGTCCCCGCGACATCATGACCAAGGAGGCCTTCGAGAACGCGATCGCGGTCACGATGGCACTCGGCGGCTCGACCAACGCCGTGCTGCACCTGCTCGCGATCGCGAGCGAGGCCGAGGTCGACCTGGCGATGGACGACTTCGCGCGCATCGGCGCGCGCGTCCCCCACCTCGCGGACATGAAGCCGCACGGCAAGTTCCACATGGTCGACCTCGACCGCGTCGGGGGCGTCCCGGTCGTCCTGCGCGCGCTGCTCGACGCGGGACTCCTCCACGGTGACTGCCTGACCGTGACGGGGAGGACGATGGCGGAGAACCTCGAGGCGATCGACCCGCCGCGCCCCGACGGCGTCGTCGTGCACCCGATGAATGCGCCGATCCACGAGCGCGGCGGCATCGTCGTGCTGCACGGCTCGCTTGCGCCGAAGGGCGCGGTCGTAAAGATCGCCGGGACCGACCTCAGCGCGTTCGAGGGTCCGGCCCGGGTCTTCGACGGCGAGGAGGGTGCGATGGAGGCGATCCTCGCCGGCGACATCCGGCCGGGGACCGTTCTCGTCATCCGCTACGAGGGTCCCCGCGGCGGGCCGGGCATGCGCGAGATGCTCGCGGTCACCGGCGCGCTCAGCGGAGCGGGGCGCGGCGGGGACTGCGCGCTCGTCACCGACGGCCGCTTCTCGGGGGGCACGCGTGGCTTCTGCGTCGGGCACGTTGCGCCCGAGGCGACCGTCGGCGGGCCGATCGCGCTCGTGCGCGACGGCGACCCCATCCGCATCGACGCCGTGACCGGCGGCATCGACCTTCTCGTCGACGAGGAGGAGCTGGCGCGCCGACGGGCCGGGTGGGCGCCGCTCCCGCCCCGCTACACCCGGGGCGTGCTTGCCAAGTACGCGCGCCTCGCCGCCGGCGCGGAGCGCGGCGCGATCACCGAGGCGTGAGCGGTGCGGCCCGATTTGCCGGCAGCCCGTGCCTCTGCGAGAATCGTGCCGTGACGACCGCCGCTTACGTCGTACTTCTCACCTAGGCCACGACCGACAGCCCCGTCGTTCGTGCGCCCACGACCTCCCGGAAGGGAGGTCGTTTCGTTTCCGGGCGCGGGGTCGGCGGCGCCCCACCCGGGGGTCGAGCCGCCGGCACCTTCCAACCCAAGCGAGGAGTCATGGAGCTCACCGGAGCACAAGCTTTGATCAAGAGCCTCGAGGCCCAGGGCGTCGACGTCGTCTTCGGTCTTCCCGGCGGCGCGATCCTCCCCGTCTACGACCCGATCATCGACTCCGCGATCCGCCACATCCTCGTCCGCCACGAGCAGGGCGCCGGCCATGCGGCCGAGGGGTACGCGCAGGTGACCGGGCGCGCGGGGGTCGCGATGGTGACGAGCGGTCCGGGCGCGACCAACATCGTCACGCCGCTCGCCGACGCGATGATGGACTCGATCCCGCTCGTCGTCATCGCCGGTCAGGTCGCGACGTCCTCGATCGGTACCGACGCCTTCCAGGAGGTCGACACGACGGGGGTGACGATGGGGGTGACCAAGCACAACTACCTCGTCACCGACCCCGCGGAGATCCCGACCGTCGTCGCCGAGGCGTTCCACCTCGCGACGACGGGTCGGCCCGGTCCGGTCCTCATCGACTTCCCGAAGGACGTCGCCAACGCGACCGTCCGCTACGAGGAGCCCGGCCCGGTCGACCTCCCCGGCTACACGCCCCCCGGCGAAGCGGACCCCGCCGGCGTCGAGGCGGCCGCGGACCTCATCGCCGGGGCGAAGCGCCCCGTCGTCTACGCGGGCGGGGGCGTCCTCAAGGCCGACGCGACGCGCGCGCTCGCCGCCTTCGTCGCCGCCACAGGGATCCCGGTCGTCACGACGCTGATGGGGCGCGGGGCCTTCCCCGAGAGCGACCGCCACTTCCTCGGCATGCCGGGAATGCACGGCAGCTACGCGGCCGTGACCGCACTGCAGCGCGCGGACCTGCTGCTCGCGTTCGGCACGCGCTTCGACGACCGGGTGACGGGCAGGGTCTCGGCCTTCGCGCCCGGTGCGGCAGTCGTCCACGTCGACATCGACCGCGCCGAGCTCGGCAAGGTGCGCCGCGCCGAGGTGCCGCTCGCGGCCGATTGCCGCCTCGCGATCGAGGCGATCACGGCGGCCGTGCGCCGACGCGGCACGGACGCCTACCCCGAGCGGCTCGCGCCGTGGTGGGCGGCGCTCGAGGAGTGGCGGACGCGCTTCCCGCTCACCTACGACCGCGGCGAGGACGGGCGCGGCGTCGGCGGCCAGCCCGGGACCGTGAAGCCGCAGTTCGTGCTCGAGGAGCTGCGCCGGCTCACGCCCGAGGACACGATCCTCGTCGCCGGCGTCGGCCAGCACCAGATGTGGGCGGCGCAGTTCTGGCGCTTCGAGCACCCGCGTACCTGGGTGAACTCGGGTGGCCTCGGGACGATGGGCTTCGCGGTCCCCGCCGCGCTCGGCGCCAAGGTCGGCCGCCCCGACCGCATGGTGTGGGCGGTCGACGGCGACGGGTGCTTCCAGATGACGGCCCAGGAGCTCGTCACCGCGAGCGCGGAACAGATCCCCGTCAAGATCGCGATTTTGAACAACGCGTACCTCGGCATGGTCCGCCAGTGGCAGCACATGTTCTACGAGGAGCGTTACAGCGAGGTCTACCTCTCGCCGGATCTGCCCGACTACGTGCGCTGGGCCGAGGCGATGGGCGGCGTGGGCTTCCGGGTGACGGGCCCGGAGGAGGTCGCCCCGACGATCGAGAAGGCCAACGAGATCGACGACCGCCCGGTCGTCGTCGACTTCCGGATCGACTCGATGGAGCAGGTCTACCCGATGGTTCCGGCCGGCGCGTCCAACGACGACATCGTCGTCCACCCGAGCCAGGCCCACCTGCCGCGGTGAGCGCGCCCACTGGCGCACGGCGCCATCTCGTCTCCCTGCTCGTCGAGAACCGGGCCGGGGTGCTCGCCCGGATCGCGGGGCTGTTCTCGCGGCGCGGGTTCAACATCTTCTCCCTCGCCGTCGCGCCCACCGAGGACGAGCGCTTCTCGCGCGTCTCGATCGTCGTCGACCTCGAGAGCGCGACGCTCGACCAGGTCCTCGCCCAGCTCGACAAGCTCGTCAACGTCGTCGCGATCAACGAGCTGCGCCCCGAGGACGCGCACGAGGCCGAATTGCTGCTCGCGACCGTCGCCGGGGACACCGAGGCGCGCGCGGCCCTCGTCGACGCGAGCACGCGTTTTGGCGGGCGCGTGCTCGAGGTGGGGGAGGAGACCCTCACCGTCCAGCTGGCGGGGCCGCCGGCGGTCCTCGACGAGTTCGAGGCGCTCGCGCGCACGCTGCGGATCGTCGGGCTCCAGCGCACCGGCACGATCGGGCTTCCTAAGCTGGGCGCGCCGCGCTGAGCCACGCGTTGGACCCGCCCCGGGCCCGACCTGACGGGACCGAATCGAGATTGGACAGGAGAAGATGCCGACCCTCTACTACGCCAAGGACGCCGACCGCTCGCTCATCGCCGGGCGCAAGGTGGCCGTCGTCGGCTACGGCTCCCAGGGCCACGCCCACGCCCTCAACCTCCTCGACTCCGGTGTCGACGTCCGGGTCGGGCTGCGCGCCGGCTCGTCGTCGTGGGCCAAGGCGGAGGCCGCGGGCCTGCGTGTGCTGACGATCGCCGAGGCCGCGGCCGAGGCGGACCTCGTCATGATCCTTGCGCCCGACACCGAGCAGCCGAGCATCTACGACAACGAGATCGCGCCGCACCTCGTCGCGGGCGATGCCGTGTTCTTCGCGCACGGCTTCAACATCCGCTTTCAGACCATCGCCCCCGCGGCGGGCATCGACGTCGCGATGGTGGCGCCGAAAGGGCCGGGACACCTCGTCCGGCGGACCTACACCGAGGGCGGGGGCGTGCCGGCGCTGATCGCGGTCGCCGCGGACCCCTCGGCCAGCGCGATGGCGCTCGCCCTCTCGTATGCCGATGCGATCGGCGCGACGCGCGCCGGGGTGCTCGAGACGACCTTCGCGGAGGAGACCGAGACGGACCTGTTCGGTGAGCAGGTCGTGCTCTGCGGCGGGCTGACGGCACTGGTCACCGCGGGGTTCGAGACCCTCGTCGAGGCGGGCTACGCCCCCGAGTCGGCGTACTTCGAGTGCCTGCACGAGCTGAAGCTCATCGTCGACCTCATGTACGAGCAGGGGATCTCGGGGATGCGCTTTTCGATCTCGGACACCGCGGAGTACGGGGACCTCACCCGTGGCCCACGCGTCGTCTCCGACGCGGTGCGCGCGGAGATGCGCGCGATCCTCGCCGAGATCCGCGACGGGACCTTCGCCCGGGAGTGGATCGCCGAGAACGAGGCGGGCCGGCCGCACTTCGAACAGCTCCGGCGCGCGGGTCGCGAACACCAGATCGAGAAGATCGGTGCCGAGCTGCGGGCGATGATGCCCTTCATCACCGCCGGCCGCCAGCGCCTCGAAGACGTCTCGGGTGGCTGACGCGCCCGAGAACCTCGCCGCGGTCCTGCGGGCGCCCGGCGAGATCGTCCTCGAACGGCGCCCGGTCCCCGAGCCGGGACCCCACGAGGTGCTCGTCGCAGTCCACGCGGTCGGAATCTGCGGCTCGGACGTCCACTACTTCGAGCACGGGCGCATCGGCGACTACGTCGTCGAGGCACCGCTCGTGCTCGGGCACGAGTCCGCGGGGGTCGTGGTCGGGCGCGGCGCGGCCGCGCTGCGCCACGCGCTCGGCACGCGCGTCGCGCTCGAGCCCGGGGTGCCCTGCGGCCGCTGCGCGCAGTGCCGCCGCGGCCGCTACAACCTCTGCCCGGAGATCGCGTTCTTCGCGACGCCTCCGGTGGATGGGGCGCTCGCCACCTTCGTCGCCATCGACGAGGACTTCGCCCACCGCCTCCCCGACACGGTCTCGGACGCGGCCGGCGCGCTGATGGAGCCGCTGTCGGTCGCCCTGTGGGCCAACCGCCGCGCCGGTGTCGGACCCGGCGCGCGCGTCGCGATCGCGGGGGCGGGCCCGATCGGTGTCGTCGCGGCGCTCGTCGCGCGCCTCGCCGGCGCGGGTGAGGTCGTCCTCAGCGACCCCCTGCCAGAGCGCCGCGCGCGGGCCGAGGCGCTCGGGGCGGGGCGCGCCGTCGATCCCGCGGCGGGCGGTCTGGTTGCGGGCGCGCGCGATGCCGACATCTTCTTGGACTGCTCGGGCGCCGAGGCCGCGATCGCGGACGGCATCACGGCGCTCGGCCCGGCGGGCGTGGCGGTGCTCGTCGGCATGTGCCCGGCGGCCACCGTGCCCTTTCCTCTCGCCCGGATCCAGAACCGCGAGCTGTGGGTGACGGGCACCTTCCGCTACGCCAACACCTACCCCGACGCCATCGCGCTCGTCGCCTCGGGGCGCATCGACCTCGACGCGCTCGTCGATGCCCGCTTCCCGCTCGAGGAGAGCCGCGCCGCGCTCGTCGCTGCTCGGCGGGACCCGGCGGTGCTGAAGCCGCTGGTCGAGGTGGCTTCTCCGCGCTGAGGTGGCGCCCGGCCGGCGCGCTCCGGCCGGGCGCGCCGCTCAGAGCCGCTCGACCACGTAGTCGACGCAGTGGGTGAGGGCTTCGACGTCCTCGGGGTCGACGCCGGGGAACATCGCGATGCGCAGCTGGTTGCGGCCGAGCTTGCGGTAGGGCTCGGTGTCGACGATGCCGTTCGCGCGCAGGGTCTTGGCGAGCGCCGCGGCGTCGACATCGTCGGAGAAGTCGATCGTGCCGACGACGTGGCTGCGGTCGTCGGCCTTGGCCACGAAGGGCGACGCAAAGTCCGAGCGCTCGGCCCAGCTGTAGAGGATCTCGGCGGAGCGGTCCGCGCGCCCCGCGGTGAACTCGAGGCCGCCGTGCGCGTTCATCCAGTCGAGCTGCGCGGCGAGCATGACCAGGGTGACGACCGCGGGGGTGTTGTAGGTCTGGTCGAGCCGGGAGTTCTCGATCGCAATGGTGAGGTCGAGGAACGCCGGCACGAAGCGGCCGCTCGCCGCGATGGCCGCGACGCGCTCGAGGGCGGCCGGCGACATCGCCGCGAGCCACAGCCCGCCGTCGGAGCCGAAGCACTTCTGGGGGGCGAAGTAGTAGACGTCGACCTCCCTCGGGTCGAAGCGGAGCCCGCCCGCAGCCGACGTCGCGTCGACGACCACGAGGCCCTCGGCCGGCGAGCCGGCGGCGTCGCGGGGGCGCTGCAACGCCATCGCGACCCCCGTCGAGGTCTCGTTGTGGGTGAGCGCGTAGACGTCGACCTCAAGGCTGGCGACGGCCTCGGGGTGTGTGCCGGGCGCCGAGGTGATGATCTCGGGGTCCAAAAGGTGCGGCGCGGCCGTGGCGGCGGCGGCGAACTTCGAGGAGAACTCGCCGAAGCTCAGGTGCTGGCTGCGGCGCTCGATGAGACAGAAGGTCGCGACGTCCCAGAACGCGGTCGAGCCGCCGTTGCCGAGCACGACCTCGTAGCCGTCGGGGAGCGAGAAGAGCTCGCGCACTCCCGCGCGCACGCGTCCGACGAGACTCCTCACCGCGGCCTGGCGGTGCGAGGTGCCGATCACGCCGGTCGCGGCCGCCTCGATCGCGGCGATCGCCTCGGGACGGACCTTGCTCGGGCCGGAGCCGAAGCGGCCGTCGTTCGGACGCATCTGTGCGGGGATCTCGATCGTGGCCATCGCTGCCTCCGTGTCGCGCTGTGGGGTCCGGGCCTGCTCGTGGGCCGCCGGTGGTCTGTGCCAGCATGGCAGGTATGCGCGCACCCGCCGACCTCGCCCCCACGTCCGGCACGCCGGCGCGGCGCGTCTCGCGCCGCATCGCCGCGGTCGCCCCCTCCGCGACGCTCGCGATCGACGCCAAGGCCAAGGCGCTCAAGGCCGCGGGCGAGGACGTCGTCGGCTTCGGCGCCGGCGAGCCCGACTTCCCCACCCCGGCCCACATCGTCGAGGCGGCCGTCGCCGCGTGCAGGGACCCGCGCAACCACCGCTACAGCCCGACCGCTGGCCTTCCCGAGCTGCGCCAGGCGGTCGCCGACAAGACGCGGCGCGACTCGGGCCTGTCGGTCGCCGCGTCCCAGGTGCTCGTCACCAACGGCGGCAAGCACGCCGTCGCGAGCAGTTTCGCGACCCTGCTCGATCCCGGCGACGAGGTCCTCATTCCCGCGCCGTACTGGACGACCTACCCCGAGGCGGTCGCGCTCGCCGGCGGCGTGCCGGTCAGCGTCCCGAGCGACCTCTCCTCGGGCTTCAAGGTCACTCCCGCCGACCTCGAGCGCCGTGCGTCGGCCGCGACCAAGCTCCTCGTCTTCGTCTCGCCGTCGAACCCGACCGGCGCCGTCTACGACCGCGACGAGGTCGCGGCGATCGGTCGCCTCGCGCTCGAGAGGGGCTGGTGGGTGCTCTGCGACGAGATCTACGAGCATCTCGTCTATGACGGGCGCGACGCGCCGAGCCTGCCCGTGGTCGTCCCGGAGATCGCGGACCGCTGCGTCGTGGTCAACGGTGTCGCGAAGACCTACGCGATGACGGGATGGCGCGTCGGTTGGCTGATCGGCCCCCCCGACGTCGTCGAGGCCGCGACGAACCTCCAGAGCCAGGAGACCTCGAACGTGAACAACGTCGCCCAGCGCGCCGCGCTCGCGGCGCTGGGCGGCGGTCTCGACGCCGTCGCGGAGATGCGCGCGACCTTCGACCGGCGCCGACGGACGATCACCGCGATGCTGAACGCCATCGAGGGCGTGCGCTGTCGCCTCCCCGAGGGAGCCTTCTACGCGTTCGCCTCGATGCACGCCCTGCTCGGACGCGAGATTGCCGGTCACCGCTGCGCGACGACGCTCGAACTCGCCGACCTCGTGCTCGACAAGGCCAAGGTCGCCTTCGTGCCGGGCGAGGCCTTCGACGCACCCGGGTACGCTCGCTTCTCCTACGCGCTCGGCGACGAGGACCTCGTGCGCGGCATCGAGCGCCTCGCGTCGCTGTTCGGCGGAACGACGGCGTAGGCATCCGAGGCCGTGACCCGCGACCGGGCTGTTCGTCGCGGGCCCGGGCCCGCGACAGCGCGCAGAGACACCCGCAGCCTCACCGACATCCAAGGAGCGCCCCGACATGGCACGGATCCTCGTACCCGAAAAGCTTGCCCCGAGCGGGCTCGAGGCGATGGCCGCGGCCGGCCACGAGGTCGACGTCCGCCTCGGACTCACCCCCGAGCAGCTCATCGAGGCGCTCCAAGGAGCCAACGCGCTCGTCGTGCGCTCGGCGACCAAGGTCACCGAGACGGTCCTCGAAGCCGGCCGCGACCTCCAGGTCGTCGGGCGCGCGGGCGTCGGCCTCGACAACGTCGACGTCGAGGCGGCGACGCGACTCGGGGTCATGGTCGTCAACGCGCCCGAGTCGAACATCGTCTCGGCCGCCGAGCACGCGATCGCGCTCCTCCTCGCCGAGGCGCGCAACGTGCCCCAGGCGCACGCGGCACTCGTCGAGGGCCGCTGGGAGCGTTCGAAGTGGGAGGGCGTCGAGCTGCTGCACAAGACGCTCGGGATCGTCGGCCTCGGCCGCATCGGCACCCTCGTCGCCCAGCGCATGGCCGGCTTCGGGATGCGCCTCGTCGCGTACGACCCCTACACCGCGCCCGAGCGCGCGAAGCGCCTCGGCGTCGAGCTGATGGCCCTCGACGATCTCCTCGCGGTCGCCGACTTCATCACGATCCACCTGCCAAGGACCAAGGAGACGGCCGGTCTTTTCAACAAGGACACGCTCGCGCGCGTCAAGCCCGGCGTCCGGATCGTCAACGCAGCACGCGGCGGCATCGTCGACGAGGCGGCCCTCGCCGAGGCGATCACCGCCGGGCGCGTCGGCGGGGCCGCGCTCGACGTCTTCGCCGAGGAGCCCTGCACCGCCTCCCCGCTGTTCGGTCTGAAGGGCGTCGTCGTCACCCCGCACCTCGGCGCGAGCACGGGCGAGGCGCAGGACAAGGCCGGCGAGCAGATCGCGGAGCAGATCGTGCTTGCGCTGCGCGGCGACTTCGTGCCCTACGCCGTCAACGTCTCCGCGCGGGGCGCGTCGGAGGCCGTCCGCCCCTACCTCGGGCTCGCCGAGGAGCTGGGCCGCTTCCTCGTCGGTCTGTGCGAGGGGCTCCCCGACGCCGTCGACATCGACTACCGCGGCACGCTCGCGAGCGAGGACACTTCGATGGTCAGCCTCGCGGTCCTAAAGGGGCTGATCGGCGCGACGAGCGACGAGCCCGTCTCCTACGTCAACGCGCCGCGTATCGCCGAGGAGCGCGGCCTGCAGCTGCGCGAGAGCCAGACGAGCACCTCGAGCGACTTCGTCAGCGCGCTCACGGTGCGCTCGGCGACCCACGAGGTGGCCGGGGCACTGGCCGGCCTGGGCGGGGCACCACGCGTCGTCCTGGTCGACGGGCACAACATCGACGTCCCTCCGGCGCCCAACATGTTGACGGTGGTGAACGAGGACCGGCCAGGCATGATCGGCGTCGTCGGGACTGCGCTCGGCGCGGCCGGGCTGTCCATCTCCAACATGGCTGTGGGTCCCACGCTCGGCTCGGGGACCGCGCTCATGGTCATCACGACCGACGCGCCCGTTCCCGCGCAGGTGCTGGCATCGCTGCGCCAGCACGTGGGGATCATCGAGGTCCACCAGATCGGGGGGCGCGACAGCTGAGCGCCGCGCGACGGAGTTCAGCGCGGCGTCGGGTCTCCCGCCGCGGTGCTCCCCGCGGCCGCGTCCGGCTCCGCGACCTGCCCGAGCGGCCGCTCGTCGCCGGCCGGAGACGGGCGCGACGCCGCGATACGTACCTCCCCGGCGGGCGCCGTCGGCACGGCCGGCCAGATGCCCTCGCTCGCGCGAGCGAACGCCTCGTTGCGCCGCGCCGAGCGCCGGCGCGCGCGTCGGCGGGCGAGGGCGACGAGCGCCGCGGCGCCTGCGCCACCGACCCCCGCGGCGACCCCCGCTCTCCAGCGGGAGCGAAGTGGCAGTCTCATGCGACCTCCCTTGAGCGCGGGCATCCTAACCGGGGCGGCGCGCGACCTTGACGGGGGCGTGACGCGCAGCGCACAATTGCGCGGTGCGCACCCTTTCCCGCCCCGAGAGCCTCCTCCTTACCTAGCGGCGGGCGCCCCGCGCTCGCCGACACCTCCTGCGCCAATCGGCACAGGAGGTTTTTTATTGCCGCTGTGTTGATGACGAGGATGACGAGATGCCGCCCCAACCTGTGACGCCGAAGCCGATGCCCTTCGACCGCTACCGGCCCTACGCGCCGGTCCCCCTCCCGGACCGCAGCTGGCCGCACACGACCCTCACCACCGCACCGATCTGGTGTGCGGTCGATCTGCGCGACGGGAACCAGGCGCTCATCGACCCCATGGACACCCACCGCAAGCGACGGATGTTCGAGGCCCTCGTGGGCGCCGGCTTCAAGGAGATCGAGGTCGGCTTCCCGGCGGCCTCCGCGCCCGACTTCGACTTCGTCCGGATGCTCATCGAAGAGGACCTCGTCCCCGAGGACGTCACGATCCAGGTTCTCGTCCAGTGTCGGCGCGAGCTCATCGAGCGCACCTACGAGAGCCTGCGCGGCGCGCACCGGGCGATCGTCCACTTCTACAACTCGACCTCGGTCCTGCAGCGGCGGGTCGTCTTCGGACTCGACAAGGCCGGGATCACCAAGATCGCGGTCGACGCGGCAGCGCTGTGCCGCGATCTCGAGTCCCGCCTGCCGGACACCGAGGTGCGTTATGAGTACAGCCCCGAGTCCTTCACGGGCACCGAGGTCGACTATGCGGTCGACATCTGCGCGGCGGTGATGGACGTCATCGAGCCGACGCCCGCGCACCCGATCGTGCTCAACCTGCCCGCGACCGTCGAGATGTCGACGCCGAACGTCTACGCCGACCTCATCGAGTGGTTCCACCGCAACGTGCCGCGGCGCGACGCGGTCGTGCTCAGCCTGCACCCGCACAACGACCGCGGGACCGCGATCGCCGCGGCCGAGCTCGGGATGATGGCGGGCGCGGACCGCGTCGAGGGCTGTCTTTTCGGCAACGGCGAGCGCACCGGGAACGTGGACGTGGTCACCCTCGCGCTCAACCTGTTCTCCCAGGGGGTCGACCCGCGCCTCGACCTCTCCGACATCGACGGGCTGCGGCGCGTCGCGGAGTACTGCAACCGCCTCCCGGTCCATCCGCGCCACCCCTACGTCGGCGATCTCGTCTACACGGCGTTCTCGGGCTCGCACCAGGACGCGATCAAAAAGGGCATGGCCGCGCTGGCCGACGACTACGCGACCTGGGAGGTCCCCTACCTCCCGATCGACCCGCACCACGTCGGGCGGACCTACGAGGCGGTCATCCGGGTCAACTCCCAGTCCGGCAAGGGCGGCGTCGCCTACATCATGGAGGTCGAGCACCAGATGGTGCTCCCGCGCCGGCTCCAGATCGAGTTCTCCCAAGCGGTGCAGCACGTCACCGAGGACATCGGCACCGAGATCTCGCCGGCCCAGATGTGGGAGGTCTTCAGCGCCGAGTACCTCGCCGACGACGCCGGGCTGCGGCTCCTCGCGCACGAGACGGCGAGCACGGGCGACGCCGACAAGGTCACCGCCGAGCTGGCGGCGGACGGGCGCACGCTCACCCTCACCGGCGAGGGAAACGGCCCGATCGCCGCCTTCGTGGCGGGCCTGCGCGACGCACTCGGGATCGAGCTCGACGTCGTCGACTACCAGGAGCACGCGATCACCGCCGGCGCGAGCTCGCGGGCCGTGGCCTATGTGGAGACGGTCGGCGACGACGGGCGGACGCGCTGGGGCGTCGGCATCGACTCGAGCATCCTCACCGCCAGCCTGAAGGCCGTTGTCTCCGCTGTCAACGGACGGCGGCGTCATGGCGGCTGAGCGGCACGGGCGCCGTCGCTCCCTCCAGCACGCGGCGCGTGCCGCCGCTGCACTGGTTGGCGGCGGGCTCGCGCTCGCGGCGTGCAGCTCGGCACCGTCCTCGCCCGGTGTCGGCGCGGTCCTCACGGCCGCGTCGGGATCCCGCAGTGTGCAGCTCAACCTCGTCGCGGCGGCGACCGGTGCGAACTCGGGCTTCAACTTCGACGGCTACGGCTCGGGAGCCATGACCGTCAGCGTGCCGGTGGGCTGGCGGGTCGTGGTGACCTGTGAGAATGCGTCGGCCGTCTTCACCCACTCGTGCGCGATCGTCCGTGACGTCGCGCCCGGCGTCAACGGCGCGCCGCTCGCGTTCGCGGGCGCAGAGATCCCGAACGCGCACAGCGGCCTCCAGCACGGCGACAGCGCAACCTTCCAATTCGTGGCGGCCCAGACGGGCCGCTACAAGATCGCGTGCCTGGTGACCGGGCACGAGCTCGACGGGATGTGGGACTGGTTCGTCGTCAGCGCGGGCGGCCGCCCGCACGTCAGCTACGCGAAGCGCTGAGCGCCCCTAGCTCGCCCGGGGCATCCAGGCGGGCCGGTGCGCCTCGTAGGCGTCGATCGCGTCGGCGTGGACGAGGGTGACCCCGATGTCGTCGAGGCCCCGCAGGAGGCGCTCGCGGGCGCTCTCGTCGAGCTGGAAGGGTGCGACGAGAGCGATGGCAGGGACCTCGACGACGCGGCGCTCGACGTCGACGGTGACCTCGAGGCCCGGGTCGGTGGCGACGGCCTCGAGGAGGCGGCGGCCGTCCTCGGCGCCGACCTCGGCGGGAACGAGGCCCGAGCGGGTCGAGTTGTTGCGGAAGATGTCGGCGATGCGCGGGCTGATGACGGCCTGGAATCCGTAGTCGACGAGCGCCCACACCGCGTGCTCGCGCGACGAGCCGATGCCGAAGTTCGGACCGGCGACCAGAATGCGCGCGCCCGCGTACTCGGGCTTGTTGAGGACGAAGTCGCGCGCGTCGCGCCACTCGGCGAACAACCCGGCGCCGAAGCCCGTGCGCTCGATGCGCTTCAGCCACTCGCTCGGGATGATCTGGTCCGTGTCGACGTCCGAGCGGTCGAGCGGCACCGCCCGACCCGTGACCACCTTGACCGGTTCCATCGCGGTTCTGCCGCCCTTCCTGGTCGCGCTCAGTCGAGCTCGTCGGGTGTGCTGAAGCGCCCTGCGACGGCGGTCGCCGCCGCGACGGCGGGGGAGACGAGGTGCGTCCGCCCGCCGCGGCCCTGGCGCCCCTCGAAGTTCCGGTTGGAGGTCGAGGCGCAGCGCTCGCCCGCGGAGAGCTGGTCGGGGTTCATCCCGAGGCACATCGAGCAACCCGCCTCGCGCCACTCGAAGCCCGCGGCGCGGAAGACCTTGTCGAGGCCCTCGGCCTCCGCCGCTGCCTTGACGCGGCGCGACCCGGGGACGGCGAGCGCGCGCACCGACGCCGCGACGCGCCGGCCGTCGAGAACCGCGGCCGCCGCGCGCAGGTCCTCGAGGCGGCCGTTGGTGCACGAGCCGATGAAGACGGTGTCGACGGGCACCTCGCGCATCGCGGTCCCCGGTGCGAGGCCCATGTAGGCGAGCGCACGCTCGGCCGCCGCGCGCTGGTCGGGGTCCGCGAAGCTCGCCGGATCGGGCACCGCGCCGTCGAGGGTCGTCACCTGGCCGGGGTTGGTGCCCCAGGTGACGCTCGGGCGCACGGCCGCGGCGTCGAGGGTGACGACCGTGTCGAACGCGGCGCCGGGGTCCGTCGCGAGCGCGCGCCACTGCTCGACGGCCGCGTCGAACGCGGCGCCCCTCGGCGCGTGGTCGCGGCCTTCGAGGTAGGAAAAGGTCACCTCGTCGGGCGCGATGAGCCCGGCGCGCGCGCCGGCCTCGATCGACATGTTGCAGACGGTCATGCGCCCCTCCATCGACAGAGCGCGCACGGCCGAGCCGCGGTACTCGACGACGTGGCCGATCCCCCCGCCGGTGCCGATGCGCCCGATGATCGAGAGCACGAGGTCCTTCGGGGTGACTCCGGGGGCGAGCTCGCCGTCGACCTCGATCGCCATCGTCTTCGGCCGCTTCTGCGGCAGGGTCTGGGTGGCGAGCACGTGCTCGACCTCGCTCGTGCCGATGCCGAACGCGAGGGCACCGAAGGCGCCGTGGGTCGAGGTGTGGCTGTCCCCGCAGACGATCGTCATTCCCGGCTGGGTGAAGCCCTGTTCGGGGCCGATGATGTGGACGATCCCCTGGTTCTTGTCGCCCATCGGGTAGAAGGTGACGCCGAACTCCGCGCAGTTGGCGGCGAGCGCCTCGAGCTGGCGGCGCGAGACGGGATCGGCGACGGGCTTGTCGATGTCGGTCGTCGGGACGTTGTGGTCGGCCGTCGCGAGCGTGAGGTCCGGGCGGCGCACGCGTCGGCCGGCGAGGCGCAGGCCCTCGAAGGCCTGCGGCGAGGTCACCTCGTGGACGAGGTGGAGGTCGATGTAGAGCAGGTCGGGCTCGGCGGCGCCGTCACCGGCGCGCACGAGGTGGCGTTCCCAGATCTTTTCCGACAGCGTTTGTGGCATCCCGCCCTCTTCTCGCGTGGTTCTTTGCCCCGACGCCTCAGTCGACCGCCGCGATCTCGACGCGCAGCCGCCCGTTGGGCGCCTCGTACTCGACGACCTCGCCGGCGCGGTGCCCGAGCAGCGCCTGGCCGAGCGGGCTGCCCGGCGAGATCACCGACACGTCGGGACGGCGCTCCTCGATCGAGCCGAGGAGGTAGCGCTCGAGCTCGTCGTCGCCTTCGTAGCGCAGCGAGACGATCGTGCCGGCCTGCACCGTACCGTCGGACGCGGCGGCCTTGTCGACGATCACGGCGGAGCCGAGCATCGCCTGGATCAGGCGGATCCGCGCCTCCATCTTCCCCTGGGCGTCCTTGGCGGCGTGGTAGTCGCCGTTCTCCGAGAGGTCGCCGAGCGCGCGCGCCGCCTCGATCTGCTTCGCGATCTCGATGCGCCCCCGGGTCGAGAGATCCTCGAGCTCCGCGACGAGGCGCGCGTGGGCCTCAGGGCTGAGATGGGTCTCGCTCATCTGACCGAATGTACCGCTTCGCGCCGGGGCGCCTCTTCAGAGCAGCGGTCCGCCGGGCCCGCCCCGCCGCAGCACCCGCTCGCGCCGGCGCGCCTCGCGTGCGGCGACGCGCTGGAGTCGCCGGACGACGAGCACGACGCTCGCGATGAGCACGAGGACCGGGAGCGTGGCGCCGCGCTCGCCGCCCGCGATCCACAACATGAGGACGTAGAGATCGATCAGGCCGAGCAGAAGGATCCGGGGGAGCGCGCGCTGGGAGCGCGCCACCTCGCTCCAGCGGGGCTGGAGCGCCTCGCGGGTCCGGGCGTCGTCGTCGGCGGGGAGGTCGACGAGAAGCGCGTCGAGCTGCCCGAGCGTCTTGGCCTCGAGCGCCTGGCTGATGCGGTCCGAAATCTCGGTCACGTCGAGGCGGCCGGCCGCGCCGTGGTGACGCAGGAGCGCGACGACCGCGTCCCGATCGGCGTCCGACGCCCGGAGGATCCGACGGTCACCGCCTGCGACCACGGGTCCAGTCTAGGCCCGGCGGGGCGCAGTTGACGGACGTGTGCGGGCCTTGGGAGACTTGGGAGGTGGCCGTGACGAGGGTTGGCGTAATTATCACCTGAACGGCGCGTCCCGAGCGGGTTGCGTCGTGTGCCGTCCCTCGGGGACGGTTTTTTTGTTCCTCCGGCGCGACCAGGCGCCCGCAAATGGACCGGGCCCGAGCGGCCGGAGGTGGATCGGGCGTCGAGGGGAGTGTGTGGGCGGTGTACCGGGTAGCGGTGATCGGTGGCGACGGCATCGGGCCGGAGGTGGTGCGCGAGGCCCTGAAAGTCGTGGCCGCGGCCGGGGTCGCGCTCGAGACCGTCGACTACGACCTCGGTGCGCAGCGCTACGTGCGCACGGGGGAGGTGCTGCCCGACGGGGTGCTCGAGGAGCTGCGCGGGGTCGACGCCATCCTCCTCGGCGCCGTCGGCCCGGCGATCGGCTCGACGGACGTGCCCCCGGGGGTCCTCGAGCGCGGCCTGCTGCTGCGGCTGCGCTTCTCGCTCGACCTCTACATCAACCTCCGGCCCTTCAACGGGGCGCCGGGCTCGCTCGCGTCGGGCGCGGACCTCGTGGTTGTCCGGGAGAACACCGAGGGGCCCTACGCGGGCGAGGGCGGGCAGCTGCGCCGCAACACCCCCCACGAGGTCGCGACCCAGGGTTCGGTGAACACGCGATTCGGCGTCGAGCGCTGCGTGCGCTTTGCCTTCGCGCTGGCGGCGGGCCGTCCGCGCCGCCACCTCACCCTCGTGCACAAGACGAACGTGCTCACCTTCTCCGGCGACCTGTGGCAGCGCACCTTCGAGGAGGTGGCGGCCGAGCACTCCGGGGTTACGACGGCCTACAACCACGTCGACGCGGCGAGCATCTACCTCGCGACCGACGCCGGCCGCTACGACGTCATCGTGACCGACAACCTCTTCGGCGACATCCTCACCGACCTCGCCGGCGCCGTGACCGGCGGGATCGGCCTCGCGGCGTCGGCGAACCTCAACCCCGAGCGCACCGGGCCGTCGCTGTTCGAGCCCGTGCACGGCGCGGCGCACGACATCGTCGGCACCGGGAAGGCGAACCCGCTCGCGGCGATCCGCTCGGCGCAGATGATGCTGGAGCACCTCGGCGAGGCGGAGGCCGCGGCCCGGGTGCTGAAGGCCGTGCTCGAGGTCCAAGACGCGGTCGCCGCCGGCGGCGACTGGAACACCCAGGCGATCGGCGATGCCGTCGCGGAAAGGCTGTGACGTGCCCATCACCCCGACGGCGAAGATCTGGATGGACGGCGAGCTCGTCGACTGGGAGCAGGCGACCGTCCACGTGCTCACCCACAGCCTGCACTACGGCTCGGCGGTCTTCGAGGGAATCCGTGCGTACGCGACCCCGACGGGGCCCGCGGTCTTCCGCCTGCGCGCGCACATCGACCGCCTGCTGCGCTCGGCCCACGTGCTCGAGCTCACGGTCCCCTACGGCGCGGACGAGCTGTGCAGCGCCGTGCGCGAAACGGTGCGCGCGAGCGGGATCGCCGCCTGCTACATCCGGCCCCTCGTCTACCTCGGCTACGGCGAGATGGGTCTCAACCCGCTGCCGTGCACGGTCCACGTCGCGATCGCCGTCTGGCCCTGGGGCGCCTACCTCGGCGAGATGGAGGGCGACGCGGGCATCCGCCTGAAGGTGAGCTCCTGGGCACGCCACGACCCCCGCGCCGTGCCGAGCGCGGCGAAGGCGACCGGGTTCTACATCAACTCCTCGCTCGCCAAGGTCGAGGCGGTGCGCGCGGGCTACGACGAGGCGCTGTTGTGCACGACGGACGGCTATCTCGCCGAGGGCACGGGCGAGAACCTCTTCGTCGTGCGCGACGGGGTGATCGCCACGCCGCCCGCGTCGGCCGTCGGCGCCCTCGAGGGCATCACCGCGGCCTCGGTCGCGACGCTCGCCGCCGACCTCGGCTACGAGGTGCGCGAGAAGCTGATGCGCCGCGCCGACCTCTACGTCGCCGACGAGGCGTTCCTCACCGGGACCGCCGCCGAGGTCGTCCCGATCGCGAGCGTGGACGACAAGGCCGTCGGCAGCGGACGGCGGGGCCCGGTCACCGCAGCGATCCAGGAGGCCTTCTTCGGCGTCGTGCGCGGCGAGAACGACCGCTACAAGGACTGGCTCGATCATGTCGACTGACCACCACGGCGCGCACCACAGCCTGCCCGCCGACCTGCCCGCCCGCGTCGAGGTCTACGACACGACGCTTCGTGACGGCTCCCAGCAGGAGGGGATGTCGCTCACCGTCGAGGACAAGCTGCGCGTCGCCGAGCAGCTCGACCACCTCGGGGTGAGCTTCGTCGAGGGCGGCTGGCCCGGCGCGAACCCGAAGGACGACGAGTTCTTCGAGCGTGCCAAGCACGAGCTGAAGCTCCAGCACGCGACGCTCGTCGCGTTCGGCTCGACTCGGCGCGCGGGCCAGCGCGCGGCGGACGACCCCGGCCTCGCGCAGCTGCTCGCCGCCGAGACAGAGGTCGTCTGCCTCGTCGCGAAGTCCTCCGCGCTGCAGGTGCGCGAGGCGCTGCGCACGAGTCTCGACGAGGCGCTCGCGATGGTGGGCGACTCCATCGACTACCTGAGGGCGGCCGGACGGCGCGTGCTGCTCGACGCCGAGCACTTCTTCGACGGCTACCGTGACGACCCGGCGTTCGCCCTCGCGGTGCTCGAGGCAGCCCAGTCGCACGGCGCCGAGACCCTCGTGCTCTGCGATACCAACGGCGGGTTCCTCCCCCACCAGGTCGAGGAGATCGTCGCAGCCGTGCGCCCCCGGGTCGAGGTCGGCCTCGGCGTCCACTTCCACAACGACTCGGGCTGCGCCGTCGCGAACAGCCTCGTCGCGGTCCGCCAGGGCGCGACCCAGGTCCAGGGCTGCGTGAACGGCTACGGCGAGCGCTCGGGCAACGCCGATCTGTCGGCCACCATCGCGAACCTCACGTTGAAGATGGGCGTCGAGACCATCCCTTCCGAGCGCCTCGAGCTGATCACGCCGGTCGCGCGCCACGTCGCCGAGCTCGTGAACGTCGCCCTCGATCCCCAGCGCCCCTACGTCGGCGCGGCGGCCTTCGCCCACAAGGCGGGGCTGCACACCTCCGCGATCGCGCGCCTGCCGGAGGCCTACGAGCACATCCGCCCCGAGCTCGTCGGCAACGGCGGCCGAGTCGTCGTGAGCGAGCTGTCGGGGCGCTCGACGATCGCGCTGAAGGCCGTCGAGCTCGGCATCGACCTCGACTCTCATGCCGCAGGCTCGGTCGCCGACACCTTGAAGCGGCTCGAGCACGCGGGGTACCACTTCGAGGTCGCGGACGGCTCCCTCGAGCTGTTGATGCGGGCTGCGGCCGACGCCGACCACGGCCTCGACCGCTACTTCGCCATCGAGTCCTACCGGGTCAGCACCGATTGGCGCGCGGATCCCCGTGGCGCGGTGGTGGATCCGCTCGCGCATCCCTGGTCCCCGGCGGGGACCCTTGTGACCGAGGCGACGATCAAGGTCCGCGTCGGCGACCAGCGCGTCGTCGCGACCGCCGAGGGGAACGGCCCGGTGAACGCCCTCGACTCGGCGCTGCGCGAGGCGATCGGGCCGGCCTTCCCCGAGCTGGCCGGCGTGCACCTCATCGACTACCGCGTCCGCGTGCTCGACAGCCGCCGCGGCACGGGGGCGGTGACCCGGGTGCTGCTCGACCTCGCGGACCAGGACGGGACCTGGTCGACGATCGGCGTCTCGGAGAACGTGATCGAGTCCTCCTGGCAGGCGCTCGTCGACGGGATCGTCTACGGCCTCGTCCGGGCGGCCGCCGTGGGGCGCACTAGTGTCGGCGACGAGCCATGACCCAGCCCAAGTACGCCCCCATCCCCGCCGAGGACGAGGTCCGCCCCGGCTACCACCTGCCCGTCCCGCGCCCGTGGCGCCCGCACCGCCCGGCCGACTTCCGCCCCGGGCGGCGCTTCTCCGGCACGGGTGCGGGCACGCCCGGACCCGACCAGGGTTACGCGCTGCGCCTCGCCCGGCGCTTTGCCGAGAGCGTCCAGCTCGCCCCGGGCGAGCACCTCGACGACGCCCTCGCCGCTGCGGTCACCGCGGCGATGGCCCGCGCGGCGCGCGCCGGGCGCGCACCGGTCGCGACCGACGTCGAGGCGGCGCTGTGGCTCCTCGGCTACCTCGGCGAGGCCGATCCGGCGCTGGTGACCCTCCGGCGCCACCTCGTCACCGGTGCGGCGCACGACTACTGGGACCGCCGCGCGCTCGTCGCCGCGCTGCCGCCCGAGGCGCTCGCGGCCCCGATCGCGGAGCTGCGCGCCGATGCCCGCGCGTATCAGAACCGCCTGGTGGGCACCGTCTAACCTGGTCGCTGAGCCGGCATCGCGCCGTCGCGGCCGGCCGGGGAGGTCCACATGGGCGTCATGGACAAGCTCAAGGCGCAGGCGACCCAGCTCGCCGAGCGTGCCCAGGAGGCCGGCAAGATCGGCCAGGCCAAGCTCGAGGCGCTCCAGGCGCGCCGACGCGCCGACGCGCTGTGCGCGGAGCTCGGCCGGCTCACCTTCCGCGCGCGTACCGAGCGCGGTCTTCCCGGCGACGACCGCCGGATGAGCGATCTCGTCGAGCAGCTGCGCCAGTACGAGGCGGAGTACGGCTCGCTCGACGACGAGCCCGAGGAGGAGGAGGAGCCGTCGGCGGAAAACTGAGCACGCCGGGAGGCCCTGGCGGCGTCGCGCCGGTCGCCACGATGACCCTCCTCGGCGCGCGTCGGGTTCCCCGACGTGTGCGCCGCGGTCCGGCCGGCAGCGGAGGGGCGATGGCCCGAGCGGGTGGCACGAGGCCGTGAGCGCCGCCGAGGGCGCGTCGCGGCACGCCCTTTTCGGAGGGCTCTCGCCCGAGAACCGCCGGGCCGCGCGCCACCACCTCTTCTTCACCCTCCTCTACGGCGTGCTCGCGCTCGGCGCGCTCGGTGCGGGCTCGACGACGCGCCTTGCGAACTTCCGTCCGCCGCCGGGGACGCCCCAGATCGAGCCGCGCGCGGCCGCCGCCGCGGCGCTCGTCGCCTTCGTCGTCTTCGGCATCCTCGCGACGCGCCGGGCCGCACGCGCGCTCGCGGCGCTCATGACCGTCCGCGCGGCGCGGGCCGCGGCGGCGGGCGTCCGGCTGCTCGTCGAGGCCGTCGGCTACGTCGTCGTGCTGTTCGGCGCGCTCGGCCTCGGGGGGGTGAACGCGGGACGCCTGCTCATCGGCGGCACCGTCGCCGGTATCGTGCTCGGCATCGCCGCCCAGCAGAGCCTCGCGAACATCTTCGCGGGCTTCGTGCTCTCGGTCGCGCGGCCCTTCAGCGTCGGGGACAACATCCGCGTGCGGGCGGGCGCGCTCAACGGACCCTTCGACGGCGTCGTGCTCGGGATGAGCCTGACCTACGTCACGCTCTTTGTCGAGGGCGGGGTGCTGAAGGTGCCCAACGCCGCGCTGCTCGCCGCGGCCGTCGGCCAGTACCCCGCGAAGGACCGCTCCGTCGTCGACGCCGCGCGCGCGGCGGGCGCGCCCTTCACCCCACCCCAGGGGGTCGCGGCGGTTCCCGGGCCCGTCGTCGACGACGCGTCGCTCAGGGCTCCCGCGCGTCCGGCCCGGGAGGGCCCAGCAGACGCCACATGAGCAGGTGCGGGAGGCCGATCTCGCTGAACTCGCCGCCGAGCGCGACGAACCCGGCCCGCTCGTAGAGGCGGCGCGCCGGGACGCGTGCGTGGCACCAGACCACCTCGCCGCCGCCCTGCGCCGCGATCTCGAGGGCGCGCGCGAGCAGCGCCGTGCCGGTCCCGCCGCGGTACGCGGGGAGCACCGCCATGCCCCTCAGGCGCCACGCGGGTCCGTGCACCCCGATCTCGGCCGGCGCCGGCTCGGGGACGAGCAGGCAGCACCCGACGAGCTTGTCGGTTCCGTCACCCGCGGCGGCGAACGCACCGAGCGCGAGCGTGCCGTGGACCTCGTCGCCCCCGAGGGGGAGATCGCGCAGTGGTCCGGTGCGCAGCACCGCGGCGCGCAGTGCCTTGGTCTCGGCGGGGGGCAGGAAACGCAGTGTGGTCGACATCGCCGGGGAGACTACGCGTCGGCGCGACAATGGCGGGCGTGCGGACGACACCGGCTCCACCCGACGCGCCCGCCCTTCGGGGCGCGCGCCACGACCTCAACACCACGGCGACCGATGCCCAGGGGCGCGACCCGGGCGCGCAGGGCGTCGGGTGCGTCGACGCCGCGACACTCGGGGTCGGGACGACCCGGGCGCGGACATCCCAGCTCAGCCAGGTCATCACGCTCATCGCCGTCGTCGTGCCCGCCGGCGCCGTGCTGTCGGCGGCCGGTGTCCTCTGGGGGGTGGGGTTCGGGCCCCTCGACCTGTGGTGCTTCCTCGGCTTCTACGTCGCGACGGGGCTCGGCATCACCGTCGGGTAC
Source organism: Actinomycetes bacterium (assembly GCA_021796545.1). Classification (GTDB taxonomy): domain Bacteria; phylum Actinomycetota; class Acidimicrobiia; order Acidimicrobiales; family Bog-793; genus JAKABX01. The sequence goes on from JAKABX010000008.1 coordinate 29,203, forward strand.
CACCGCTACTTCACCCATCGCTCCTTCGAGGCCGTCGCGCCGGTGAAGGTGCTGCTCGCGATCCTCGGGGCGATGACGCTGCAGGGCCCGGTCACCCAGTGGGTCACCGACCACCGCAAGCACCACGCCCGCTCGGACGCGGCGGGGGACCCGCACTCGCCGCACCTGCACGGCGACGGCGTTCTCAACACCGTGCGCGGGCTGTGGCACGCCCACGTCGGCTGGATGTTCACGACCAAGGGCATGGAGCGCAACGAACTGTACGGCCGCGACCTGTACGAGGACCCGGTGATCCGCCTCATCGACCGCCTCTACCTGGTCTGGGTCCTCGCCTCGGTCGCCCTGCCGTTCCTCGTCGGCTGGCTCGCCACGGGCAGCGTCGGGCGCGGTATCGAGGTCATGGTCTGGGCGGGTCTCGTGCGGATCTTCTGCTTCGAGCACGCGACCTTCGCCGTCAACTCGATCTGCCACACCTTCGGGCGGCGCGCCTATGACGCGCACGACGAGAGCCGCAACAACTGGGTCGTGGCCCTGCTCACCTTCGGCGAGGGGTGGCACAACAACCACCACGCCTTCCCGCGTTCGGCGCGCCACGGCCTCGGCCGCCTCCAGATCGACCTCTCCTTCCTCGTCATCTCTGCCCTGGCCAGGGCGCGGCTCGCCTCGGGGCTGCGCCTGCCGACGGCCGCCCAGCGCGCCCGGGTGGCACGCGCCGCGTAAAGGGGCGCGCGGGCGCGCCCGTTCCGGGCGCGATGCTGGAGGCACAGACCCGCGTCGGGGCCGTCCCCCGCGCCACCTCCCGGGGACCCCCTGATGCTCACCGCCCACGACCTCGAGCTCACCGCCGGCGGCCGCCTGCTCCTCCAGGCGGTCTCGTTCCAGATCGCGCCCGGCGATCGGGTGGGGCTCGTCGGCCGCAACGGCGCCGGCAAGACGACGCTGACCCGCGTGCTCGCCGGCGAGGCCCTGCCGGCGGGGGGCACGGTTCGTCACAGCGGGCCGATCGCCTACCTGCCCCAGGACCCCCGCACCGGGGACCTCGGGGTGCACGCCCGCGACCGCGTGCTCTCGGCCCGCGGCCTCGACCGCCTGGCGATCGAGCTCGGCGACGCCGCGGCGAAGATGGGGACCGGCGACGAGGCGGGACGGGACGCCGCGATGCGGCGCTACGCGCGCCTCGAGCAGCGCTTCGAGGCGCTCGGGGGATGGGCGGCCCAGGCCGAGGCCGAGGCGATCACCTCCAGCCTCGCCCTGGCGCCCCGCGTCCTCGACCAGCCGCTCGCGACGCTGTCGGGCGGTCAGCGGCGCCGAGTGGAGCTCGCGCGCGTGCTCTTCTCCGGCGCGGGCGCGCTCCTGCTCGACGAGCCGACCAACCACCTCGACGCCGACTCGGTCGCGTGGCTGCGCTCGTTCCTGCGCGCGCACGACGGCGGGCTCGTGCTCATCAGCCATGACACCGGGCTGCTCGAGGCGACGGTGAACCGGGTCTTCCACCTCGATGCCACGCGCCAGCAGCTCGACGTCTACAACGTCTCCTGGCGGGCGTATCTCGACCTGAAGGCCGCGGACGATCGCCGGCGCAGCCGTGAACGCCAGAACGCCGAGCGCAAGATCGCGGTTCTGCGCGCCCAGGCCGACCGCATGCGCGCCACGGCCACCAAGGCACGCGCCGCCCACCAACTCGACCGGCGCGCGGCGCGCCTCGCGGACGACCTGCCCGAGAGCCGGCGCGCGGCCAAGGTCGCGCGGCTGTCCTTCCCCGATCCCGCACCGGCCGGTCGCACCCCCCTGCAGGCGCGGGGGCTCGCCAAGCGTTACGGCTCGCTCGAGGTGTTCACCGGCGTCGACCTCGCGATCGACCGGGGCAGCCGCGTCGTCGTCCTCGGGCTGAACGGTGCGGGCAAGACGACGCTGCTCAAGATCCTCGCCGGGGTCGAGGAGCTAGACGCCGGCGAGGTGGTCGCCGGCCACGGGCTGCGCGTCGGCTACTACGCCCAGGAGCACGAGACGCTCGACGCCCACGCGGGGGTCTTCGCGAACCTGCGCCGCAACGCGCCGGCGTCGATGACCGACACCGAGCTGCGCAGCGTGCTCGGCGCGTTCCTTTTCGGGGGCGATCGCATGGACCAGCCGGCCGGGACCCTGTCGGGGGGCGAGAAGACCCGCCTCGCGCTCGCGGCGCTCGTGGTCTCCTCGGCGAACCTGCTCCTGCTCGACGAGCCGACGAACAACCTCGACCCCGAGAGCCGGCGCGAGGTGCTCGCATCGCTACGCTCCTATCGAGGGGCCATCGTGCTCGTCACCCACGACCCCGGTGCCGTCGAGGCGCTCGCGCCCGAGCGCGTGCTGCTCATGCCCGACGGCGTCGAGGACCACTGGAGCGCCGAGCTCGCGGACCTCGTCGCGCTGGCGTGAGGCCGCGGGATTCACAGCGATCTTTCAGGGATTCACCAGAGCAGTCCGAGAACCGCCGGCAAGGATGTCCATGAAGCCGTGCGAGAGACCAGAGGCGGTGCGAGGAACCGCCCCCCGCACCCCGAGACGGCGTCGAAGAGGGCGCCGGTTCTAAGGAGAAGCCATGGACCCGAGGAACGAAGACCAAGGCCCTGAGCAGGCCTTCGCGCCGACGGGCGAACTGCGACCCGAGGACACGGCGCCCCTTGCGCCGGCCGGCGAGAGTCGCCCGCCACTTCCCCCCGATCTCGCAGGGTCCCCGTCGGCCCCCGCCGCACCGCTGCCGCCGGATCTCGGCGCGCGCAGGGACGCGGCACCTGCCGCCGGTTGGGGACCGCGTCCCCCCGCCTTCGATCCGGCGGGTGCCGGGATGCCGCCGGAGGGCCCACCGCCGCCGTACTCCCCCCCCTACGGCTGGGCGTGGCCCTCCGGCGGCGCAGAGCCGCCGGCCGAGCCGCCCCGGCGGCGCCGGCGCCTCGGCGTCGTAAGCACGGTGGCCGCTGTCGCGCTGGTGGCGGGCGGGCTCGGCGCGGGCCTCGGCGTCGCCTTCGGGACGGGCCCCTCGTCGAACGCCGGCTCGAGCCCGTCGGGCTCGATCGCCCCGCTCCCGCGCTCGAGCGAGACCTCGATCTCGTCGGCGGGCGGCGCGCGCTCGGTCGGGGCGATCACCGCCGCGGTCGAGCCGTCGGTCGTCGACATCAACGTCAACGTCGCGAGCCCCGCCGGCTACCAGCAGCAGCAGGCCGCCGGGACCGGCATGATCGTCACCTCCTCGGGCGAGGTCTTGACGAACAACCACGTCGTCGAGGACGCGACCTCGATCCACATCGTCGTCGCGCACCACGGCACCTACACCGGCCGGGTGCTCGGCGTCGACCCCACCAGGGACGTCGCCCTCGTCCAGATCGTCAACCCGCCGAAGAACCTTCCCTATGTGACCCTCGGCGACTCGGCAACAGTGCAGGTGGGCGACAGCGTCGTGGCGATCGGCAACGCGTACGGCCTCGGCGGCACGCCGTCGGTCGCGACGGGGATCGTCTCGGCGCTCGGCCGCACCATCACCGCCTCGGACCAGAGCGCGACCTCCGCAGTCGAGACGCTGCACAACCTCATCCAGACGAGCGCCCAGATCGCGGCCGGCGACTCGGGCGGCCCACTGGTCAACACGCGCGGTGAGGTCATCGGGATGGACACCGCGGCGGCCTCGGGGGAGGGCGGCACACTCGGGTTCGCGATCCCGATCAACACCGCGCGTCAGATCGTGCTGCAGATCGAGCACGGCAAGGCCACCGGTGGCGTGATCATCGGCGAGTCGCCCTTCCTCGGCATCGAGGAGCAACCGACCACGGGCCTCGGCAACTCGGGTCTCGGCGGCTTCGGCGGCTTCGGCGGCTTCGGCGGCCTGCCGGGCTTCGGCAACAGCGGATCGACCCAGAGCGTGAGCGGCGTCGCCCTCTACGACGTCATCCAGGGCAGCCCGGCCCAGCGGGCGGGACTGTCGGCGGGCGACACGATCACCGCCGTCGACGGGACCCGGACGCCGAACTGGACGGCTCTGACCAAGATCATCGAGGCGAGAAAGCCGGGCCAGTCGGTGACCGTCTCCTACGTCGACACCAACGGAGCGACCCACACCGTGACGATCACCTTGGCCGGCCTGCCGAAGTAGCGGGACGGCCGGGATCGAGGGGCGGGGCGCGCGGGCGAGCGCGCTCCGCCCCTCAGGCGCGCGTCGCTCAGCGCGCCGGGAGCTTCCAGCCGTTCGCCGTCGCGATCTCCGCGCAGCTCGGGCAGAGCGGGTAGCGCTTGGGGTCGCGTCCCGGGGTCCAGATCTTGCCGCAGAGCGCGCGCACGGGCGTGCCGTTGACCATGCCCTCGACGACCGAATTGCCGACGGGCACGAAGTCGCCGCCCTCTGGCGTGTAGCCCTCGAGGACGATATGGGTCATCCGCTCGTGGTCGCCGTCGAGGGTCGGCTCCAGGCGCTCGAGGACCTCGACCGCCGGCGCGCGCCGCAGCTCGGTGTCGGCTCCAGAGGTGGTGATCGGGCTCATCGGCTCCAGGATCGCGCGTCGTGGGGTGCGGCGCGGCGCGCCTATCCTCCCGGCATGCCAAGGACAGCGCCCGGTGCGGCGGCGCTCGGGTTCCGCGCCGCGACCGACGACGACGTCGCGGCCATCGTCGCCCTCGTCGAGTCCGCCTACCGGGGCGACGCGAGCCGAGAGGGGTGGACCACCGAGGCAGACCTGCTCGACGGCCAGCGGACCGACCCGGCCTCGGTGTGCGCCCTCCTCGCCACGCCCGGCAGCGAGATCCTGCTCGCCGAGAGCGACGGCGAGCTCGTCGGCTGCTGCCACCTCGCGCGCCGCGCTTGGCACTGCGACTTCGGAATGTTCGCGGTGCGGCCCGCCGCCCAGGGACGCGGCGTCGGTGCAGCGCTGCTCGCACAGGCCGAGGCCCGTGCCGCAGCGCTCGGCGCGACGGTGATGAAGATGCAGGTCATCGTCCAGCGGACCGAGCTGCGCGCGTGGTACGAGCGCCGCGGCTACGCGCCGACCGGCGAGTCGGCGCCCTTCCCCTACAACGACGAGCGCTATGGCATCCCCAAGCGGGACGACCTCAGCTTCGTCGTGCTCGGCAAGGCGCTCGTCTGAGCCCGGCGGTCCCCGCCCCCATCCCCTACCAGGGGAGCAAGCGCCGCCTCGCGCCCGCGATCTGCGCGCTCGTCCCCGCCGACGCCACGCGGCTGCACGAGCCCTTCTGCGGGGCCGCGGCCGTCTCGCTCGCGGCGCTGTCGGCCGGCCGGGTCGCCGAGGTCGTGCTGAACGACGCGGACAGAGCACTGATGGCGCTGTGGGCAGCGATCGTGGCGGCGCCCGGCGAGCTCGCGGCGTCCTACCGGCACCTGTTCGAGGCACAGGAGGAGGACCCCCGCGCCTTCTACGACGCCTGCCGGGTCGCGTTCAACGCGACCCGCCGCCCCGAGCTGCTGCTCTTCCTCCTCGCCCGCTGCGCCAAGGCGGCGGTCCGCTACAACGCGCGCGGCGAGTTCAACCAGGCGCCCGACAACCGCCGCCGCGGTGCGCGTCCCGGTCTCGTCGCGCGGCGCCTGCACGCTGCCGCCGCTTTGCTGCGCGGTCGCTGCACGCTTCAAACCGGCGACTACCGCGAGGCGCTCGGGGCGGTGGCTCCGGGCGACGTCGCCTATCTCGATCCCCCCTACCAGGGTGTGAGCGGGCCGCGCGACCGCCGCTACGTCGCCCCGCTCGATCTCGGGGGCTTCCTCGACGCGCTCGAGGCCGCGGCGAAAGCCGGCGTGTCGTTCCTCCTGAGCTTCGATGGGCGCACGGGCGGACGCGCCCACGGCGTCGCGCTGCCCGCCGGGCTCGGGCTCACCCGCGTCGAGCTCGATGCCGGGCGCTCGAGCCAGGCGACGCTGCTCGGGCGCGCGGAGCGTACCGTCGAGTCCCTCTACCTCTCGCCTGCGTTGCTCGAGCGCCTCGGGGGCCGTCGCGAGGTGGCCGGGCACCTTGCCGGCGCCGCGCTGACCGCCCGGCTCGCGTCCTGAGGGCCGCCCGCGCGCCGGGCTGTGCAAGGGCCGCTTCGTCGGCGCGTCGGCGCCGACGGAGGCGGTGCGCGCCGCCCACGTG
>JAKABX010000076.1 GCA_021796545.1 Actinomycetes bacterium
GGCCCCCCGGCCGCCTCCTCGGCGGCGGCGACCGCCGCCTCCCAGGCCGCAAGGGCCCGGCGCAGTGCCTGCTCGGGCTCGAGGCGCGCGTCCGCGGCACGCCGGGCGACCTCGAGCAGCGCAGCGCCGAGCGCCTCCTCGCGTTCGAGCGCGCCGCTCGCGCGCAGGACCGCGGCGAGCGGCCCCTCCTCGGGAGCGGTCACCCCGAGCGCGAGGCCGACCGAGCGGGCGCGCCCCTCGAGCTTGGCCGCACGCGCCAGCGCGGGCAGCGTCGCGGGGATCCCCGCGAGCAGCGACGTGCGGCCCTTCTCCTGCTGCTTCAGGCGCTCCCAGGAGCTCTCCTGTGATGCGCTGGTGGCAGGCGCGGCCCCCTCGCCGAAGACGTGCGGGTGGCGGCGCACGAGCTTGTCGCTGAGGCGTGCCGCCACGTCCGCGAGGGTGAAGAGCCCCTCCTCGCCGGCCAGCACGCAGTGGAAGAAGACCTGGTAGAGGACGTCGCCGAGCTCCTCCTCGAGATGCGCGACGCGCTCGGGCGCCGCGGCTGCGGGCTCGGGGCCGAGGCCGTCGATCGCGTCGAGGGCCTCGTGGGCCTCCTCGATCAGGTGGCGGGCGAGCGAGGCGTGGGTCTGCTCGGCGTCCCAGGGACACTCGGCGCGCAGGACCCGCACGAGGGCGTCGAGCGCGGCGAGCTCGGCGCCGACGGGCGCACCCAGTGCGGGCACGTACAGGCACGTCAGGTGGTCGGGTTCGAGCTCCCGGTCGATCTCGGCCCAGGACAGCTCGCGCACCGACTCGTCCGCCAGGCCGAGACGCTGGAGCGCGACGACCGGGGTCGCAGGGAACTCCTCGACGGCGAGCTTGACCTCCGAGGCGACGGCCTTGGACCACAGGTGGCTCACGAGCAGCGGTCCGCGGTCGAAGGCGGCGTCGGTCGCAAAGCGCTCGGCGTCGACGAGGCGCACGTGCGCCGCGACCGGGTCGATCCCGAGCCGCTCCCACGCGAGGTCGAGGAAGCTCATCCCCGCGCAGACGCGGACCTCGACGCGGGGATCGGCGCGGAGAAGGGGCACGGTCGCCTCGAGCACGAGCGGCGAGCCCGGCACAGCGTAGGCGACGCGTCCGTTCGCGAGCGCCGCGCCGACGACCTCCTCGACGATCGCCGCGTAGGTCTCGGCGAAGGTCGCCTGGTGCTCGTAGTGGTGGTCGCAGGTCCGGGCGCCCGCCGCGATCCACGGCGCGGCCGCCGGGTGCCGGCCCGTGCGCAAGAACACCAGCGGCGCGTCGGCGAGCCGCTCGGTGGCGGCCGGCGTCGTGAGCTCGGGGCCGGCCGGACCGAGCCCGACGACGTCGACGACCGGGCGCACGGTCCCGGGCCGCTCAGCCCGCGCCCGGGAGGGCGGTGCCTGTCGTGCCCGAGACGCCGACGGCCGCCGGGTTGATGAGCAGCTGCGCCGGAGGACCGCTCGGCGGGACGACCTGCCAGCCCGAGGAGACCTTCGCCCAACGGCCGTAGATGGGGTTGACGTGCACCTGTGCCGCGGAGAGCGCCGCAGCGACGATCCCCGAGACGCGCGAGGCCGTCGACTGCAGCAGGAGCTCGGCCGCATGCTCGCCGTGCACGGGGCTGCGCCGGGTCACCTGGAAGACGAGGTAGCTCCCCGAGTAGGGGATCGCCGCCGAGAGCTGACCGACCCCGAGCGCGTCGAGCGCCGGCCCGAGGCCGGCGGGGAGGCTGTCGGCCGCGACGCAGCCGCTCTGCACCTGGCTGCCGAGCGCGCCCGCCGCGGCGACGAAAGCCGTCCCCTTGCGCACGGCCGTGATGAAGCTGCCCGCGGCCGCCGACGACGGGAAGGGCGCGAGGTCCACGCAGGTGAGCGTCGCCGCATGGGGGTGCGCGCTCGCCCAGGCTGCGATCCCCGACGTCGTGAGCTCGACGCCGATCGCGTGCGCGGCGAGGACGTTCTGGTCGGCCTGGAGCGCGATGAGGCGCGCACGCACTGACGGCTCGAGCCCGGCGAGCACGGTCGGTGCGGGGGTCGTGCAGCTCTGGTCGGTCGACTGGCCCGGTTGGAAGGCCTGGAGCAGCTGGGCGCGGGCGACGGTCTCCGCGAGGGGCGTCGTCGCGAGGCGCTCGGCGGCGAGGCGGTCGTCGAGCGCGTGGGACTCGATGAGGGTCGTGAGGATCTGGGCGGCGAAGGCCGCGGGGTAGCTGTCGCCGGCGCCGACGGTGCGCGCGGTGTTGCCGCCGGTGATCACGCACGCGAAGCCGGGGTCCTTCGCGATCGCGTGCAGCGCCGCGTCGAGCTGGCCGCGGGGGATCGAGTGGGTGTTCACCTGCGCAGCGTCGCTCGACAGGCCGGCGTTGCACGCACTGAGCCCGAGCGCGGCACCCGAGAGAGCGAACAGGGGCAGGAGGATCCGGAGGGGCTTCACGGTGCCGCGATGCTATGGGCCGCTCCTGCCCGGGGCCAACCGGGCGGCGCGCGCTCAGGCGCTCTCGGCCCGTCGGGCCGGGACGAGCGCCTCGAGCAGCGCCGTGAGGTCGGACGCGAGCGCCGCCCCCGAGCGGCAGGGGACGACGATCTGCTCGGCGTCCTCCTTCACGACGGCGCGGGGGGAAAGGCGCCCGAGGCGGACCCGCGCCGAGGCCGGGAGGCGCAGCGGCGAGAGCCGCGCCGTCGCCTCACCGGGCCGGCCCGGCCCACCGCCGCCCGGGCGGAACGGCACGACGGTCACCTCCTTCACCCCGGTGCGCACGCACTCGGCCCGCAGGCGCCCGATCGCGAGCAGCTGCTCGGCCGGCGGGGGGAGCGGGCCGTAGCGGTCGAGCCACTCCGCCTCGATGTCGTCGACCTCGGCTCGGTCGCGCACCGCCGCGAGCCGGCGGTAGGCCTCGAGGCGCAGGTCCTCCCGCGCGACGTAGTCGGCGGGCAGATGGGCGTCGAGGGGAAGGTCGAGCTTGACCTCGGCGGGCTCTTGCACCGGCTCGCCCTTCAGCTCGGCGACCGCCTCGGCGACCATGCGGACGTACAGGTCGTAGCCGACGGCCGCGATGTGACCGGACTGGTCGGTCCCGAGCAGGTTCCCCGCCCCGCGGATCTCGAGGTCGCGCATCGCGATCTTGAAGCCCGAGCCGAGCTCGGTGTGCTCACCGATCGTCCGCAGCCGCTCGTAGGCCTGCTCGCTGAGCGCCCGGTCACGGGGGTGGAACAGGTAGGCGTAGGCACGGCTCCCCGCGCGGCCGACCCGCCCGCGCAGCTGGTGGAGCTGGCCGAGCCCGAGCAGGTCGGCCCGGTCGACGACGAGGGTGTTCACCGTCGGCATGTCGATGCCGGACTCGATGATCGTCGTGCAGACCAACACGTCGTACGCGCGCTGTGCGAAGTCGAGCACGACCGTCTCGAGGCTGCCCTCGTCCATCTGGCCGTGCGCGACCGCGACGCGGGCCTCGGGCACGAGGGCTCGCACGCGCCCGGCGACGCGCTCGATGTCGCGCACCCGGTTGTGGACGAAGAAGACCTGCCCCTCTCTCAGCAGCTCCCGGCGGATCGCCTCGGCGATCGCGTGCTCGTCCTCCTCGCCCACGTAGGTGAGGATCGGCTGGCGCTCGGCCGGCGGGGTGTCGATGACCGTGAGGTCGCGGATGCCCGTGAGGCCCATCTCAAGGGTGCGGGGGATGGGGCTCGCCGTGAGGGTGAGCACGTCGACCCCGACCCGCAGCTTCTTGATCGCCTCCTTGTGGCTGACGCCGAAGCGCTGCTCCTCGTCGACGACGAGCAGGCCGAGGTCCTTGAAGGAGACGTCGTCGGCGAGCAGGCGGTGGGTGCCGACGACGACGTCGACCGAGCCGTCCTTCAGCCCGGCGACGACCGCGCGCGCCTCGGCGGGGGTGAGGAAGCGGCTGAGGACCTCGACGCGCACCGGATAGGGCGCGAAGCGCTCCGCGAAGGTCTGGTAGTGCTGCTGGGCAAGGAGCGTCGTCGGCACGAGCACCGCCGCCTGCGCGCCGTCCTGGACCGCCTTGAACACGGCGCGCAGCGCGACCTCGGTCTTGCCGAAGCCGACGTCGCCGCAGACGAGTCGGTCCATCGGGACGGGCCGCTCCATGTCGGCCTTGACCGCCGCGATCGCCTTCAGCTGGTCCGGGGTCTCGGGGAAGGGGAAGGACTGCTCGAGCTCGGCCTGCCAGGGGGTGTCGGGGCCGAAGGCGCGTCCGACCGACGCGAGGCGGCGCTGGTAGAGCACGACGAGCTCCTGGGCGACCTCCTGGACGGCCCGGCGCACGCGGGCGCGCTGGCGCTGCCACTCGTTGCCGTTGAGGCGCGACAGCGCCGGCTGGTCGCCGCCGCTGTAGGGGGTGAGGGTCTCGATCTGGTCCGAGGGGACGTAGAGCTTGTCGCCGCCCCGGTACTCGAGCAGGAGGTAGTCGCGCTCGGCACCGCCGATCGCGCGCGTCACCATGCCGCCGTAGCGGGCGACACCGTGGACGTGGTGGACGACGTAGCCCCCTGGGGCGAGGTCGTCGAAGAACCCTTCGACGGGGCGGCGCCGGGCGCGGGGCACCCGGTGCGGCCGGCGCCGGCCCGTGAGGTCTGCCTCCGCGAGCACCGCGACCCTCGCCCCTTCGAGGACGAAGCCGCGGTCGAGGGGCGCGACGAGCACGCGCACCCCGGGCGCCGCGACGCCCTCGTCCGGCGCGCCCTCGCCGTCCCGGTGCCCGGCCCGCTCGAGGGTGAGCCCCTCGGCCTCGAGCACGTCCGCGACACGCTCGGCGCTTCCCCTCCCCTCGGCGCAGACGACGACGCTCACGCCCCTGCGCTCGAGCTCGCCGAGGCGGCGCGCGAGGCCCGCCGCGTCGCCGAGCACCGGCGGCCAGGAGACCGCCGCCAGCGCGGGGGTGTCCGGCCCCTCGGCGACCGGGAGCAGGGAGGCGAGCCGCGCCGGGGTGCGGGCGAGGAGTCGGTCGAAGCCGGCGTGCAGGCGGGGGATCTCCAGGCCCTCGGCACCCCAGGTCGTCGCGAGCGCCTCCGCGAGCGCCGTCTCCTCCCCGATCAGCTCGACGGCGCGGTCGCGCAGCCGGCGCGGCTCGACGAGCACGATGCGGTCGCCCTCGCCGAGCAGGTCCGGGAGCAGTCGCTCGGCGACGAGGAAGGGGAGGAAGGACTCCATCCCCTCGAAGACCGCGCCCTGAGCGAGGCGCGAGAACTGGTCCCGTCCAAAGGGTGCCTCGGCCGCGAGCGCGGCGGCCCGGTTGCGCACGGCGGGGTCGAGGAGGAGCTCGCGGCAGCCGAAGATCTCGACCGCGTCGAGATCGCGCACCGAGCGCTGGTCGGTGACGTCGAACTCGGTGAGGCGGTCGACCTCGTCCCCGAAGCAGTCGATGCGGATCCCGTTCTCGAACGTCGAGGGGAAGACGTCGACGATCCCGCCGCGTACGGCGACCTCGCCGCGGTGCTCGACCTGGTACTCGCGCCGGTACCCGGCCGCGACGAGGCGGGCGACGAGCTCGTCGACCCCGAGGCGTGCGCCCGGCCGCACGACGAGCGGCGGGGCCTCCCCCGGGACCGCCCCGAGGCGCTGCAGCAGGGCGCGCAGCGGGGCGACGAGGACGAGCGTGCCCGAGAGGGCCCCGGCGTGCGCCTGCGCGACGCGCCAGAGCGCCTCGAGGCGGCGGCCCATCGTCGCCTCGCCGGGCGAGACGCGCTCGAAGGGCAGGGTCTCCCAGGCCGGCAGAAGTGCGACGAGCTCGGAGTCGACAAAGGCCGCGAGATCGTGCGCGACGTGCTCGGCCTCGGCGGCCGTCGCGGTGACGACGAGCTGGAGCGGCGCCGAGGACAGCCGCGCACAACCGGCGAGGAGGTAGGGACGGGCCGCCTCGGGCACGGCCGCACGGCTGTCCTCGGCGCCGAGGAGCTCGGCGACGACCGGCTCGTTCGCGAGCCGACGGACGAGCGGGCCGAGCGGTGCCGGCGGACGGGCCTCCTGCTGCAGGCTCACGGCCACGGGCTCCGGGTGTTCACCGTGCGCATGGCCGCGTCGGGGCCGCCGGCGAGGATCGCCTCGACGGCGTCGGCCGCCTCCTCCTCGGCGACCTCGAGGAGCGCGCGCTCGCGCACCGCGGGGCGTGAGAGCACGTAGTCCGCGCCCGCCGCCCGGCCCGGCGGCCGCCCGATACCGATGCGCACGCGCACGAACTCGAGCGAGCCGAGGTGGTCCTTCAGCGAGCGCAGCCCGTTGTGACCCGCACTGCCCCCGCCGCGCTTGACACGCACCGTCCCGATCTCGAGATCGAGCTCGTCGTGGACGACGACGAGGCGCTCGAGCTCCCCGCCGAGCCCCGCGCGCCGCACGAGCAGGCCCGCGGCGAGACCCGACTCGTTCATGTAGGTCTCGGGCACCGCACAGAGCATGCGGCCGCCGGGGGCGCGCACGGTCGCCACCCTCGCCCGCAGGCCGCGCTCGCGGCGCAGGCCCTCGCCGTAGCGGGCGACGAGCCGCTCGACGGCCTCGGCGCCGACGTTGTGACGCGTCCGCGCGTACTCGACGCCGGGGTTGCCGAGGCCGATGACGAGGAGGTCGGCGGGCGTCCCCGAGCGCTCGGCGGCGTCCCGTCGGCGGAGGGGAAACGCTCAGCCCTCCGCGGGCTCGCCGGCCTCGGGCCCGGCCTCGGGCCCGGGCGCGCCGGCCTCGCCCTCCGCCGCGACCCGGGGGGCGGCGGCGACGACGAGGACGGTGTCGGGGTCGACGTCGGTCGTCACCCCCGCCGGCAGCGCGACGTCCGCGAGCCGGATCGCCTGGCCGATCTCGAGCCCCTCCACGCCGACCTCGATCACAGCAGGCAGGTCGGCCGGCTTGGCCCGCACCGCGAGCGCCGTCGTGACGTGCTCGAGGGTGCCCCCGGCGCGGCTGACCTCGTGGGCGTCGCCGACGACGACGAGGGGGACCTCGGCGTGCACGACCTCGTCCCGGGCGACCAACTGGAAGTCCACGTGCGACAGCGTCCGGCGCACGGGGTGGGTCTGCAGCTCGCGGGCGATCGCGAGGTGCGTCTCGCCCTCGAGCTCGAGGTCGAACAGCGCGTTCGCGCCGCCCGCCGCGAGCGCGGCACGCAGCTCGCGGGCGTCGACGCTCACCGCGACGGGCCCGGCGCCGTGCCCGTAGACGATGCCGGGGACGCGGCCGTGGTGACGGAGGCGCCGGCTGGCGGCGCTGCCCTGCTCGGCGCGGGGCTCGGCGGCGAGGCGGATCTCGGCCATGGTCTGACGCGCTCCTTCGGCGTGGGCTTCGGCGTTCTCCGGCGGTGGCGGCCCCGGTGCACGGCACGCGGCCCCACCGGGCGGAAGGAGTCTAGGCGATCGGGGCCGCCGCCCCGCCGGGGCTGGGTGGAAATGCCCCGCGCCGTAGCGGGACTTGGACGCGCGCGACGAGGCCCCCGTCCCGGCGGGCGCAGCGCAAGGCC
>JAKABX010000077.1 GCA_021796545.1 Actinomycetes bacterium
CGCTGCGCTCCCTGGCGGCCTCCCCGTCCCGAGTGCCGCAGGCCGCCCAGGCGGCCCGCCGGGCCGCGTGGGCGGCGGTGGCCCAGCGCGAGGCCGGCATCGGCGCGACCGGGTCGTGGTGCACGCTGCACGCGAGCGCCGTCGCGGCGTGGACGGGCACGGTGCCGAACCTGCCGATCTGCGGTCCGGGACCCGCCTACGGCGGCACCGTCGCGTACGTCGATCTCCCCGGACCGGGCGGGGGGCTCAGCCGCTACTTCAACGCGACGCCCGGCTTCCAGTGCGTCGAGCTCGCCGAGCGCTGGCTTGCGCTCTACGACGGGATCGCGCCGGTGCGCGCGAACGGGGACACGGTGGCGGCGAACTACCACGCCGTCGACCCGCGCTCGCTGCTGGTCCGCAACGGCACCCCGGGCGCGGTCGGGCACGCGCCGGCACCGGGAGACGTGATCAGCTTCTCGCTGGCACCCGACTTCGTGGACCCGACCGACGGACATGTCGCGATCGTCGTGGCTTCCCGGGTCGACGCCGCGGGGAACGGGCGCGTCGTCGTCGCGCAGCAGAACGTCTCGAGCGCCGACTACAAGATGGTCCTCGGCCTCGCGCACTGGCGGCTGTTCGACCCCGGCGAACCGGCCGACGCGGCGCTGCAGTACCCCTACGCCGAGTGGTTCCACACCCCGGTGACCCCGGGTCCGCCCGCGTTCCCCGCGGGCGCGATGCACCAGGCGGTGGTCGTCGCTCAGCGGCTCCTCGTGCACGCCGAGCCCCGCCCCGGCGGGCTGCCTGGCGTGCTCGGGCGCACGCGCCCCGCGCTCTGAGGCCGGCGGCTCACCCGCCGAGGGTTGCGGCGAGGCGCGCGCGCTGCCATGCACGCTCGGCTTCGGCGCCGCCGTCGCGGTCGGCGACGGCCTGGCGGACCCGCTCGGCGGCCTCCGCGGCGCAACGGGCCGCGGGCGGGCTCTCGGGGATGCGCTCGCCGCCGACGGCGAGGTTGCCCCAGGGCGTGGGGAGCTCGATGATCCGGGTCGGCAGCGGCGCACCGGCGCGCCGCTCCGCGGCGAGGCGGCCTTCCTCGGCATCCCACGCCCGCACAAAGCGCGGCGCGAGCGCGCGGCGCAGCGCCTCCAAGGTGGCGAGAACCGCCTCGCCGACGGCGGCGAGGGTCGTCCACGCCGGGTCGTCGAGAAGGTCGAGCGCGTCGCGCTCGTCCTCGCGCGCGACGCCGAGCGTCGCAGACTCGAGTGCCTCGCGGGTCCGCCGCAGGTGCCGCAGACGGCTGAGGCGCGCGACGGTCGCGAACATCCCCGCGTTGTCGGCTTCGGCGTGCTCGAGCGCGTCGCCGGCCTCGGTGAGCACGTCGCCGAGGCTCCGGCCCCGCGGGAGCGCGAGATCGCGCTCGGCGGCGAACGCGTGCGCACAGCAGTCGAGCGCGAACCGGGCAGCGGCAGACGGGCTCCAGGAAAGCTCCCCGTCGAGATGGGCCGCGCTCGCGAGGTGGACGCCGGGGACCGGTCCGGGATGCACCTCGCCCTCGGCAACGGCACGGAAGATCCGCTCGTCGAGGCGGTCGAGCAGACCGTCGAGGTCGTAGAGCTCGATGCGCGTGGCGTGCAGAGGGGCCGTCCCGCCCTGCGCGAGGTCCCAGACGACGTCCCCGGCGCCCGCGTGCTGCACGCCGGTCCGGTCGGTCGCCACGTACAGCTGCTCCCCCACGTACGCCTCCTTGCGGGCAAAGGCCGCAGTGACCCTAGCCCTGCGGGCGCGCCGGTGCGGGGGCGATCGGCGGGGCCGGTAGGCTGCAGCGTCCCGAGACGAGGAGTGGCAGTGGCGCGCGGGGACACGACAAGGAGCGAGCACGCAGCCGCGACGCGGGCTTTGGCCGGGCGGGCGCAGCGGTGAGCGTCGGCAGCGTGTCGCACGTGGAGGCGGCGCGGCGGCGCACCTTCGCGATCATCAGTCACCCCGACGCCGGCAAGACGACCCTCACCGAGAAGTTCCTCCTCTACGCCGGCGCGGTCGCCGAGGCGGGCGCGGTCCGGGCGCGAGGCAACCAGCGTCGCGCCCGGTCGGACTGGATGACGATGGAGCAGGAGCGCGGGATCTCGATCACCTCGACCGTGCTCCAGTTCACCTACCGCGACCACGTCGTCAACCTGCTCGACACCCCCGGGCACCGTGACTTCTCCGAGGACACCTACCGTGTCCTGCAGGCGGCCGACGCGGCGATCATGGTCCTCGACGTCGCGCGCGGCGTCGAGGCTCAGACGCTCAAGCTCTTCGAGGTCTGCCGGGCACGCGCGCTGCCGGTGCTGACCTTCCTCAACAAGTACGACCGCCCCGGACGCGAGCCGCTCGAGCTCCTCGACGAGATCGCCGAGAAGATCGGCCTCACGCCGACGCCGGTCACCTGGCCGGTCGGGATCGCGGGCGACTTCCGCGGCGTGGTCGACCGCCGCAGCGGCGAGCTCGTCCGCTTCGCGCGCACGGCACACGGCGCCCGGGCCGCCGAGGAGGAGCGCGTCCCGCCCGGACGCGCGGCCGAGGAGGAGGGCGCCGCCTGGACGCGCGCGACCGAGGAGCTCGCGCTGCTCGACGCGGTCGGCGCCGGTCTGGACCGCGAGACCTTCTTGGCCGGGGAGACGAGCCCGCTGTTCGTCGGCTCCGCGCTCACCAACTTCGGGGTGCGCCACCTGCTCGACGCGGTGATCGACCTCGCGCCGGCACCCGCGGAACGCGTTGACGCCGCGGGCGCCGCGCGCGCCCTCGAGGCGCCCTTCTCCGGGTTCGTCTTCAAGATCCAGGCGAACATGAACCCCGCGCACCGGGACCACATCGCCTTCGTGCGCGTCTGCTCCGGCCGCTTCGAGCGGGGGATGACGCTCACCCACGGTCCGAGCGGCCGGCCCTTCTCGACCAAGTACGCCGCGTCGCTGTTCGGCGCGGAGCGCGACACGATCGACGTCGCCTACCCCGGGGACGTCGTCGGCCTGGTCAACGCGAGCGAGCTGCGCATCGGGGATACCCTCTTCGACGGCGAAGCCGTCGTCTTCCCGCCGATCCCGACCTTCGCGCCCGAGCTGTTCGCGACGGCACGGCCGCTCGACACGCGCCGCCACAAGCAATTCCGTCGCGGGCTCGACCAGCTCGAGCGGGAGGGCGTCGTCCAGGTCCTCACCGACCCCGACGGCGACCCGACCCCCATCCTCGCGGCCGTCGGCCAGATGCAGTTCGAGGTCTTCGCGCACCGGCTCGCCCGCGAGTTCGGCGCCGAGGTGGAGCTCGCGCCGACCGCACACGTCCTCGCGCGTCGCACCGACGAGGCCACGGCGGGCGAGCTGCGCCGCAGCGGCAGCCGCGTCCGCGTCGTCGCCCGGCGCGACCGCTCGCTCCTCGCCCTGTTCGAGAGCCCCTATACGATCGGCCGGCTCGAGCGCGACCACCCCGAGTGGTGCCTCGAGCCCCTTCCGGCGGAGACGCAGGCCTCCTGAGCCGGGCGCACCGAGAGCCGGAGGGCACCACCTTGACCGGCGCGCCGCTCAGGCGGGCGTTGCACCCCTGACCGGTCGGCCGGGCCGGGATCGCCCACGCCCAGCGCGCGGGCGGACGGGCCGACAAGGGAAGCCGAACCCCTGGCGCCCCGGGGCGCCGCGCGCCGCGGTGTGCGCAGCGCACCGCCTCGTTGCCCGAGACGTGCACAGCGCGGCGCCGTTTCTCAGGGTGCGGGGAAGCGATCACGTCCGGCGGACGGCGGGGGTGACCGCCGCCCGGCGCCGGGCGAACCTTGCCGCCGCGCGCGTCGGGCGGGCCGGAGTGCCCGCGCCCTTGAAGCACCGGGGAGCTCCCGAGCTCTGTTGCGACCGTGCGCAGCCGCTCGCCTGTCGGGCGCCGGCGCGCCCGGGGCTCGTGGCGCGTCTCGCCCACGACCGGCCACCCCCACGCGACGCGGGCCTGTGCCGCCGGCGCGGCGGTGGGCGCCTCGTCCCCGCCGTGCGAGGATGGGGTCGGGTGCCCGCAGGCGAGACGCCCGGCGAGACGGGGCGGCCGGCGTCGGGCTCGGGGCCACGGGATGCTCGGGGGCCTCAAGGAGGGCCATGGGACTCTGGCGACGAGATCTCCTCGACCCCGGCCGGCACCGGCGCGGCGCCAGCGATCGAGGCGCCCCGCGTCCGGTCCCCGCGGCGCGCCCTTTCTCCCGGCACACCCACACCGGGTGCCCGCCGGGGCGTCCGGATCTCCCGCGAGCGCCACGGCCCGTCGTCGCGACCCTCCCGGCGCGCCGAGAATGAGGTGGCCTTCGCCGGGCGCGGCCGTCGTCGCCTGGGAGGCGTGGCGCTTCGCACCCGGCGACAAGGAGGCGATCGGCCGACGCCAGCGGGAGAGGCTCGGGCGCCTCGTCCGCCACGCGCGCACGGCGTCGCCCTACTACCGGCACCTCTACGCGGGCCTGCCGCCCGACATCGGAGATCTCTGTGCCCTTCCCCCCGTTCACAAGCGGGACCTGATGGAGAACTTCGATGACTGGGTGACCGACCCCGATGTCACGCTCGCAACCCTCCGGCGCGACTGGCTGTCCGACCCTCGTCAAATCGGCGCCGCGTACCGCGGTCGCTACCACGTGCTCACCACGTCGGGGACGAGCGGGGAGCCTGCCGTCCTGCTGCACGACGCGCCCTCGTGGCGCCTCATCCACCTGGTGGGACGCCGCGGCGAGCTGCAGATGCTCGAGGACCGCCAGGCAGTGCGCGGCCTCTTGCGGGAGGGGCTGCGGACCGCGGCGCTCTTCGTCACCGGCGGCCACTTCGGCGGCCAGGTGCTCTTCGAGAGCGCGCGGCACCAGAGCGCCTTCGTCGCCCGGCACACGCGCCTGTTCTCGGTCCTGCGGCCGATCCGAGAGATCGTGGCCGAACTGAACGACTTCCGCCCGACGGTGCTCGCCGGCTACCCGAGCGCGCTGGCGCGCCTCGCGGCGGAACAGCGGGCGGGGCAGCTGCGGATCCAACCGGTGCTCGCCTTCACAGCGGGAGAGGATCTCTCGGCCCGCACGCGGGCCGAGATCGTCGCAGCGTTCGGCTGCACCGTGCAGAGCCGCTACGCGGCCTCGGAGGTGCCCGCCCTGGCGACCGAGTGCCGGGAGGCGCTCCTGCACGTCAACGTCGACTGGTACGTGATCGAGCCGGTGGACCAAGACGACCGGCCCGTGCCGGCAGGTGTCGCCTCGCACACCGTCCTCGTCACCAACCTCGCCAACCGCGTGCAGCCCCTCATCCGCTACGACCTCGGGGACCGCGTCGAGCTCGTGGACGGCCCCTGCGCCTGCGGCAACCGCCTGCCGGCGATCCGGGTCCGGGGGCGAACGGCGGACCTGCTCGAATTCGCGTCCGCGCGCGGGGGGAAGGTGAGACTGCTCCCCCTCGCGCTCGGCACCGTGATCGAGGAGACGCCCGGGGTGCGACGTTTCCAGGCGATCCGGACGGGCCCGACGGGACTGTCCGTGCGCCTGGAGACCTTCCCCGGAGCCGATCCGGCCGCGTTGTGGCGCACCCTCAACGAGCGGCTCTCGGCCTTCTTCGCCGCCCAGGGCTGCGCGCCGGTCTCGATCGAGCGCTCCCCCGAGGCGCCTCGTCCCGAAGCTCGGAGCGGAAAGTTCCGCCAGGTCTTCTCTGCGTGATCCTGCCAACACCGCCGGGACCTGGTGCTCGCGACACCGCCGCGACACCACCGTCCAGGGCGCGGCCGGGGCGGTCCTGCCCGCAGCGGAGCCCGTCGGCCGACCGGCGCGTCGTGCGCGTCCGGCAGGGGCGTTGGCACCTCCCCCGCGGTGGTGCCGCTCCCATCGGCCCCCGGGGAACGAGTCGGAGTGGTGGAGGGCCGCGGCCGTCCAGCACCCGAGGCGGCCCTTGAAGGCGCAGCCGCCCGGGCGGCCCGGCGTCGTCGCGGCGCGGCGCCTCGCCAGGGCGTCCGCGCGCGTCGTTGGGTCCTGACGCCACAGAGCGGGCGGGACGCTGCGTCCGCCGTCCGCCAAGAGACGTGCGGGCAGCCGGCGCCCGTGCTGACGGCGTCGTCCGCGTCACGCGCGCCGGCCTCTCGCCTCGGCTCGGGGCTGAGAGCCGAGCCCGCTGCGGCGCTCCCTTCGAAGGGATGCCGGCGCCACGGTGCTGGGGCTGTTCCCGTCCCCGCCAACTCGGAGACTCGGAGAGGCGGGCCGCTCGGGGACGCGGGAGCTGTCGACGGTGCATGCCCGCGGATCGCTCAGACCGCAAAGCAAGACGCTCCGCTCGGGTCGCTCCGCTGCGCGGCCCGCACCTGCTCCCGCGCAGCGGGGCCAGCCTGGCGCCCTCGCCGGGGAAGCACCGGGCGACGCCCCCGGCGCGAACCCGCGCCGGGCACCGGTGCGGCTGACCTCACCCGGCGCAGCCGCGTCGGCGACCCTGACGGTCGGACCAGACGCCCTCGTGGCGCCGGTTCCGGCTGCGGCGATGACCCCCCGTGCGCGCCGGGGAGCCGGCGCTTTGGACCCCCCGGGGGGGGTGGCTCGGCGTCGTGGCGGGAGGCGAAGGCCTCCCACCACGGCGCCGCGGAGCCGGTTACGACAGGTCGAAGAGGGCAGACAGGTGCTGGTCCGTGGCGAAGGTGACCGTGACCTGGTAGCAGCCCGGCGTGGAGGGCGTCTGCCAGTTGTAGATGTACTGGTCTGCCGTCGAGTCGTAGCGCAGGCTCGTGCCTCCGGTGCTCGTCGTCGTCAGGTCGGTGCTGGCGGACAACGTGGAGCACGACACCGCGGCGGACCCGATGGAGGTGATTGCGTCGAGCGAGGTCACGGACTGACCCTCGAAGCTGAGCTGGAACTTGAGCGGGTAGGTCCGACCGGCGTGGCCATTGTTGACCGCGGGGGTGTTGCCCACCGGTGCGAGGAACCCGTTGATCGCATAGAGGGCGATCGTGAAGCTCTGGCTGACGGGGGCTGCCGGCGCCCACCAGGTGTTGCCGGCCTGGGAGGCGGTCACCGTGCAGTCGCCGGCGCCCACGATGTGGACCAGGTTGGTGGCCGTGACCGAGCAGACGCCCGCCGGGCCCGCCGTGTAGCTCACGGGAAGGCCCGAGCTGGCCGTCGCGCCGGGATCGAAGTCGGGGGCGCCCACGACCTGGTCGGCGATGGCCGGGAAGGTGATGGTCTGGACCTTTGTGAGCGGTCCCACGCTCACCGGCGGGTCGGCCGGGGCGTAGGCGCGGACAAAGACCTGCGCGAACTGCTGGGTCCCGTCCTCGCCGTAGAGCGCGACCGCGCCGGCGCCGAGGTTCGGGTCGCTCGCCTGGAGGACCGGACTCCCGTCAAGGGCCACCCCGACGCCCGTCCCGTTCACCCTCACCGTGAGGTGGTACCACG
>JAKABX010000078.1 GCA_021796545.1 Actinomycetes bacterium
GAGCGACCGCCCCGGCCGAGGCCGACACGGCCGAGGCCGACACGGCCGTCGCCGACGGCGTCGTCGAGCCCGAGCCGGTGGCCGAGACCGCGGCGGGTGGGGACGACCCCTTCCGTCTTCCCGATGGGAGCGGCGCATGATCGTCCGTATTCTCGGTGAGGGCCAGTTCACGCTGGACGAGGAGGCGGCCACCCGCCTCTCCACCCTCGACGCGGACCTGGACCGCGCCATCGCCGCCAACGACTCCCCCCGGTTCGACAAGGCGCTGCACGCCGCCCTCGCGGAGGTCCGCGCCCACGGTCGACCCCTTGATCCCGACTCCATCGTGCCCTCCGACCTCGCGCTCCCCTCCGAGGACTCGAGCCTCGACGAGGTCCGCCACCTCCTCGAGAGCGAGAGCGCGGAAAGCTGAACATGTCGCCCGCTTCCCGTTACGTCGCCGACCGCGGTCTCACCGCGCGGATGATCACCACCGTCTTTTTGCTCGGACTCGTCTACGCCGTCTTCGTCGCGTTCCTGCTCTCGGTGCTCAAGCTCGCCGTTGGCCCGGTGCTCGTCATTGCCCTCGGGTTCCTCTTCGTCCAGTACTTCTTCTCCGACCGGATCGCGCTGTTCTCCATGGGAGGCCGGCTCGTGACCCGGGACCAGGCCCCCGAGCTGCACGCGGTCGTCGACCGGCTCGTCGCGCTCGCAGACATGCCGAAGCCCCGCGTCGCGGTCGCCCAGAGCGACATCCCGAACGCCTTCGCGACGGGGCGGAACCAGAAGAACGCCGTGGTCTGCGTGACGACCGGCATCCTGAGGCGCCTGGACGAGCCCGAGCTCGAGGCGGTGCTCGCCCACGAGCTCAGCCACGTCGCGCACCGGGACGTCGCGGTGATGACGATCGCGAGCTTCCTCGGGATCCTCGCCGGAATCATGACCCGGATGCTCGCCTACGCCGGCCTCTTCGGCGGCTACGGCGGTGGCTACGGGCGCGGTGGTGGGCGCTCGAACAGTGGCCAGGACCAGCTCGCGATCGTCGAACTCGGCATGATGCTCGTGAGCGCGCTGATCTACGCGATCAGCTTCCTGCTCATCCGGGCGCTGTCGCGCTACCGCGAGCTCGCGGCCGACCGCTCCGGTGCGATCCTGATCGGCCAGCCCCGCCTGCTCGCGGCGGCTCTGCAGAAGGTGAGCGGCGAGATCGCCCGCATCCCGACCCGCGATCTGCGCGCGGCCGAGCACTTCAACGCCTTCTACTTCGCACCGGCGATCGCCCCCGGGGCGAGCCTCTCCTCGCTGTTCTCGACGCACCCGCCGCTGCAGAAGCGCCTCGAGCAGCTCGCCAAGCTCGACGCCGAGATGCACCGGGCCTGAGGCGTGGGGCTGCTCGACGTCCTCCTCGGACGGACCAAACCCGCCGCACCCAACCTCGACAAGCTCTTCGCACTGCCGCCAGCCGCGCTCACCCTCGAGGCGGCCGAGGGCCTGAAGCCGACGGGCCAGGCCGCCGTCTGCTTCAAGCCGGTCGCCGGTCCCGCCTTCGCAGATGCCGAAGCCGAGCTCGTGTCGCTGCTCCAGCTCGAGGACGCGCCGGGCCCCGCCGACGGCCCGGCGCTCGTGCCGAGCACCAACACGCCGGAGGGCGCCCGCCTCGAACCCGTCGACAAGTACGGCTACCGCTGGGTCGTGATCACCTCGCCCGACTTCGAGTCGCTCGTCACCCGGGTCCACTTCGTCAACTCGACGCTCCAGGACCACGGCTACGGCCCCCAGCTGCTCTGCTCGGTCTTCGGCTTCGCACCGGCGGGCCGGGGCGCGACGAGCTACCTCGTCTACCTCTACAAGCGCGGCACCTTCTACCCCTTCGTCCCTCTCAGCGGCGAGCGGCGCGACAACGAAAGTGAGCTCAGGCTGAAAGAGCAGGTTGCCGGCGACCTCGCCATGGAGGCCGACCTCGACCGCTGGTTTCCCCTGTGGGGGCTCCCGGTCCACTGAGCCCCGCCGGGCCGTCGGCCGACCATGCCGGCGGCGCGCTGCGCAGGTGCGCGACGAGCAGGTCCCGGACCTCCTCCAGCGCGAGCCCGCTCGGGGATGCCCCGCGGGCGCGAGCACCGGGACGAGCGCGGAGGGCGGGTCGGCCACCCAGCGCGTCTCTCCGGGCTCGGCGAGCTGAGCACGGCCGCGAGCGGGGCGAGGTCGCGCCGTCGGGGAGGCAGGCGTGAGCGGTAGCGCACCCACGTCTCGTAGCGGTCGCAGTAGGCGATGGCGCCGCCCGTCGCGACGAGCACGCGGGGCGCGGACGTGGCGCTGTGCAGGGCAGCACGGCGGACGGGGAGAAGGGCGCGCCCGACGCGGGCGAAGGGCCCGGGCGTTTCCGGCGGCGCGCCGCCCACGACCGCGAGGCCGAGCTCGCCGTCTACCTCGACCGAGACAGCTCCCGCCGCGAGCGCCAGCGGCCCCGCGTCGTAGGCGGCGTCCTCGGCACCCCACCAGGAAGCGTATGCGCCGGGTGCCTCGAGGAGCCCGCGCAGCTCCGCGAGCGCGGTGCGCAGCGCTTCGGCTGTCCAGCGTGCGCGCGTCGCCCGCAGCGGCGAGCGCGCCGGATCGAAGAGGTGGCGAACGCCGAACGCGACGCGCCGGGCGTCCGGTTCGGCGACGGTGTCGAAGGCCCCGGCGGCGGCCGCGCCGACAAGCAGGGCGCCGTGTTCGACCGCGCGCTCGGGTGCGCACAGGCAGAAGAGCGCGAGTGCCCCGTCCTCGTCGAGATGGTCGCAGGTCACCGCCGCGATCGTCTCCGCGCGTCCCTTGGGGGCCGCCCGGAAGAACAGCGCGATCTCCGTCGAGGTGTCACCGACGAGATCCGGTGGCGTCGGGGTGACGGGTCAGTGCGAGAGGCTGAGTGCGGTCCCGCCGCGCGCGGCGCCGTCCACGATGACGTGGGGGCGCGTCCCGAGGACCTCGAGGGGCACGTACGCGCGGGCTGCGGGTGGCGCCGCGCCGCTCACGTCCGGGCGCCGAGCTCGTCGATCGCCCGCGCGAGCGCGAGGTCGGCGTCAGTGATCCCACCGAGCGAGTGGGTCGAGAGCCGGAGCGTCACCGTCCCCCAGGAGATCTCGACGTCGGGGTGGTGGTCGGCCTCCTCGGCGAGGCGGCCGACTTCGTTCACGTACGCGAGCGCCGCGGCGAAGTCCTGGCGGCGGACGACCTTCACCAGCTCGCGGCCCCGCCGCGCCCACGCGAGCCCACAGAGCGCCCCGGCGACCGCCGCCTCATCGCACAACTGCACGGCCCGCACCCTACCGCCGCGGGCGCCGAGTCCCCCGGACGCGCGCCCGCGCGGCCGCCGGGCGCGCACGATCGTGACGTGCGGGCGCCGTCGTCGACGCCCGGCGCCCTGCGGTCGGGATCCTGCCCCACAAGACGACCACCGGGGAAGACGCCCGCGGGCGCGTGACCACGCCCGTCGTTGCAGGTGCCTGAGGGGCCCGGGCGTCTGCGCGGCGCGCGCGTCGGCGCGGGTCAGGCCGACAGTGCCTCGAGGAACGCGAGGTGGCCCCGCGCGCGTTCCTGGGCCTCGAGGGCGCTGAGCTGCCGGCGCGCGTAGAAGCGCAGCGCCGGGAGCCACAACGAGCGCACCACGCGCTCGGAGGTCTCACGCGGCAGGCCTCGCTGGAGCGCGAGGGCGACGTCCTCGAAGCGCCGGGACCACGCGGCGCGCGCGAGCGCGGGGAGCTGGCCCACCAGCGCCAGGCTCTCGCCGCGCACGAGGTCGGGGAGGTGCCGGAGCGCCGCGACGAGCCCCGAGGACAGGATCCGGGGCCAGGAGTAGAAGTCGCGCATCGCCTCGAGAACGCCGAGCTGGAGCTCGAGGGGGCTCATCTGCGCAGGTCGCATCACCACGTGATGGCCGTCGAAGAGGGACCAGTCCCGGCTGAGCAGACGCCCCTCGGCGGCGACGCGAGACCACAGCGGGGTTCCGGGCAGCGGCGTCTCCACCATCAGCTGGAAGGTGTCGATCCCGAGGCGGCGGGCAAAGGCGACGGTCGCCTCGGTGCTCTCGGCGGTGTCGGCGTCGAAGCCTGCGACGAACATCCCGTGCACGGCGATGCCGTGGCGGTGGAACGCGTCGATCGCGCGCTCGATCGTCGCGACGCTCTGGCGCTTGCCCATCTCGGCGAGCGCCGCGTCGCTTACCGCTTCGATGCCGATCATCACCATCGTGCCGCCGGCGCGCCGCATGAGCGCGAGGAAGTCGTCGTCGATGTCGGGGTGGGCGAGGGAGCGGAGCGCGGCGTCCGCGCGCAGCTGGGCAAAGAACTCTGGCGTAACGCCGGACTCGATCATCGCCCTGAGCAGCGTGGACGTGCGTGCCTTGTTCACGACGAAGTTGTCGTCGTAGAAGAAGACCCTCCTCGCGTCGAGTCCCGCGAGCTCGGCAACAACTTGGTCGGCGCGCCGGTGGCGGACGGCGCGGGAGAACATTGCGCTCACAGAGCAGAATTCGCAGTTGAAGGGGCAGCCCCACTGGGTCATCACGGGCTTGGTCGCCATCTTCTCGTGGCCGACGATGAGCTCGAGCCGCGGGATCGGCAGCTGCTCGAACCCCTCCTGGCTGCAGCGCCGGCGTGCCGGGTTGTGGCGGGGCTCGCCGTCAGGGCCGAGGTAGGACAGTCCGGGCACCCCCCCGAGGTCCGCATCCGTCTCGAGGTGGGCGACGAGGGCCAGCATCGTCGCCTCGCCCTCACCGCGCACGACGTAGGGTGCGTGCCCGAGCGCCTCATCGGCCTCGAAGGTCACATGCGGTCCACCGAGCACGACCGGCACGCCCGCCCGGGCGCACAGGTCCGCGAGACGATAGGCCGCCGGAGCCGTCGAGGTCGTCGAGGAGATGCCGACGAGGTCGGCGCGCAGGCAATCCTCAAGATCGGGCGCCGCGAGCACCTCACAGTACACGCGGACGTCGTGTCCGGCCTCGGCGAGCATGGTCGCGATGAGCGGGAGCCCGAGGCGCGGGAGCCGGGAGAGGTCGTAGACGTTGTGGCCGACAGGAGCCGGCTCGACGAGACGGATCCTCAGGCCCACGGGACCGTTCCCCACTCGCCCTGGGCCACCGCGCCCCGCCGCCGGTGGCCGCGCGACGCGGGCACGGCAACGGACCCGCACCTCACGACGGGAGAGTCTCGTCGCCTCCATAGGTCCTCGTCAACTCCGTTGCTACAGGTTGATCAGCCGACCACCGGGGACTCCTCAGCCGGGCAGCGTCGACGATGCGCGACTCCTCGGCGGCCGCGCTCACGGCGTGTCTCGCCACTCGACCACGAGCGGTGCGTGGTCCGAGGGCGAGGAGTCGAACGCACCCTTCTTGCGGGCCTCGCGGTCGACAAAAGCCCCGGTCAGGCGACCGGCGATCCCCCTCGAACAGAGCGCGAGGTCGATGCGCATTCCCTCGCCCTTGTGAAAGGCGCCACCGCGGTAGTCCCACCAGGTGAAGGGACCTGGCCCCTTGGGCTGCAGTCGGCGCAGCGCATCGACGAGGCCGTCGTCGAGGAGTGCGCCGAGCGCAGCGCGCTCAGCCGGCGTGACGTGGGTCATCCCGACAAAGGCCGCCGGATCGAAGACGTCCGCGTCGCTCGGTGCGACGTTGAAGTCGCCGCAGACGACGAGCTCGCCCTCGACCCGGGCGATCTCGGCACGGAGGCGGGCCAGCCAGGACAGCTTGAAGTCGTAGTGCTCAGAGCCGACCGCGCGGCCATTGGGCACATAGACCGAGAGCACGCGCACGCCTCCGCAGGTTGCCGCGAGGATCCGGCACTCCGTCACGCTCGCGGCATCCTCGTCCGCAAAACCGGCATGCACGTCGTCCAAGCCGACCCGCGAGAGGATGGCGACGCCGTTCCACCTGCCGTTGCCGTGGTGCGCGCTCTCGTAGCCGAGGGCGGCGAATGCGGCCGCGGGGAAGGCCGTGTCCGCGCACTTGGTCTCCTGCAGACAACAGACGTCCGGCTCGTTGTCCTCCAGCCACGCCTCGACCCGTTCCTGGCGGGCCTTCAAGGAGTTGACGTTCCATGTCACAAGGCGCATGGTCTCAGCCTGTCGGAACCAGAACAAAGAGCAGATCTGCCTCGCAACAGATCTCGCCCCGCACACTTGCGACGCCGTGCCCGGTCCCTGCACGGGACGACAGCCGTCCGAGGTGCACCTCGAGTTCGAGGAGGTCGCCAGGACCCGCCTGGCGCCGGAAGCGCGCGCGGTCGATGCCGCCGAACAGTGGCAGCCGGCCGGCGAAGCGGTCGTCGGCAAGAACCGCGGCCGCGCCGAGTTGCGCGAGGGACTCGACCATCAGCACACCCGGCAGTGTCGGCCGCCCGGGAAAGTGCCCGGCGAAGAACGGTTCGTCTCCGAGCTGCCACTCGCCACGGGCGGACTGACCCGGTTCAAGCGCCGTCACCGCCGTGAGGAGGAGAAATGGCGGCCGATGTGGGATCAGGTCCTCGGGACGCCACTTTCCAACCGTCACACCGGTCATCCCCGGCCCCGCTCGTGCCTCCTCGCGGCACGCCGCGGTGCGATGGCGGGGGTCTCCGGCGACGGCGCGGCGTCCTGTGGGCCCGGCGGGGCCGCTCTCCTCGCCGTCCGGCGCGCCACCGCGGCGGGCGTCGCCGCGGTCGCGGCGCGTCGCGCGGCGCGCACACCGGGTGCCTCGGTGACCTCGCCGGCAGCCGCCTTGGCGGATGCCGGCATCTTGGTTGCCGCAGCCTTCTTGGTCGCCGCAGCCTTGTTGGTCGCCGCAGCCTTGTTGGTCGCCGCAGCCTTCTTGGTCGCCGCAGCCTTCTTGGTCGCCGCGGCCTTGTTGGTCGCCGCGGCCTTCTTCGGCGTCTTTGTTGCGCGAGCTTCCTTCGCGGGAGTCCGCTCCGCAGCACGCGCCCCCGGTCGAGCCGCCTTCTTCGTCGGGATCTTGGGCGCGGGCTTCGTCGCCGCCGTGGGCGACTCCGCGGTGCGCGCGGGTGCGGGGGAACGCGGCGCTGGGACCTCCTCGGCGACGGCCTTGCGCGTCCGGGGAGTCCGCTTGGCGGACTCGGGTGGGGCCACAGGTGCGGCGGTGCGCGCCCGGCGCCGCGGCGCGACGACGGTCCTCCCGGCGACCGGCTGGGGTGCGGGCGGTGGCGGCACGGCTTCGGCGGCGGCCAGCCCCGT
>JAKABX010000009.1 GCA_021796545.1 Actinomycetes bacterium
CACCGGTCAGCTCGAAGCCGCAGCGGTCAGCCGGATCGAGGTCGAGCGCACGCGCGACCGCCTGCGCGTCGACATCCACACCGCGCGCCCCGGCATCGTCATCGGCCGGCGCGGCGCGGAGGCCGACCGTCTGCGGCGCCAGCTCGCGCGCATCACGCACAACCCGAACGTCCAGCTGAACATCCAGGAGATCAAGCAGCCCGAGCTCGACGCGGCCCTCATCGCGCAGGGCATCGCGGACCAGCTCGCGCGCCGGATCTCTTTCCGCCGGGCGATGAAGCGGGCGATCCAGACCGTCCAGAAGGCGGGCGGTCTTGGTGTGCGTGTCCAGTGCTCGGGCCGCCTCGGCGGTTCGGAGATGGCCCGGCGCGAGTCCTACCGCGAGGGCCGCGTCCC
This sequence comes from Actinomycetes bacterium, assembly GCA_021796545.1. Lineage (GTDB taxonomy): Bacteria > Actinomycetota > Acidimicrobiia > Acidimicrobiales > Bog-793 > JAKABX01. The sequence goes on from JAKABX010000009.1 coordinate 397, forward strand.
GTTGCACACGCTGCGCGCCGACATCGATTACGGCTTCCGCGAGGCACGCACGACAACCGGGCGCGTCGGCATCAAGGTGTGGATCTACAAGGGCGACATCCTGCCCTACAAGACCGCGGTCGAGGACAAGATCTCCCGCGAGGCCGCGATGGCCGTCGGGGAGACCTCCGGCCAGAGCCGGCCGCGTCGCATCGTGAGCGCCGGCGGTGGCCGACGGCGTCCCGACCTCGCCGCACCCGGGGCGACCCCCGCGCCGGTGGCGCCCGAGGCCGCACCCGTGGCTCCCGAGCCGGCCCCGGCACCCCCTGCGGACGACTCCCTCGAGCGCCTCCTCGCCGAGGAGGAGGAGATCGAGCGCCGCACGCGGGCCGAGCACCACGACGTCCCGCACTTCCGCAAGGAGACCGACTGACCATGCTGATGCCGCGCAAGGTCAAGCACCGCAAGCAACACCGCGGGCGTCTCACGGGCGTCGCCAAGGGCGGCACCTCGGTGTCCTTCGGCGACTACGGGATCAAGGCCGAGGAGCCGGGCTGGATCACGGCCCGTCAGATCGAGGCCGCCCGTATCGCGATGACCCGCCACGTGCGCCGTGGCGGCAAGGTCTGGATCCGCGTCTTCCCCGACAAGCCGGTCACCCAGAAGCCGGCCGAGACGCGCATGGGCTCGGGCAAGGGCAATCCCGAGCGCTGGGTCGCGGTCGTGCGGCCGGGCCGGATTCTGTTCGAGCTCGCCGGGGTCGACGAGACCCTCGCGCGCGCGGCGATGGAGCGGGCGATCCAGAAGCTCCCGATCAAGGCGCGCTTTGTCGTGCGCGAGCAGGCGGCGGTTGCGGAGGTGGAGGCCTGATGACCAAGGCGACCGAGCTGCGGTCCCTCGACCCCGTCGACCGCGTCCAGAAGCTCGCCGACGCGCGCCAGGAGCTTTTCAACCTGCGCTTCCAGCTCGCGACCGGACGGCTCGACAACGTCAGCCGCATCCGCGAGGTGCGGCGTGAGGTCGCGCGCCTGCTGACGCTTCGGCGCGAGCAGGACCTGACCGAGAGCGAGGAGCAGTGATGGCCGAGCAGAGCGCGGCGCCCGAGCGTCAGCTGCGCAAGGTGCGGGAGGGCACGGTCGTCTCCCGCAAGACGGACAAGACCGCCGTCGTCGCCGTCGTCGACCGGGTGCGCCACCAGCGCTACGCGAAGACGGTGCAGCGGACCAAGCGCCTGTACGTCCACGACGAGGAGAACGCGTCGTCGGTCGGTGATCGTGTCCGTGTGAGTGAGACGCGCCCGCTGTCCAAGCTGAAGCGCTGGCGGCTGGTCGAGATCCTGGAGCGTGCGCGGTGATCCAGCAGGAGACCCGCCTCAAGGTGGCCGACAACTCCGGCGCGCGCGAGGTGCTGTGCATCAAGGTGCTCGGCGGCTCGCGCCGGCGCTACGCGCGCATCGGCGACGTCTTCATCGCGACCGTGAAGGACGCCGTGCCGGGCGCGGCCGTGAAGAAGGGCGACGTCGTGCGCTGCGTCGTCGTCCGGGCCAAGAAGGAGAGCCGCCGGCCCGACGGCAGCTACATCCGCTTCGACGAGAACGCAGCCGTCCTCATCAACGACCAGTTGCAGCCGCGGGGAACCCGCATCTTCGGCCCCGTGGGCCGGGAGCTTCGGGACAAGCGCTTCATGCGCATCGTCTCCCTGGCTCCGGAGGTGATCTGAATGCGCATCCACAAGGGCGACACCGTGCAGGTGCTCTCCGGCAAGAACCGCGGCAAGAGCGGCGAGGTCATCCGTGCGCTCCCCAAGGAGAACAAGGTGATCGTCGCGGGCGTCAACATCGCCAAGCGCCACCAGCGGGCCCTCCGGGCGACGATGCAGGCCGGCATCATCGACAAGGACATGCCGCTTCCGGTGTCGGCGGTCGCGCTCGTCTGCAAGAAGGACGGTGCGACGCGCGCTGCGTACCGCGTCGAGGATGACGGCAAGAAGCGACGCGTCTGCGCGAAGTGCGGGGGCGACCTGTGAGCGCGCCGGGCGCCGTGGCTGAGCGACCGCGCCTCAAGGTGCGCTACGAGGCCGAGATCCGCGACCGCCTGCGCGCCGAGCTCGGGCTGCGCAACGTCATGGAGGTGCCCCGCCTCGAGAAGATCGTCATCAACTGCGGGGTGGGCCGCGCGACCCAGCAGCAGAGCCTCCTCGAGGGCGCGGTGCGCGACCTTGGGGCGATCACCGGCCAGAAGCCGGTCGTTACCCGCGCCCGCAAGTCGATCGCGGCGTTCAAGCTGCGCGAGGGGAACGCAATCGGCGCGATGGTGACGTTGCGCGGTGACCGGATGTGGGAGTTCCTCGACCGGCTCATCTCGCTCGCGGTGCCCCGCATCCGCGACTTCCGGGGACTGCCGTCCCGCTCGTTCGACGGGCACGGCAACTACACCTTCGGCATCACCGAGCAGCTGATCTTCCCCGAGATTGACTACGACCGCATCGACACCACCCGAGGGATGGACATCACGATCGTGACGACCGCCCGCACCGACGCCGAGGGCAGGGCCCTGCTCGACGCGTTCGGCTTCCCGTTCCGGCGCGAAGGACAGTAGCGATGGCAAAGAAGGCTCTCGTCGAGAAGCAGCAGCGCACGCCGAAGTACAAGGTGCGCGGCTACACCCGCTGCCGTCGCTGCGGCCGCCCCCGCGCGGTGCTGCGCCGCTTCGGCCTCTGCCGGATCTGCCTGCGCGAGCTGGTGCACGCAGGCGAGGTTCCCGGCGTCACCAAGGCGAGCTGGTGAGGGGAGGCGAACACCGATGACCATGACCGATCCGATCGCGGACATGCTGACGCGCCTTCGCAACGCCAACGTCGCGATGCACGACAGCGTGTCCATGCCCGGCTCCAAGGTGAAGGCGGCGCTCGCCACGATCCTCGAGCGCGAGGGGTACATCGCGGGCTTCTCGACCTCAGAGGACCCGCGCCGGCCCGGCACCGTTCTCGAGATCAAGATGAAGTACACCGCCGAACGCGCCCGGGCCATCGCCGGCCTGAAGCGTGTCTCCAAGCCGGGACTGCGCGTCTACGCGCGCGCCGACCAGCTGCCCCGCGTCCTCGGCGGGATGGGCGTCGCGGTGCTGTCCACGAGCCGCGGCCTTCTCACCGACCGTGAGGCACGCCAGGCCCGAGTCGGGGGCGAGGTGCTCTGCTATGTGTGGTGACGTCCGCGGCGCCACCGCGGCCCTGCGAGGTGATCGCTGATGTCGCGAATCGGACGGGCGCCCGTCGCGCTGCCTGCGGGGGTCGAGGTCGACCTCGCCGAGCGGCGCGTCGTCGTCAAGGGCCCGAAGGGCACGCTCCAGCGCGACCTCCCGGGCGCGATCACGGTGCGCCGTGACGAGCAGGTCCTCGTCGTCGAGCGCCCCGACGACCAGCGCCAGAACCGCGCGCTCCACGGGCTCACGCGCACGCTGATCGCCAACATGGTGACGGGCGTCACCGAGGGCTTCCACAAGGATCTGGAGATCGTCGGCGTCGGCTACCGCGCGGCCGCCAAGAGCCCGGACCAGCTCGAGCTCGCGCTCGGCTTCAGCCACCCGGTCGTCGTCGACGCGCCGGAAGGCATCACCTTCGAGGTCCCCGCGCCGACGCGCATCACCGTGCGGGGCATCGACAAGGAGAAGGTCGGCCAGGTCGCGGCCGATATCCGAAAGATCCGCAAGCCCGAGCCCTACAAGGGCAAGGGCGTCCGATACGCCGGCGAGGTCGTCCTCCGCAAGGCCGGCAAGGCCGGGAAGTAGCCATGGCGAACCCATCGCGTCAGCACGAGCTGAAGAAGCGGCGCCACGCCCGGGTGCGGCGCAAGGTCTCGGGCACGCCCGAGCGGCCGCGCCTGTCGGTGTTCCGCTCGAACAAGCACATCGTGGCCCAGGTGATCGACGACGTCGCGGGGGAGACCCTCGCCGCCGCGTCGACTGTCGAGGCCGCGCTGCGCGCGCAGCCCACGGGCAACGTCGCCGCGGCTGCCGAGGTCGGCCGCCTCGTCGCCGTCCGGGCGAAGGAGAAGGGAGTGGCCCGGGTCGTCTTCGACCGGGGCGCCTCCCGCTACCACGGGAGGGTCGCGGCGCTCGCCAACGCGGCCCGCGAGGCCGGACTGGAGTTCTGAGATGCCCGAGCAGCAGTACGAAGAGCGGACGATCAAGGTCAACCGCGTCGCCAAGGTCGTCCAGGGCGGCCGGCGCTTCTCCTTCACCGCGCTCATGGTCATCGGGGACGGCCAGGGACGGGTCGGTCTCGGCTACGGCAAGGCCAAGGAGGCTGGTCTCGCGGTCCAAAAGGGGATCGAGGAGGCGAAGAAGAACCTCTTCGATGTGCCGCTCGCGGGGTCGACGATCACCCACCCGGTGATCGGCGAGGCGGGTGCGGGCCGCATCCTGCTCAAGCCGGCGGCGCCGGGCACCGGGGTCATCGCCGGTGGTGCCGCCCGTGCCATCTTGGAGATGGCCGGCATCCACGACATCGTCGCGAAGTCTCTCGGCACCTCCAACGCGATCAACGTCGCCCACGCGACCATCGCGGGCCTGCGCGCGCTGCGCCGCCCCGACGAGGTGGCGCGGCTGCGGGGCAAGCCGGCCGACGAAGTCGTCCCCCTCGGCGTCTTGCGCGCCTACGAGGAGCGCCGGCGCGAGGCTGCCACGGCCCCGGGCCGCGCGGCGGAGACCCGGTGATGGCCACGACGGGCGCCCCCGGGGCGCAGAGCCAGGAGGCCCAGCTGTTCGTGACCCAGGTCCGCTCGGCGATCGGCACCAAGCCCAAGCACCGCGGCACCCTGCGTGCGCTCGGCCTCGGCCGGATCGGCAAGGCTGCGCTCCTTCCGGACCGGCCGGAGATCCGTGGCATGATCGCCCGCGTCCCCCACCTCGTCGAGGTCGAGGAGGTCGGGTTCGTGACCGAGGAGGTGGCACCCTGATGCGTCCGCACGAACTGGCGCCCGCCCCCGGGGCGACGCGCGACCGGCGCCGCGTCGGGCGCGGCATCGCGGGCAAGGGGGGCAAGACCGCCGGGCGTGGGACCAAGGGCCAGGGTGCCCGCGACACCGTCAAGCCCGGCTTCGAGGGCGGCCAGCTGCCGCTCACCCAGCGCATCCCCAAGCTGCGTGGCTTCGCGAACCCGTTCCGGGTCGAGTACAACGTGGTCAACCTCGACGTCCTGGAGGCGACGGGCGCGGACGAGGTGACGCCCGAGACGCTGCGGGCCGCGGGCCTCGTGCACCACAAGGGCCTGGTCAAGGTGCTCGGCGGCGGTGCCCTCACCCGCGCGGTGCGCGTGCAGGCGCACGCGTTCTCCCGGTCCGCCGTCGCGGCCATCGAGGCCGCGGGCGGGACGACGAGCGTCGTCCCCGGGCCGCACGGCGACCGTCGTCCCCCCGTCAAGGGCAACGCGCTCGCCAACCGCTGAGCGCGACCGACCGGCTAGGGTCACCACACCGGAGCCGGTGCCGGCAACGGCTCCGCCCCCGGCGTGCCCCCCGAGGCGCCCAACGAGGAGAACGTCTTGCTGTCGAGCCTGAGGAACATCGTCCGGGTCGCCGACCTGAGGAACAAGGTCCTCTTCACGCTCCTCGTCGTCGCGATCTATCAGCTCGGGGCGAACATCCCCGTTCCCGGCGTCAACGTGAAGGCGATCGAGAACATCACCTCGGGGACGCGCAACTCGGGCATCCTCGGCTACCTCGACCTCTTCTCCGGAGGAGCGCTCGCGCGCGCGGCGGTGCTCGGCCTCGGGATCATGCCCTACATCACCTCGTCGATCATCGTGCAGCTGCTCGGCACGGTGATCCCGAAGTTCGCGCAGTGGCGCGACCAGGGCGCGGTCGGTCAGCGCAAGCTCACCCAGACCACCCGCTACCTCACGGTCGCGCTGGCCCTCATGCAGTCCTCGGGCATCGTCTTCCTGCTCCACTCCGGTCAACTGCTCTCGACGGGGGCGGACCTCATCCCGAACTTCACCTGGGAGCGGGTGCTCTTCATCATCCTCACCTTCACCGCCGGCACCGCGTTCGTCATGTGGCTCGGCGAGCTGATCACCGAGCGCGGCATCGGCCAGGGGATGTCGATCCTGATCTTCGCGAACGTCGTCGCGACGCTGCCCTTTGACGTCCAGATCATCCGTGCCGACAAGGGTTGGGCCGGTCTCATCGTCGTGCTCGTGGTCTGCCTCGCGCTGCTCGTCGCGATCGTCGCCGTCGAGCTCGGCCAGCGCCGGATCCCGGTCACCTTCGCCCGGCGCGTCGCGGGACGGCGCATGTACGGCGGGGAGAGCACCTACATCCCGTTGAAGGTCAACCAGGCCGGCGTCATCCCGATCATCTTCGCGAGCTCGCTGTTGTACATCCCGGTCCTCGTCGCGACCGTCCTGCCGTGGAAGGGCGTGCGCAGCTGGATCCAGGCGAACCTGTACACGCCGACCGGAGGCATCTACCTGCTGCTCTACGGCATCTTCATCGTCGTGTTCACCTTCTTCTACGTCCAGGTGAGCTTCGACCCGGTCCAGCAGGCCGACACGATCCGCAAGCAGGGCGGCTACATCCCCGGGATCCGCCCCGGCGCGCCGACCGAGCAGTACCTGTCGCGCATCTTGAACCGCATCACGCTCCCCGGCTCGTTGTTCCTGGCCTTCGTCGCCCTCGTCCCCTCGGTGCTCCTCGCCGCCTGGCATATCAACACGATCCCGTTCTTCGGGACGACGCTGCTCATCTGTGTCGGCGTCGCGCTCGAGACGAACAAGCAGATCGACAGCCAGCTGACGATGCGCAACTACGAGGGCTTCCTCCGCTCCTGAGCGTGATACCGGGCGCTCGCCTCATCGTCCTCGGCAAGCAAGGCGCGGGGAAGGGGACCCAGTGCGTGCGGCTGTCGCACCACTACGTGATCCCCCACATCTCGACCGGCGACATGCTGCGCGCCGCGGTCAAGCAGCAGACCGAGCTCGGCCGCGAGGCCAAGCGCTACATGGACGCCGGTGAGCTCGTCCCCGACGGGCTGCTGCTCTCCATGCTCGAGGGGCGACTCGCCCAAGACGACACGCGGGGCCGTGGCTTCGTCCTCGACGGCTTCCCGCGCACGACCGTCCAGGCCGAGGCGCTCGACGCGCTTCTGGCGCCGCGGGGCCTCGACCTCGTGATCGACCTCGAGGTCCCGACCTCCCTCGTCCTCGAGCGCCTCGCCGGCCGGCGCGTCTGCGTGGACTGCGGGACGAACTACTCGGTCGCCGCGCCGCCCAAGGTCGATTGGATCTGCGACGTGTGCGGCGGCGAGGTCGTCCAGCGGCCCGACGACACCGAGGCCGCGATCCAACGCCGCCTCGACCTCTACGAGAAGGAGACCGCTCCCCTCGTGTCGTGGTACGAGGGCTCCAACCGCCTCGTGCGCGTCGAGGGAACCGGGACCCCGGACGAGGTGACCGACCGCATCGTGCGCGTGGTCGACGAGAGCCGGCGGACCAAGGTGGTGGAGCATCCGTGATCCGAACGCCGGAGGAGATCGGAAAGATGCGCCGCGCCGGACGCGTGGTCGCTGAGATCATCGCGGAGACCCGCGCCTTCATCCGGCCCGGTGTGACAACCGCCGAGGTCGACGCGGTCGCCCGCAAGGTGCTCGAGCGGCGCGCTGCGCGCTCGAACTTCCTCAACTACCACGGCTTCCCCGCGGTGATCTGCACCTCGCCGAACAACATGATCGTCCACGGCATCCCCGGCGACTACCGGGTGAAGGAGGGTGACATCCTCTCGGTCGACTGCGGCGCCATCGTCGAGGGCTACCACGGCGACGCGGCCTACACGACGGCGGTCGGCGAGGTGAGCCCCGTCGCGGCACGCCTCATCGAGGTCACAGAGCGCTCGCTGTGGGCGGGCATCGACAAGATGCGCCCAGGCAACCGCCTGCACGAGATCGGCCGCGCGGTCCAGGAGGTCGCGGAGGCTGCAGGCTTCTCGGTCGTGCGCAAGTACGTAGGCCATGCGATCGGGACCGCGATGCACGAGGAGCCCCAGGTCCCGAACTACTGGCCCGGCAGTCCCGGGCCCCGGCTCAGGGTCGGCAACGTCTTTGCCGTCGAGCCGATGGTGAACGTCGGCGGCCCCGACACCGTCGAGCTCGAGGACGGGTGGAGCGTCGTCACGGCCGACGGCAGCCTGTCAGCCCACTTCGAGCACACGATCGCCGTGACCGAGCACGGCCCGGAGGTCCTCACCGCGCCATAGGGGCCGGTCGGCGGATCCGCTCAGGTGCTACACTTGTCATTCGCTCCGGGCACCGGGGCATCTCGCTGCGTGCCCGACAAGGGCCCATCTTGGGCCCGCCGACCGTTCCCGCCGGATCGGCGCCCCGTCGCGAGGCGGGGCGAGTGGAGTCGGGGCCGTATCGAAGCTCAGGAGGTCGATCTGCCGAAGCCGAGGGAGGATGCGATTGTGCTCGAGGGCACCGTCATCGAGCCGCTGCCGAACGCCATGTTCCGCGTCGAGCTCGAGAACGGACACAAGGTCCTCGCGCACAGCTCGGGGAAGATGCGGATGCACCGGATCCGCATCCTGCCGGGCGACCGGGTGCAGGTGGAGATCACGCCCTACGACCTCACCCGTGGGCGAATCACCTACCGGTACAAGTAGGCGACGGCCGCGTCGCCAGATCCCTCGTCGAGCAGCACCACGTCGCAGGTCCCGGCCCGGCCGGGAGGAGAGAGCAGAGCGATGAAGGTACAACCGAGCGTCAAGCCGATGTGCGAGAAGTGCAAGGTCATCCGTCGCCACGGGCGCGTGATGGTCATCTGCGAGAACCCGCGCCACAAGCAGCGGCAGGGCTGAGCGGTGGCACGGATCGCCGGCGTCGACATCCCCCGCGAGAAGCGGCTCGAGGTCGCACTCACCTACATCTACGGCATCGGGCCGACGACCTCGCGCCAGGTCGCCGAGGCGGCGGAGGTGAGCGTCGACACCCGCGTGCGCGACCTTACCGACGAGGAGGTGGCGCGTCTTCGCGCCTACATCGACGCCAACCTGAAGGTCGAGGGTGACCTGCGCCGCGACGTTGCCCAGGACATCAAGCGCAAGATGGAGATCGGCTCCTACCAGGGACTTCGCCACCGCCGCGGCCTTCCGGTCCACGGCCAGCGCACCCACACGAACGCCCGGACCCGCAAGGGCCCGAAGAAGACCGTCGCCGGCAAGAAGAAGGTTCGCAAGCACTGATGGCCAAGCCCACCAAGCCCGGAGGCCGGCGCCCGCGTCGGCGCGAGCGCAAGAACGTCGCGCACGGCGTCGCGCATATCAAGAGCTCCTTCAACAACACGATCGTCTCGATCACCGACCACGAGGGCAACGTGCTCGCGTGGGCGTCCGCGGGCAACGTCGGGTTCAAGGGCTCGCGCAAATCGACCCCCTTCGCCGCCCAGATGGCCGCCGAGCAGTGCGCGCGCCGCGCGATGGAGCACGGGGTGCGGCGTGTCGACGTGCTCGTGCGCGGTCCGGGCTCCGGACGCGAGACCGCGATCCGCTCGATCGCCGCCGCAGGCATCGAGGTGACCGGCATCAAGGACGTGACGCCCATCCCGCACAACGGCTGCCGCCCGAAGAAGCGGCGCCGGGTCTGAGCGGGCCAGGAGGAGGAGAGACATGGCCCGCTACACGGGTCCGGTGTGCCGTCTGTGCCGCCGGGAGAAGGTCAAGCTGTTCTTGAAGGGCGCGAAGTGCGAGAGCGCCGCATGCCCGATCGAGCGCCGGCCGTTCCCGCCGGGCGAGCACGGGCGCGACCGCGTGCGCCAGGGCTCGGAGTACCTGGCCCAGCTGCGGGAGAAGCAGAAGGCGCGTCGCATCTACGGCGTGTTGGAGCAGCAGTTCCGCAACATCTACGAGGAGGCGAACCGTCAGAGCGGCATCACCGGCGAGAACCTGCTGCGGATGCTCGAGATGCGCCTCGACAACATCGCGTTCCGCGCCAACTGGGGCATCAGCCGCAACCAGGCCCGCCAGCTCGTCAGCCACGGCCACGTCCAGGTCAACGGCCGCCGCGTCACGATCCCGAGCTACCGGGTGCGCGTCGGGGACGTCGTGGCCCTCGTGCCGACCGCCCGCGAGCAGATCACGGTCCGCCAGAACCTCGACACGATCGACCGCCCGACCCCGGGCTGGCTCGAGGCCGAGGAGCACGGCACCCAGGTGCGCGTGCGCGTGGCGCCGGTGCGCGAGCAGATCGACACGCCCGTGCGCGAGCAGCTCATCGTCGAGCTCTACTCCAAGTAGCCCGCCCGCGGGCCCCGGTTGCCCGGCGCGCCCGCTCCATCACGACACCAGACGCAGACACGAGAAGACGCAGCAACAGGAGCGACGAGATGCTCATCATCCAGCGGCCGACGGTCGAGGCGATCGGCGAGGAGGAGAACAACCGCCAGCGGTTCGCCATCGGCCCGCTCGACCCGGGCTTCGGCCACACCCTCGGCAACGCCCTGCGGCGCACCCTGCTCTCCTCGATCCCGGGCGCCGCGGTGACCCAGGTCCGCTTCGACGACGCGCTGCACGAGTTCACGTACCTCTCCGGGGTGAAGGAGGACGTGAGCGACATCATCTTGAACCTGAAGGACCTCGTGCTGACGAGCGAGTCCGAGGAGCCCGTCACCCTGCGCATCGACGTGCGCGGCCCGGCCGAGGTGACCGGCGCGGACCTGCGGACGACGGCGGACGTGCACGTGCTCAACCCGGAGCTGCACCTCGCCTCGGTCACCGCCAAGGGCCGCCTCGCCATGGACGTCACCGTCGACCGCGGCAAGGGCTACCTCTCGGCCGAGCGGAACAAGCAGAGCCCGACGATCGGGGTGATCCCCGTCGACGCGATCTTCTCGCCGGTGCGCCGCGTCGCCTTCACCGTTGAGCCGACCCGCGTCGAGCAGTCGACCGACTACGACCGCCTCGTCCTCGACGTCGAGACCGACGGCTCGCTCACCCCCGCCGAGGCCCTCGCCTCGGCGGGCCAGACGCTGCGGGCGCTCGTCAGCCTCGTCGCCGAGCTCTCCGAGGGGGCCGAGGGCCTCGAGCTCGGGGACGTCGCCACGGTTGCGAGCGGCTCGCCCGACCTCGACCTTCCCATTGAGGATCTCGACCTCTCCGAGCGGCCGCGCAACTGCCTGAAGCGCGCGCAGATCAACACCATCGGCCAGCTCATCGAGCGCAGCACTGCGGACCTTTTGAACATCACGAACTTCGGCCAGAAGTCCCTGGACGAGGTCGTCGAGCGCCTCGACGAGCGCGGCCTCACGCTCGCCGGCGGCAACGAGGTGTACTGAGATGCCCGCCGCACCGAAGAAGGGCCCCCGCTTCGGGGGGGACGCCGCCCACCACAAGGCGATCATCGCCAACCTCGCGGCCTCGCTGATCGCCGCGAGCCCCGAGGGCATCGTGACGACCGAGGCGAAGGCCAAGGCGCTGCGCCCCGTGCTCGAGAAGCTCGTCACCAAGGCGCGCAAGGGCGACGTCCACAACCACCGCCAGCTCGTCGCGTACCTGCGCGACAAGGACATGGCCCACAAGCTCGTTGCCGAGATCGCCCCGCGCTACACCGAGCGCCCGGGCGGCTACCTGCGCATCCTCAAGCTCGGGCCGCGGCCGGGCGACAACGCGCCCATGGCGCGGATCGAGTTCGTCTGAGCGACCCGGGACCCGTCGCGCCGGCGCGGCGGCCGTGACGCTGTTCGACCTCCCAAGCGGCGGCCCGTCACCGGCGCGCGCGGCGGGCCGTCCTGCGCGGGGTGCGCCGCCCGCGCCCGGGAGGACGCGTGTCGCGCTCGGTCTCGCGTACGACGGCTCGGCCTACCACGGCTTCGCGCCACAGCCCGGCATCCGCACGGTCGGCGGCGACCTCGCCGACGCGCTCGGGCGCATCGCCGGCCGGGAGGTCGAGATCGTCGGCGCGGGGCGGACCGACGCGGGCGTACACGCGACCGCCCAGGTCGTCCACGCGGATTTCGAGACGAGCCTGCTCGCCACCCGCCACTTCACGACCGGTGCCGCCTTCGAGGAGCTGACCCGCCTGCGCCGCTCCCTGGACGCCCAGCTCGGCGACGCGGCGTCGTGCTGGCGGGCCGTCGTCGTGCCGGGCGCGTTCCACGCCCGCTTCGCGGCGACGGCGCGCTTTTACCGCTATGAGATCGACGTCGGCGGGCCGTTCGACCCCCGGCGGCGGCATTTTGCCTGGCGCCACGAGGGCCCCCTCGACCTCGCGGTCATGCGTCTCGCGACCGATCCCTTGATCGGCGAGCACGACTTCGCGGCCTTCTGCCGGCGACCCCCCGATCGTCCCGACGGCCCGCTCGTGCGCCGGGTGCTCTTCGCGCGCTGGGCGACGGCGCCGGGCCGGCTCGCCTTCGAGATCGCGGCGAACGCCTTCTGCCACCAGATGGTCCGTGCGATCGTCGGGACGCTCGTCGCAGCGGGCGCGGGGCGGCGCCGGGCGAGCGACGTCGTCGCCCTCCTTCACAGCGGCAGCCGCTGCGGTGCACCGCCACTCGCGCCGGCGGCCGGGCTCTGCCTCGTCGGCGTGGGCTACCCCGAGGACCTCGGCGGGTGGTGGGGCGACTCTCCGGCCCCGGCGGGCTGACCACCGGACGCACCGCGGCGTGGCGGCGCTCCTGAACTGGCTATGCTCAGCCGGTTCTCGATGAAGAAGCAGGTGAAGGCATGTTGAGCACCATCGGCACGACCCGGCGCACCGGGCGGGCGCGCACCGCCACGTTCGTGGTGGGGACGCTGTGCAGCGCGTCTGCGCTCGTCGTCGGGGCCGGCGCGGCCGCGGCCGCGAGCGCCCCCCGGGCGGCGCTGCCGACCCCGAGGAAGGACCCGAAGGCGGCAGCGCTCGTGCCCGCCGCGATCCGCAAGGCCGGCGTCGTCAGCTTCGCGGCCGACGCGACCTACGCGCCCGACGAGTTCGTCGCAGCGAACGGCAAGACGATCATCGGGATGGACGTCGACCTCGGCAACGCGCTCGCCGCCGTGCTCGGGCTGAAGGCGCACTTTGTCAATGCGACCTTCGACACGATCATCCCCGGGCTCGTCGACGGCCGCTTCGACGTCGGCCTCTCGTCGTTCACGGTGACCGCGGCGCGCGAGAAGCAGGTCAACTTCGTCTCCTACTACCAGGCGGGCGAGGGCTTCTACGTCAAGTCCTCGAGCCCGGCGAACGTGACCGACCTCGCGACGCTCTGCGGCAAGACAGTCGCCGTCGAGACCGGCACCACCGAGCAGGCCGACGCCCAGCGCGACGTGGCGCTGTGCAAGAAGGCCGGCAAGAAGCCCGACACGGTTCTGCCCTTCAACACCCAGGACGAGGCGAACCTCGCCGTGGCGTCGGGCCGGGCACAGGCCGGGTTCGCAGACTCCCAGGTCGCGGCCTACATCGTCCACCAGTCGCATGGCACCTTCAAGCTGTCGGGCAAGCCCTTCGGCGTCGCGCCCTACGGCATCGCGTTCCCGAAGTCCTCGACGCTCGACAAGGCGACGCTCGTCGCCCTCCAGGACCTGAAGCGCTCGGGGCTCTACATGAAGATCCTCGAAAAGTGGGGGATCGCGAACGGCGCGCTCGCGCACTTCGCGATCAACCCGAAGGTCAGCTGAAGCCCGGGCGCCCGGAGTCGCGGTGGTGAACTCGGGCGCCCCCCGGCGGACGGAGCGCCGCCCCGGCGAGATCGCGGCGGTCCCGGTCCGCCACGCCGGACGGTGGGTGGCGGCCGGGATCGTCCTCGTCCTCGCCGCGATGCTCGTCCACAGCCTGGTCACCAACGCCGGGTACCACTGGGCGACGATCAAGGCCTACCTGTTCGCTCCCGAGATCCTGCACGGGGTCGTCATCACCTTGGAGCTCACGGGCGCGGCGATGGCGATCGGCATCGCCGGCGGCATCGTGCTCGCGATCATGCGCCTCAGCGCCAATCCGATCGTCGCCGGGGCGAGCTGGCTGTACGTGTACCTGTTCCGCGGCACGCCGGTGCTCGTCCAGCTCTTCCTCTGGTACAACCTCGCGTACCTCTACGGCCATCTCGGGATCGGCGTCCCCTTCGGCCCCCACGCGTCCGCCTCGACCAACAGCCTGATCTCGGCGCTGACCGCGGGCATCCTCGGCCTCGGCCTCAACGAAGCGGCCTACATGGCCGAGATCGTGCGCGCGGGGATCATCTCGGTCGACGCGGGCCAGAGCGAGGCCGCCGCGTCGCTCGGGATGCGCCGGCTCCAGATCATGTTCAAGATCGTGCTCCCCCAGGCGATGCGGGTCATCGTCCCGCCGACGGGGAACGAGACGATCTCGATGCTGAAGACGAGCTCCCTGGTCTCGACCGTCGCCGTCTACGACCTGTTCGGCGAGTCCCAGCTGCTCGCGGCGCGCACGTACCTGCCGATTCCGCTCTTTCTCATGGCGAGCATCTGGTATCTCGCGATGACGACGGTGCTCACGATCGGCCAGTACTACGTGGAGCGCTACTACGCGCGCGGCGCGGCCCGCGCGCTGCCGCTGACGCCGTTCCAGCGCCTGAGGGTGACCCTGCCGATCTGGCGGCTCCGGCCCGCGGGCCCGGTGACCGAGTGACGGGTGCCGACGCCCCGGCTCGCCCGATGGTGCGGGCCGAGGGCGTCCACAAGCGCTACGGCGTGCTCGAGGTGCTGCGGGGGATCGACCTCACCGTCGCCCGGGGCGAGGTCGCCTGCATCATCGGCCCGTCGGGATCCGGCAAGTCGACCCTCCTGCGCTGCATCAACCACCTCGAGAAGATCAACGCGGGGCGGATCCTCGTCGACGGGGTGCTCGTCGGCTACGAGGAGCGCGCCGGGCGCCTGCACGAGCTGCACGAGCGCGAGGTCGCCCGCCGGCGCGCCGAGATCGGCATGGTCTTCCAGCACTTCAACCTCTTCCCCCACCTCAGCGTGCTGGAGAACGTCGCGAGCGGGCCGGCCATCGTGAAGCGGACCCCGCGCGCCACCGCCGAGCGGGCGGCGCGCGCGCTGCTCGAGCGCGTCGGGCTCGCAGACAAGGCCGACGCCTACCCCCGCCAGCTCTCCGGCGGCCAGCAGCAACGCGTCGCGATCGCCCGGGCGCTCGCGATGGAGCCGAAGCTCATGCTCTTCGACGAGCCCACGAGCGCGCTCGACCCCGAGCTCGTCGGCGAGGTGCTCGCCGTCATGCGCTCGCTCGCCGAGGAGGGGATGACGATGGTCGTCGTCACCCACGAGATCGGCTTCGCGCGCGAGGTCGGCGACCAGCTCGTCTTCATGGATGGGGGCGTCATCGTCGAATCCGGGCCGCCCCGCGCCGTGATCGCGACGCCGAAGGAGCGCCGGACACGGGACTTCCTCGAGGCCGTGCTCTGAGCCCGCGGGCAAGGGCGCGTGTGACACCGTCCCCGGCGCCGACTATCCTGGTCCGGCGCGCCCGGGAGGCCCTGCGACCACGGTGCGCGCCAGACGAGGTCCACCCGCGCCGTGGCGCGACCACGAAGAAGGATGATCGGTGCGCACGTACTCTCCCAAGCCGAGCGAGATCGAGCGGGCCTGGCACGTCGTCGACGCGGAAGGTCTCGTCCTCGGCCGGCTGGCGACCACCGTGGCGAGCGTGCTGCGCGGCAAGCACAAGGCGACCTTCGCGCCCCACCTCGACACCGGCGACCACGTGATCGTCGTCAACGCGTCGCGCCTCGTCCTCACGGCGAACAAGGCGGATACCAAGATGGCCTACCGCCACAGCGGCTACCCCGGTGGCCTCAGCGCAACGAGCTACGCCGAGCTGCTCGGGACCAAGCCCGAGGAGGTCGTGCGCCGCGCCGTGAAGGGCATGCTCCCCAAGGGTCCCCTCGGGCGCAAGATGCTGCAGAAGCTGAAGGTCTACGCCGGCCCGGACCATCCGCATGCCGCGCAGATCCCCCGCCCGCTCACCGTCGACGGCGCGCGGCGCGCCTCCTAGCGAAAGAGTCGTCATGGCAAAGCCTCTCGTGCAGTCCACCGGCCGTCGCAAGGCCGCCGTCGCCCGGGTCCGCCTTCGCCCCGGCGCCGGTGCCGTGCTGATCAACCGACGTCCGATCGATCAGTACTTCCCCTCGGCCGGCCACCGCATGCACGCGACCGAGGCGCTGCGCGTCGCCGGCCGTCAGGACGTCTACGACGTCGACGCGACGATCGACGGTGGCGGTGTCTCGGGCCAGGCCGGTGCGCTGCGGCTCGGCATCGCGCGTGGCCTCGCGGAGGTGGACCCGGAGCTGCGCCCCGGGCTCAAGCGCGCCGGCCTTCTCACCCGCGACGCGCGCGAGAAGGAGAGCAAGAAGTACGGCCTGAAGAAGGCCCGTAAGGCGCCCCAGTACTCCAAGCGCTGAGGCCCTGCCCGTGACGTCCCGGGCGGGCACGCCCCGGTTCGGCACCGACGGGCTCCGCGGTGTCGCGAACCGGGAACTGACCCCCGAGCTCGCCCTCGCCCTCGGCCGGGCTGCGGCACGCCGTCTCGGCGCTGGCGCGGTCCTCCTCGGGCGCGACACGAGGCGTTCGGGGACCATGCTCGCCGCCGCGCTCGCGGCGGGTCTCGCGAGCGAAGGGGCCATCGTCATCGACGTGGGCGTCATCCCGACCCCGGGCATCGCCTTCCTCGCGGCGTCGCGCGCGCTGCCCGCCGCGATGATCTCGGCCTCCCACAACCCCTTCGCCGACAACGGCATCAAGCTGCTCGCCGCCGGCGGGACCAAGCTCCCGGACCACCTCGAGCGTGCGATCGAGGAGGAGCTCGACGCGCTCGTCGCCCACCGAGGCGCAAGCGATCGGCGCGGGCCCGGCGACGTCGGCGAGGTCCGCGCCGATCCCGGCGCGGCCGAGCAGTACGTTGCGCACCTCGCCGGGCTGGTCGACCTCGCCGGCGTGCGCGTGCGCGTGCTCCTGGACTGCGCGAACGGTGCCGCCAGCGCGGTCGCGCCCGCCGTGCTCACCCGGCTCGGTGTCGACGCCGTCGTGCTCGCCGCGGACCCCGACGGCACGAACATCAACGCCGGCTGCGGCTCGACCCACGCCGGCGCGCTCGGCGCGTCGGTGCGCGCGGCGGGGGTCGGATGCGGGCTCGCGTTCGACGGCGACGCCGACCGGCTCATCGCGCTCGACGAGACGGGCGCGATCGTGGACGGGGACGCGCTCCTCGCGCTGTTCGCGATCGACCTGCACGAGCGCGGCGAGCTCGAGGGTGGCGCGGTGGTCGCGACGGTGATGAGCAACCTCGGCCTGCGCCGGACGCTCGAGCGCCGCGGGATCGCGCTCATCGAGACGCCCGTCGGCGACCGCCACGTCGCCGACGCGCTGGAGGCGGGCGGCCTCGTGCTCGGGGGTGAGCAGTCCGGCCACCTCATCTTCCGCCGCGACGCGACGACCGGCGACGGCATCCTCACCGCCGTCAAGCTCCTCGAGCTGCTCGTGCGCCGTGACGAGCCGCTCTCGCGACTGGCCGCCGTCCTCGAGCGTCTGCCCCAGAGGCTCGCCACGATCGCGGTCAACGAGCCGCGCCGGCTCTCGGAAGCCGACGAGGTCTGGGCCGAGGTCGCGGCGGTCGAAGCCGAGCTGCAGGGCGCCGGCCGCGTCCTTCTGCGGGCGAGCGGCACCGAGGCGGCGGTGCGCGTGATGGTCGAGGCCGAGACCGACGCGGCGGTCGACGCGGCGGTCCGGCGCCTGTCCTTTGCGGTCGCGCGCGCCCTCGGCGCACCCGGCGCCGACGCCGGGCGCGCCTGAGCGCAAGCGCCGCCGCGACGGAGCCCGCCAGCATTTAGCGTTGGAGCCATGTGCGGCATCATCGGGGTGACGGGCGTGGCCGAGCCCCTCGCGGTCCTGCTCGCCGGGCTCCGGGCGCTCGAGTACCGCGGCTACGACTCGGCCGGCGTCGCGCTCGTCGAGACCGGGGGAAGCGAGCTGTGGCGGCTGCGCGCCGCGGAGCGGGGCCGCTCGATCGACAAGCTCGCCAGCGAGGTCGTCGCCGCCCCGCTCGACGTCGGGGCGGCGATCGGCCACACGCGCTGGGCGACCCACGGCGCGCCGACCGAGGAGAACGCACACCCCCACCTCGACTGCTCCGGGCGCGTCGCGGTCGTGCACAACGGGATCATCGAGAACCACCGCGAGCTCGCCGCACAGCTCGCGGCGGCCGGGCACCGGTTCTCCTCCGCGACCGACACCGAGGTCGTCGCGCACCTTGTCGAGGAGGAGCGCGGCGCGGGCGCCCCCCTGGCCGAGGCGCTCCGGCGCTGCCTGCCGCGCCTTCGCGGCGACTTCGCCCTCGCGCTCGTCGACGCCGGGTCGCCCGAGACGATCGTCGCCGCCCGGCGGACGGCGCCTCTTGTCGTCGGGCGCAGTGACACCGGCGCCGTCGTCGCGTCCGACATCGCGGCGGCGCTCGCGACGACGCGCAACCTCTTTCTCCTCGACGAGGACCAGGTCGCCGAGCTCACGCCCGGCGCCATCCGCCTCATCGACGCCGCGGGCGCCGAGTGCAGCCCGCGTCCGCTCGCGGTCAGCTGGGACGTCGCCGCCGCGCAGAAGGACGGCCACCCCGACTTCATGGCCAAGGAGATGGCCGAGCAGCCCCTCGCCCTGCGCGAGACCCTCCTCGGCCGCCTCGAGGCATCGGGGGCGACCGAGCTCGAGGAGCTCGGTCTCGACGGGCCGGTCCTCAAGGCGTTCCGCCGCGTCGTGCTCGTCGCCTGTGGTTCGAGCTACCACGCCTGCCTGTCGGGGCGCAACGCGCTCGAGAGCCTCGCGGGGGTCGCGGCCGAGGTCGACATCGCGAGCGAGTTCCGCTACCGCGACGCCGTGCTCGGGCCCGACACCCTCGTCGTCGCCGTCAGCCAGTCGGGCGAGACGCTCGACACCCTGCACGCCCAGCGCGAGGCGAAACGACGCGGCGCGACGACCCTCGCGCTGTCCAACGTCGTCGACTCGGTGATGGCCCGCGAGGCCGACGCGGTCCTCTACACACGCGCCGGGCCCGAGATCGGGGTCGCCTCCACCAAGTGCCACCTCGCCCAGCGCGCGATGCTCGGGGTGCTGGCGCTCCACGTCGCCCGGGCGCGCGGGGCGCTCTCGGACGACGCCACGCGACGCCACGCGGCCGACCTGCTCGGGCTCCCCGACGCGGTGAGCGACGTGCTCGCCCGCGCCGAGGATCACGCGGCCGTGGCGGCGCGCCACGCCGCCGTGCGCGACGTCTACTTCCTCGGGCGCCGCGACGGCTTCTCGGTCGCCGCCGAGGGGGCACTGAAGCTGAAGGAGCTCGCCTACGTCCGCGCGGAGGCCTACCCCGCGGCCGAGATGAAGCACGGCCCGATCTCCCTCATCGAGCCCGGCGCGCTCGTGGTCGCCGTCGCGACGCGCTCGGGGCTGTGGGAGAAGGTGATGGCGAACATCGCCGAGATGCGGGCACGTGGCGCGACGGTCGTCGCGGTCGCGACCGACGGCGACGCCGAGACCGCCGCCGTCGCCGACGACGTGCTCCTCGTCCCCGAGACCGGCCCGCTCGCCGCCCCGATCGTCGAGATCGTCCCGCTCCAGCGCTTCGCGTACGAGATCGCCCGCGCGCGGGGCAACGATGTGGACCGCCCGCGCAACCTCGCCAAGGTCGTCACGGTCGAGTGAGCGCCGTCCCAAGCGCCGGCGTCGGCATCGACCTCGTCGACGTGACGCGCTTTCGCGCCCTGCTCGGGCGCCGGCCGGGCCTGGCGGCCCGGCTGTTCTCGACCGAGGAGCGCGCCGCGCTGGCACGCCGGCGCGACCCGGTTCCGGGCCTCGCGGCGCGCTTTGCGGCCAAGGAGGCGGCTTTGAAGGCGCTCGGGGTCGGCCTCGGCGCCGCGCGCTGGACCGAGATCGAGGTGCTGCGCCTCGCGTCGGGCGCGCCCACGCTGCGCCTGAGCGGCCGGGCCGCGACCCTCGCGCGGGACAGGGGCGTGGCGGGCCTCGCGGTCTCGCTCACCCACACCGACGACCTCGCCGGCGCGGTGGTGGTGGTGGCCCGGTGAGGCCGGTGCTCACCGCCGCCGAGATGCGCGCCGTCGACGCCGTGGCGCTCGAGGACGTCGGCTTTGCCGCGCTCGTCGAGCGCGCCGGTGGCGCCGTCGCGCGCCACGCGCTCGCGCTGCTCGGCGGCGCGTACGGCCGCCGGGTCGTCGTCGTCGCCGGGCGGGGGCACAACGGCGACGACGGGCGCGTCGCCGCGCGGCGCCTCCGGGCGCGGGGCTGTGCGGTCGTCGTCGTCGACGCGGCCGCCCCGGGACCGTTGCCGCCGTGCGACCTCGTCATCGACGCCGCCTACGGCACGGGATTCCGGGGCGACTACGACGCGCCCGCGATCCCCGCCGCGGCGGCGGTGCTCGCGGTCGACATCCCCTCCGGGGTCCGTGCCGACACCGGTGCCGCGTCGCCGGGCGCGGTGCGGGCCGACGAGACGGTGACCTTCGGTGCCCTGAAGCCCGGCCTCCTGCTTGCACCCGGGCGGGACCTCGCCGGCGTCGTGCAGGTCGAGCCGATCGGCCTCCCGGTGACCGAGGCGTCGTGCCACGAGGTCACCGACGCCGACCTCGGCGGTGTCCCCCGGCGCCCCCGCGAGGCGCACAAGTGGCAGACGGCCTGCTATGTCGCGGCGGGTTCGCCGGGGATGACGGGCGCGGCGTGGCTCGCGGCACGGGCGGCCGCGCGCGCCGGCGCCGGCATGATCCGCCTCGGCTCGCCGGGCGCCGCGCCGGGGTCGGTCCCCGTCACCGAGGCGGTCGCCCGGGAGCTCCCGGCCGAGGGCTGGGCGCCCGCGGTCCTCGCGGAGCTCGGACGCTGCCGGGCGCTCGTGCTCGGCCCGGGCCTCGGCCGCTCGCCCGCCGCGGCGGCGGCCGTGCGCCAGCTCGTCGCCGAGTCACCCGTCCCGGTCGTGCTCGACGCCGACGGGCTGAACGCGCTGGGCGCGCCCGGGGACGGCGCGGTGCCCACAAGCCGGCGCGCGCCGCTCGTGCTCACCCCCCACGACGGCGAATTCGCCCGCCTCGCGGGGGCGCCGCCGGGTGAGGACCGCATCGCCGCGGCGCGCGACCTCGCACGGCGCCTCGGCGCGGTCGTGCTGCTCAAGGGCTCGACGACGGTCGTCGCCGATGCCGCCGGTGCGGTGCTGATTTCAACGGCGGGGTCCGCGCGCCTCGCGACGGCGGGGACCGGCGACGTCCTCGCGGGGGTCATCGGGGCGTTCCTCGCCCGAGGGCTCCCCCCTCTCGAGGCCGCAGCCTTCGCGTCGTTCGCGCACGGCCGGGCGGCCGCGCTCGGGCGTGGCGAGGGGCTCGTCGCCCCCGACCTGCCCGATCTCGTGGCCGACGTGCTCGCCGCCGAGCACGGCGCCCTCGGCCCCGGGGAGGGTGCTGCCAGCGGCGCCGGCCATCGCGGCCTGCGAGCGCACCCGAGCCTCGCAGGTGGCTGAGGGCTTCCGGCCGGCCTTCGTCGAGGTCGACCTCGACGCGATCGCCCAGAACGCCTCCGCCCTCGCAGGACTCGTCGCGCCGGCCGAGCTGTGCGCGGTCGTCAAGGCCGACGGCTACGGCCACGGAGCACCGGCGGTCGCGCGCGCCGCCCTCAGCGCCGGCGCGGGGTCGCTCGCGGTGGCGCTCGTCGAGGAGGGCGTGGCGCTGCGCGAGGCGGGGATCACGGCGCCGATCCTGCTGTTGTCCGAGCCGACGCCCGACGGCATCGCCGAGGCCGTCGCGCGGCGGCTCACCCTCACCCTCTATCGCCCCGCCGCCGTGGCGGCGGCCCAGCGCGCGGCGCGTCGGGTCGGGGTGCGGGCCGCTGTCGAGGTGAAGGTCGACACCGGGATGCACCGCGTCGGGGCGAGCGAGGATGACGCGCTCGCCGTCGCGGGGGCGATCGCCGCTTCGGCCGATCTCCGGCTCACCGGGCTGTGGACGCACTTCGCCGTCGCCGACGAGCCTGACGACCCCTTCACCGCCACCCAGCTCGCGCGCCTCGCGCACACAAGGGCGCGCCTCGGGGCGGCGGGGATCGCGGTGGGCCGCGTGCACGCGGCGAACTCGGCCGGAGCGCTCGCCCATCCGGCGTCGCGCCTCGACCTCGTGCGCTGCGGCCTCGCGCTCTACGGCTACTCGCCGGTCGCCGGGGCTGGGCCGGCGCTCGCCCCCGCGCTCTCCCTCAAGGCGCGCGTCCATCTCGTGCGCACGCTGCCCGCCGGCGAGGCGACGAGCTATGGGCGCGCCTACCGGCTCCCTCGTGCCGGCGCCGTCGCGGTGATCCCTCTCGGCTACCACGACGGCGTGCCCCGAGCGCTGTTCGACGGCGGCGGCGAGGTGCTCATCGGGGGCCGGCGCCGGCCGGTCGCCGGCACGGTGACGATGGACCAGCTGCTCGTCGACTGCGGTCCAAGCGGCGACGTCGCCGCGGGCGACGAGGCGGTGCTCATCGGACGCCAGAAAGACGACGCCATCGACGCCGCGCAGTGGGCGCGCTGGCTCGCGACGGTCCCCTACGAGGTCCTCTGCGGCATCGGGCCACGCGTCCCGCGCGTCTATCGCGGCGGCCCGCCGAGCTAGGCGCGCGCCGACCCGGCGCAACGCCCGGGGCCGGGCCGGGGGTTGAACAGGCCGGAGCGGTACGATCGGCGCGTGGCCTCCCTCGCCGAGCTCGCCGCGGAGGCGGCAGCCTGCACGGCCTGCCGGCTCGCGTCCGGGCGGACGACGGTCGTGTTCGGGACGGGCAGCCCGACGGCCGAGCTCGTCTTGGTCGGCGAGGGGCCCGGCGCCGAGGAGGACCGCCAGGGACTCCCCTTCGTCGGCCGCTCGGGCCAGCTGCTCGACCGCCTGCTCGCCGAGGAGCTCGGCCTCAGCCGCGACAGCGTCTACATCTGCAACGTCACCAAGTGCCGGCCGCCCAACAACCGCGACCCGCTTCCCGACGAGATCGCGGCGTGCCGCCACTTCCTCGACGGCCAGCTCGCCTGCATCGCGCCCCGCGTCGTCGTCACCCTCGGGAACTTCGCGACGCGCACGCTCCTCGAGCGGGCCGAGGGCATCTCGCACCTGAGGGGACAGAGCTACCCCTTCGGCGGTGCGCGGCTCGTGCCGACCTTCCACCCCGCCGCGGCGTTGCGCGGCGGGCCGACGGTCGTCGCGCAGATGCGCGCCGATCTCGTCCGCGCGAAGCGCGAGCTCGCCGCCGGCGCGCCGGCGCCGGCGTGAGCGGGGCCGCGGGGGCCGAGACGCGCCTCGTGCTCGAGAGCGCGGACGCGGCCCGCACGCGCCGCATCGGCGCGCTCATCGCCGCGGTGCTCGCGCCGAGCGACGTGCTGCTGCTCTCGGGCGGCCTCGGGGCCGGCAAGACCACGCTCACCAAGGGCCTGGTCGGCGCGCTCGGCGGTGACGAGCGCGCGGTCAGGAGCCCGACCTTCACCCTCATGGTGACCTATGAGACGAGCCCGCCGGTCGCGCACGTCGACTGCTGGCGGCTCGAGCAGCTCGCGGAGGTGCTCGACCTCGGCCTCTCCGAGGTGCTCGACGACGGCGGGATCGCGGTGATCGAGTGGGGCGAGGCCGCCGCGCCGCTGCTCGGCGCCGGGGCGCTTCGTGTGCACCTCAGCGCGCCCGGGGAGCTGGCGGGGGAGCGCCGCCGGATCGTCGTGAGCGACGAGGGCGCGAGCCCCCGGATTGCCGCGTTGGGAGAGGCTGCTGCGGCGGCGGGGCTCGTCGCGGCCGACGGGCCGGCGTGACGTGCCGCATGCGGGCGCGCCGGTGACGCTCCTCGCCATCGAGACGGCGACGAGCGAGGTCGGTGTGGCGCTCGGCGCGGGCGACGTCGTCCTCGCATCGGCGACCGCCCGGCCCGGGCGCCGGCACGTCGAGACGCTGCATCCCCTCATCGCCGAGGTCACGACGCGCGCGGGCGTCGCGCTCGGCGACCTCGCGGCGGTTGCCGTGGACGTCGGCCCCGGTCTGTTCACGGGGCTGCGTGTCGGCGTCGCGGCCGCCAAGGCCCTCGCGTTCGCGCTCGGCCGCCCGCTCGTCGCGCTGTCGAGCACCGACGTGCTCCTCCACGCCGCGCGCCACGCGCCGGGCGCCGTCGCGGTCGTCGACCTGCGCCGCGGCGAGCTGGCCTGGGCGGACGCGCCGGGCCGGCTGCCCGAGCGCGGCGGCGTCGAGGACCTCGTCGCGGCGCTCTCGCGCCGCGCCGGCGCGGCGCTCCTCGTCGGCGACGGGGCGCTGCGCTACGCGCAGGCGCTCTCTGCGGTCGCCGAGATCGGCGGTGAGGAGTTCGCCGCGCCGCCGGTCGGCGCGCTCGCGCGTCTCGCGGGCGAGCGGTTCGCGACGGGGGAGACGGTCGACCCCTTCGCGCTCGAGCCCGTCTATCTGCGCGATGCGGACGTGCGGATCAACTGGACGACGCGTGAGCGCGACCTGCGCGCGGGGCCCGGGGAGGTGGCCTGAGCGTGGCCCTGCGCCTCCCGCACCGGCGCGCCACGCCGGTTCCACCGCCGCCACGCCCGGGTGCCGCGGTCGAGATCGCCCGCATGCGGCGCCGGCACGTGCGCGCGGTCGTCGCGATTGAGCAGGGGATCTTCCCGCGGCCGTGGACCCCGGGCCTGTACCTCTCCGAGCTCGCCCAGCCCGAGACGCGCGCGTACTTCGTCGCCCTCGTGGACGGCGTCGTCGTCGGCTACACGGGCTGCATGATCATCGCCGGCGAGGGCCACATCACGACCGTCGGGGTCGCGCCGGCCTGGCAGCACCGGGGGATCGGGACGCGCCTGCTGCACGCGGTCGCGACCGAGGCCCGCGCCCGCGGTGCCCGGGCGCTCACGCTCGAGGTGCGGATGTCGAACGTGTCGGCGCAGTCCCTCTACCGGGCGTTCGGCTTCGCACCGGCGGGCGTCCGCAAGAACTACTACGCCGAGGTCAACGAGGACGGCCTTGTCATGTGGGCCCACGACGTCGATACACCGGCGTACGCGTCGCGCATCGACGCGCTGCTCGCCCACGTCGAGGAGCGGGAGGCGGCCCGTGGCTGAGCTCGTGCTGGCGCTCGAGACCTCCTGCGACGAGACCGCGGCCGCGGTCGTCGAGGGCGGGCGGGTCGTGCGCTCCTCGGTCGTCGCGAGCCAGGTCGACCTGCACGCCCGCTACGGCGGCGTCGTCCCCGAGATCGCCGGGCGCGCGCACCTCGAGCGCGTCCTGCCGGTCGTGGCCGAGGCGCTCGGGCGCGCGGGGCTCGGTGTCGGGGACGGCCCGCGCCTGCAAGGGGTCGGGGCGACCGTCGGCCCGGGGCTCGTCGGCTCGCTGCTCGTCGGGGTCTCGGCCGCCAAGGCGCTCGCGCTCGCGTGGGGGGTGCCCTTTGTCGGGGTGAACCACCTCGAGGGGCACCTGTACGCGTCGCTGCTCGAGGCGCCCGAGCTTCCCGCTCCCGCGGTCGTGCTGCTCGTCTCGGGTGGCCACACCCTGCTCGTCGCGCTCGAGGGTCCCGGCCGCTACCACCTGCTCGGCGGGACGCTCGACGACGCCGCCGGGGAGGCCTTCGACAAGGTCGCGCGCTACCTCGGCCTCGGCTACCCCGGGGGCCCGGCCCTCGAGGCCGCGGCGCGCGCCGGTGACCCCCGCGCGCTCCGCCTGCCGCGCCCGATGCTCGAGGAGGGGCTCGACCTCTCCTTCTCCGGCCTCAAGACCGCGGTCGTGACCAAGGTGCGCGCCCAGCCGCAGTGCCCGACCCCCGACGTCGCCGCGTCGTTCCAGGAGGCGGTCGTCGACGTCCTCGTGCACAAGGCGCTCGCGGCGGCCGCCGCGAGCGGCGCCCGGGCGATCTGTCTCGCGGGGGGGGTCGGCGCGAACGGGCCGCTGCGCGAGCGCCTCGCCGCCGCCGCCGGCGCGGCCGGGCTCGCCGTCTACCTGCCGTCCCCCGCGATGTGCACCGACAACGCCGCGATGATCGCGGCCGCGGCCGCCGCCCGCCTCGCCGCGCACGGCCCCGACGGCCTCGACGCCGGCGCCGAGCCGGGGCTGGGCTTCCCCGGCACCTGAGGCCGCGACCAGCACTCGGGCCACGCGGTTGCCAGCCGCCCGGTCGGCCGGTATCGTTGGCACTCGTTAGGGCAGAGTGCCAAGGGCCCGGCGGGGGCGCGGGCGCGCCCCGGGGCGACACCGACAGGAGGCAACCAGGATGAACCTGCAGCCGCTGGACGACCGCATCGTGGTCCGGCCGAGCGAGGCCGAGGAGACGACGGCGTCGGGGCTCGTCATCCCCGACACGGCCAAGGAGAAGCCGCAGCAGGGCGAGGTCCTCGCCGTGGGCCCGGGGCGCCGCGCGGAGAACACCGGCGAGCTGATCCCCCTCGACGTCAAGGTGGGCGACAAGGTCGTCTACTCCAAGTACGGCGGCACCGAGATCACGATCGACGGCGAGGACCTCCTCATCCTCACGAGCCGCGACGTGCTCGCGAAGGTGGGTGCCTGATGCCGAAGATCCTCCGGTTCGACGAGACCGCGCGGCGCGGTCTCGAGGCGGGGGTCAACAAGCTCGCCGACACCGTGAAGGTGACGCTCGGGCCCCGCGGCCGCAACGTCGTGCTCGACAAGAAGTTCGGCGCGCCGACGATCACCAACGACGGCGTGACGATCGCGAAGGAGATCGAGCTCGAGGACCCCTTCGAGAACATGGGCGCCCAGCTCGTGCGCGAGGTGGCGACCAAGACCAACGACGTCGCCGGTGACGGCACGACGACCGCGACCGTGCTCGCCCAGGCGCTCGTGCGCGAGGGCCTGCGCAACGTCGTGGCCGGCGCGAGCCCCCTCTCGCTCAAGCGCGGCATCGACAAGGCCGTGGCCGCGGCCGTCGCCGCGCTCCAGGCCCAGGCCCGCGACGTCGAGGGGCGCCACGAGATCGCGCAGGTCGCGTCGATCTCGGCCGCCGACCCCTCCATCGGCGAGGTGCTCGCCGAGGCGATCGACAAGGTCGGCAAGGACGGCACGGTGACCGTCGAGGAGTCCAACACCTTCGGGCTCGAGCTCGACTTCACCGAGGGCATGCAGTTCGACAAGGGCTTCCTCTCGCCCTACTTCGTCACCGACCCCGAGCGCCAGGAGGCCGTGCTCGAGGACCCCTACATCCTCGTCACGACCCAGAAGATCACCGCCGTCCACGACCTCGTGCCGATCCTCGAGAAGGTGATGCAGACCGGCAAGCCGCTGCTCATCATCGGCGAGGACGTCGAGGGCGAGGCGCTCGCGACCCTGGTCGTGAACAAGATCCGGGGCACCTTCAACTCGGTCGCGGTCAAGGCCCCCGGCTTCGGCGAGCGCCGCAAGGCCATGCTCGGCGACATCGCCGTGCTCACCGGCGGCCAGGTCGTCTCCGAGGAGGTCGGCCTCAAGCTCGACGGCGTGACCCTCGACCTGCTCGGGCGCGCGCGCCGGATCGTGGTCACCAAGGACGACACGACGATCGTGGACGGTGCCGGCGCGTCCGAGGACGTGAAGGGCCGCGTCGCCCAGATCCGTCGCGAGATCGACGAGACCGACTCCGACTGGGACCGCGAGAAGCTCCAGGAGCGCCTCGCCAAGCTGGCGGGCGGCGTCGCGGTCGTGCGCGTCGGCGCGGCCACCGAGGTCGAGCTGAAGGAGAAGAAGCACCGCATCGAGGACGCGCTCTCCGCGACGCGCGCCGCGATCGAGGAGGGCATCGTCGCCGGCGGCGGCACGGCGCTTCTGCGCACCCGCCCGGCGATCGAGGAGCTCGCCTCCAAGCTCGCCGATGACGAGGCGACCGGCGCCCTGATCGTCGCGCGGGCGGTCGAGGAGCCCCTCAAGTGGATCGCCCTCAACGCCGGCCTCGAGGGCGCCGTCCAGGTCCGCCACGTCGAGCAGGCCGAGGGCAACGTCGGCCTGAACGCGGCGACGGGCGAGCTCGTCGACCTCGTGAAGGCGGGCGTCATCGACCCCGCCAAGGTCACCCGCTCGGCGCTCCAGAACGCCGCCTCGATCGCGGGGCTGCTGCTCACGACCGAGGTCCTCATCGGCGACAAGCCCGAGAAGAAGGCCGAGCCCGCGGCCGCGGGCCACGGCGGCGGCATGGGGATGATGTAGCGACACCTTTCGGCCCGGGCCCTTCCCCGGGCCCGGCAAGGCAAGCGGATGCGTGCCCGGGGGCGGCCCTGCCGCCCCCGGTGCCGCGCCCGGTGCCGGGTCGGTCGACGCGGGCCGTACGCTCTCGCTGATGGGGGACCGTTTCCGTCAGGAGGTCCCGCGCCCGGCCCTGGTGCGGCGCGGCCCGCCCCCGCCCTGGGCGGGAAATCCCGCGCTCGCCGGGCCGATCCGCCTCTCGGCCGTGCGGGCCGCCCTCACCACGTCCCTGCCGCCCGGCGCCGACGCTGCCGGGGCGGCCGAGGCCGCGGTGCTCCTCCCCCTGTTCGAGGAGGAGGGCGAGACCCGGGTGCTGTTCATCCGGCGCGCCGCGACCCTCGGGCGTGACCCGGGACATGTCGCACTGCCCGGCGGGCGCATCGAGCCGGGCGAGGCGCCGCTCGCCGCCGCGCTGCGCGAGAGCGAGGAGGAGATCGGCCTGCCCCGCGAGCAGGTCGAGCCCCTCGCGTTCCTGCCGCTGCTCGAGCGGCCCCGCTCGGGCGAGCGCGTGCTCCCCATCGTCGGCGCGCTCGCCACCCGCCCCCGTCTCGTTCTGAACCCCGGCGAGGTCGAGGCCGTCCTCGAGGTCGGCCTCGCCGAGCTCGCCGCGGACGGCGTCGCGTGGGAGGAACGCTGGGGGGCGGCCGGCCGGCCGGTGCTGTTCTTCTCCTCGCCGGCGCTCGGCGACGACCTGCTCTGGGGCGTGACCGCCCGCATCGCGTGGAGCCTGCTCGCGCTCCTCGGCGCCGTCTGACGCCACGGGGGTACGCTGCGCCACCGCGCCGGGCCCTCCGGCGCGGACCTCTTGGAGCGCGACGTGGTGGGGACCTGGAGCGGCCAGATGACGGCGGGCAGCGCGACGGCCCCGCGGGGCCACGCCCGACGCCGCACGCCGCGCTTCTGGGCGGTCCTGCGCGCCGGCACCCTCCTCGCGTTCGCGGCGATGGCGCTGTTCTCGTTCGCGACGCCTCTCTACGCGGCCCCGGACGAGCCGGTGCACGTCATCAAGGCTGCCGCGGTCGCGCGCGGCCAGCTCGTCGGGCGGACGACCGGCGCCTCGCAGGAGGCCTTCGGGCTCGTGCGCGTGCCGGGGACCTACGGCCTTCCGGCGAACAGGAACTCCCCGACCTGCTTCCACCGCCATCCGACGGTTCCCGCCAGCTGCGCGCCCGGCCTCGTCGCCTCGTCCGCGCCCGTCGCATCGTGGATCTACGTCGCCCGCTACCCCCCGCTCTACTACGCGATCGTCGGCCTGCCGAGCCTGGTTTCGAGCGGCGTGTGGACGATCTACGCGATGCGGCTCGTCTCGGCCCTCCTCTCGGCCCTGTTCATCGGGTGCGCGGCGGCCGTCGCGATCTGCTACTCGCGCCGGCGTCTCGCGCTCGTCGGCGTCGTCGTTGCGACCACGCCGATGGTGCTGTTCCTCGGGGGCGTCGTGAACCCGAGCGGCTTCGAGGTCGCCGCGGCGATCTCCGCGTGGACCGCCGGCAGCGTGCTCGTCGCCGAGCACCTCGACGACCCGCCGCCGGGCCTTGTCGGGGCGCTCGGCGTCTCGGTCGTCGTCCTCGCCCTCATCCGCTTGCTCTCGCCGTTCTGGCTGGCTCTCATCGGTCTCACGCTCGCGGGGGTCGCCGGCGCGTCGGGGCTGCGGCGGCTGTGGGCGAGCCACGCGGTGCGCGTCGCGGGCGCGTGCGCGCTCGTCGCCGGGGCGCTCGCGAGCGCGTGGATCCTGCGCGAGCACTCGACGGCGGTCTACGCGCGCGCCGGGCTCGGGAACGTGAGCGAGCTCACCATCCTCGAGACCTCTTTCGCCCACAACGACTTCTACCTGCCGACGATGATCGGGGTCTTCGGCTGGTTCGACACCTGGGCGCCGACCTTCACCTACGTGGCGTGGTACGCGCTCGTCGGCGCGCTCGTGCTCTTTGCGGCCGCGCGCGGCCGCCGACGCGACGCGCTCGTGCTCGGGCTGCTCGTGGCCGCCGTCCTCGTCGTGCCCGTCGCGATCTCGACCTCGCAGGTGCACCGCTACGGCTACACCTGGTCGGGTCGGGACACGCTCCCGCTCGCGGTCGGCCTCCCGGTGCTCGCCGGGGCGCTCCTCGGGCGCGACGGCGTGGGGGGCCGGTCCGCCGCGCTCGCCGCGCGCCTTTCGCCTGTCGCGGCCCTCGCCCAGTTCGGCGCCTTCTTCGAGGCCCTCCGGCGCTATGCGGTGGGGACCCGCGGCCCGGACTTCGCGTTCCTGTTCGACTACGCCTGGCGCCCGCCCGGCGGCTTCGCGCTGCTGCTCGCGCTCGAGTCGGCCGTGCTGCTGGTCGGAGCCGGCGCGGTCGTGACGGCGGTCGGCCGCGGCCGCGAGCCTGCGCCGCCGGCCGACGAGGGCGGCCCCACTGGCCGGCGCGCCCGCGACGCTTTAGCCTGACGGGCCGGTTCGACGGCGTCGGGCGCTCCGGCCCGGGTGCCGCGGCGCGGCGGACGGCGAAAGGCGCGGGCGAATCGAGATGGTGGACGTGGAGATCGGGATCGGCAAGTCGGCGCGGCGGGCCTACAACCTTGAGGACGTCTCGATCGTCCCGGCGCGCCGCACCCGCGACGCGGCCGACGTCGACCTGTCCTGGCAGCTCGACGCCTTCCGCTTCGAGCTGCCGCTTGTCGCCGGGCCGAGCGACGCTGTCGTCTCGCCGGAGACGGCGGTGGCCCTCGACCGCCTCGGCGGTCTCGCGGTGGTGGACCTCGAGGGGCTCTGGACGCGTTACGAGGACGCGGCGCCGCTGTGCGCGGAGATCGCCGCCCTGCCCGACGCGGCGGTGCCGGCGCGCCTTCGCGAGCTGTACGGCGCGCCGGTGCGTCCCGAGCTCGTCACCGAGCGCGTGCGCCAGGTGGCAGGCGTCGGCGCGGTCGCCTGCGGCGCCGTGACCCCCCAGCACGCGGCCGCGCTCGCGCCGGCCGCGCTGGAGGGCGACCTCGACGTGCTCGTCGTCCAGGCGACGGTCGTCTCGGCCGAGCACGTCTCGAGGACGCGCGAGCCGCTCGATCTCGCCGGGCTCATCCGCGCGCTCGACGTCCCGGTGCTCGTCGGCGGCTGCGCCTCCTACCAGGCGGCGCTCCACCTCATGCGGACCGGGGCCGTCGGCGTGATCGTCGGCACCGGCCCGGGCGCCGCGTCGAGCACCGGTGAGGTGCTCGGCATCGGTGTGCCGCTCGCGACTGCGATCGCCGACGCGGCGGGGGCGCGCTCGCGCCACCTCGAGGAGACCGGCGTCTACGTGCATGTCATCGCCGAGGGGGCGATCGAGACCGGTGCGGGTCTCGCCCGCGCGCTCGCGTGCGGCGCGGACGCCGTCATGCTCAACACGGCGCTCGCGGCCGCGGAGGAGTCGCCGGGCGCCGGCCAGTACTGGTCGGGGATCGCGGCACACCCGAGCCTGCCCCGCGCCCGGCGCGTCCGGGTCCCGGCGCGCGCGCCGCTCGCCGAGATCCTGCTGGGCCCGGCCCGCGAAGGCGACGGACGGGTGAACCTGTTCGGCGCGCTGCGCAAGGCGGTCGCGCTGTGCGGCTACGCGAACGTGCGCGAGTTCCACAAGGCCGACGTCGTCGTCTCGCCGGCGACAGCGGATCCCGGCGCCGGCTGAGCCGGTGGCCCCGAGGCGGCGGCGGGCCACCGCCTGGGCGGCGGGCCACCGCGGCGACCTTGCCGGTGTCGCGTGGCTCGCGCTCCTCGTCTTCTGCCTCCTCTCCCCGGCACTGAAGGACGGGCCGAGCTTCGCCCCGGCCGACCTCGGGCGCGGGCTCTCGCTGCTCACCCAGCTCGCGTCGCCCCCGCCCAACCACAACGTGTTGAACGGCGACCAGATCACCCAGGCGATCCCCTGGAACACCCTCGACTGGCAGCTCGTCCACCACGGCGAGCTGCCGCTTTGGAACCCGTACTCGGGGACGGGGATGCCCCAGCTTCTCAACTTCGAGTCCGCGGTCTTCGCCCTGCCGACGCTCGTCGGCTACCTCTTCCCCCTCGCCCTCTCCTTCCTGGTCACCGTCGGGGTGAAGCTGCTGCTCGCCGGGACCGGTGCGTACGCGACGTGCCGCCTCCTCGGCTGTCGGCCCGTCGCTGCGGCCCTCGGGGGCTCGACGGCGATGCTCTCGGCGGGACTGGTCGGCTGGGCGGGGTGGGCGGTGAGCGGCCCGCTCGCCCTCGCGGGCTGGCTCTGTGCCGGCGCCATCGTCTCCTACCGCCGCGGCCGGGTCCGCGACGTCGGCCTGCTCGCCTTGGCGTCCGCCTTCGCCGTCTACGGCGGTTTCCCCGAGACCGACGTCCTGCTCGGACTCTGCCTCGGCGTCCTCGCCCTCGCGACGGGCGTTGCGGCGGCGCTGGGCGGGGCGCGCCTCGCGCCCGCCGCAGCGGCGCGCGTCGTCGCAGGTCTGGCGGCGGGCGCCGCGCTCTCGGCGCCGCTGTGGCTTCCCGGGCTCGCCGTGCTGCGGGGGTCCTCGCGCTTCGGGCTCGACGCGGCGACGGGGCTGCCGCTCAACGCGGCCGTGCTCTTGCTCGTGCAGGGCTACGACGGCCTGCCGCTCTCCCACAGTGCGTGGTTCGGCCCGGGGAACTACTACGAGACCGCGGGCTACCTCGGCGCGGTGGGGATCATCTGCGCGTGCGCGGGCCTCGTGCTCGCGCGCCGCCGCCCCGTCGCGATCGGGCTCGGGGTCGGCGCGCTCTTCCTCCTGGCGCTCGTCTACGCGCTGCCCGGCCGACCGCTGCAGGGCGCCGTGCGCGCGGTGGGCCTCGGGGCCGTCGCGCTCCAGCGGGGGCTCCCCCTGCTCGGCCTCGTCGTCGGCCTGCTCGCGGCGCTCGGAGCCGAGCAGGTCCTCGCGCGGGGCCGCAGCGCCGCGGTGCACGTTGCGCTGCTCGTCCCCGGTCTCGTGCTCTGCGGCGTGCTCGGATGGCTGTGGGCGGCAGGGGGGCCCACCGTCGCGCCCCCGCCGGTCGGCGCGGCGCCGCCGCCCGCGCTCGCGACGCTCGCGTCGCTGCGTCGGGCGAGCCTGCTCTGGCCGAGCGCGAGCGCCGGCGCGCTCGTGCTCGGC
>JAKABX010000010.1 GCA_021796545.1 Actinomycetes bacterium
CGGCCGGCCCTCGGCCGCGACGCGGCGACGGGCGATCTCGACGTACGCGGGGTCGAGGTCGTAGCCGACGTAGCGGCGCTCGAGGCGCGACGCGGCGACGAGCGCGGAGCCCGAACCCATGAAGGGGTCGAGCACGAGGTCTCCGGCGTAGGTGTAGAGGCGGATGAGCTGCTCGGGGAGCTCGACGGGGAAGGGCGCGGGGTGCCCGACGCGACGCGCGCTCTCGGGCGGGATGCTCCACAGGTCGAGCGTCAGGCTCATGAAGTCCTCGGCCGTCAGCGTGCTCTCGTGCGGCAGTCCCTCGGCCGCGCGCACCCGGGGCGGGCGCGCGCGGCCGAAGCGGCCCTTGCTCGCGACGACGACCCGCTCGGTGAGGTCCCGCAGGACCGGGTTGGCGGCCGAGCGGAACGAGCCCCAGGCGCACGAGCCGCTCGCGCCCTCGCCCTTCTGCCAGATGATCTCGCCGCGCAGCAGGAGGCCGAGGTCGTCCTGGAGGATCCGGATGACGTCGGCCGACAGGCTGCGGTAGGGCTTGCGGCCGAGGTTCGCGACGTTCACCGCGATCCGCCCACCCGGCTCGAGCTTCGCGGCGCACTCGGCGAAGACGTCCCGCAGCAGCTGCAGGTACTCGAGGTAGGAGGCCGGGATGCCCTCCCGGCCGAGCTCCTCCTCGTAGGCCTTCCCCGCGAAGTACGGGGGCGAGGTGACGACGAGGGCGACCGAGCCGTCCTTCACCTCGGCCATCGTGCGCGCGTCGCCGCAGACGAAGGCGTCGGCGGGCACCTCGGGCACGATCACGACGTCGTCGTCGCTCAGCTCGGGCGCGCGAAAGCGCCCGTAGAAGCCGGACGCGTCGTGGCTCTCGCGCCGCCCGACCCCGAAATTGGACGTTGTCGTGCGACGACGCGGCATCTGACCTCCACCGCCGACGTTAGCGGGCGGTCGCGCGCCGGGCGTGGACCACCGGCGCTCGGGCGGCCGGCTTCTACACTCGGGACCCTGCCGGGCGCGCCGGGGACTGGCGCCCGCCCGGACCGTTCCGGAAGGAGGCCGGGTGACCCGGCGTGGCTGGTCGCTGTTCGTCGCCCTCGGGATCATCTGGGGCCTGCCCTACCTCCTCATCCGCGTCTCGGTGCGCGAGGTCAGCCCGGCGTTCCTCGTCCTGGTCCGCACCGGCGGCGCCGCACTCCTCCTCGTCCCCATCGCCGCGGCCCGCGGTCAGCTCGCGCCGGCGCTGCGGCGGTGGAGGCCGCTTCTCGCCTACACCGTCGCCGAGCTCGCCATCCCCTGGCTCCTGTTGTTCACGGCCGAGAAGCACATCTCGAGCTCACTGTCGGGCCTGCTCATCGGCACCGTGCCGCTGTTCGCCGCGGCGCTCGCCTTCGCGACCGGGAGCGACCGCGTCGACGCGAGGCGCCTGGTCGGCCTGCTCGCGGGGATCGCGGGCGTCGCCGCGATCGTCGGCTTCGACCTGCACGGGCCCCAGCTCGTCTACGTCGCCGCGCTCTTCGTCACCGCGCTCGGCTACGCGCTCGGTCCCTGGATCCTCGCCCACCACCTCGCCGTGGTGCCCCCGCTCGGCGCGGTCAGCGTCTCGTTCCTGTTCTGCGCGCTGTTGTACTCGCCGGCCGTGGCGTTCTCCCTCCCGGCGCACCTTCCCTCCGCGTCGGTGCGGTGGTCGCTCGTCGGCCTCACCCTCGTCTGCACCGTGGGCGCGTTCTTGATCCTGCCTGCGCTCATCGCCGAGGTCGGCGCCATGCGCACGACGCTCGTCACCTACGTCAACCCCGCGGTCGCGGTGCTGCTCGGCGTCGCCGTGCTCGGCGAGCGCTTCTCCGCGGTGACCGCCGTCGGCTTCCTGCTCATCGT
The DNA here is from genome assembly GCA_021796545.1 of Actinomycetes bacterium. Taxonomy (GTDB): domain Bacteria; phylum Actinomycetota; class Acidimicrobiia; order Acidimicrobiales; family Bog-793; genus JAKABX01. Next base: position 1,870 of record JAKABX010000010.1, read on the forward strand.
GGGCGGCTGCCTGCTCGCCAGCCGACCCGCCGCGCTGGGAAGCGGCCCGACGCTTCCCCCCGCGCTCCCCGAGTCCTGACCGGCGACGGTGCCCGACTCCGGCGTCGCGTCGGTCACCGCGCGAGCCCCGGCCCTGGACCCGTCGCGGAAGCCGGGGCCGACCGCGGCCCAGGCGCCCGATCGCCTCGCGCCCGGCGCGTGCGGCGGGTTCCTCAGCCCGTGGTGGCGGGGTGGGGGTGGTCGGCGTTGGCCCGGAGGTGGGCCTCGGCGACCTCGCTCCAGGACTCGTCGTCGAGGATGAGCCGGCTGGCGGGGAAGAAGTCGAACTCCTCGGTCTCGATGTGGGTCTCGAGCTCCCTCAGCCCCGCGAGGAGCGCCGGGGCGCTCTCGAGGTCGGCGCGCGTGACCCGCAGCAGCACCGCCCGGGCCGACGCGTGGTCGGTGCCGAGACGCTCGAGATAGCCCGCGAACTCCGGGTGACGGGCGAGCTGCGCGAACAGGCCGCGCTCCTCCTTGTGCAGATGGGGGCCGAGGGCCAGCTGGAGGGCGACGAGCTCGGCGGTCGCGTCCTCACCGGCCGCCAGCCGCCGCTCGAGGGCGCCCGCCCGCTCGGTGATCTCCTCATGCTCCGCGGAGAGCTCGCCGATCGGTGTGAGCTCCCGGCAGCCGCAGTAGTCGCACATCGCCCGCCTCCACCGCCTCGGCGCACCGGACACTCCGGCCCCGGGCAAGGCTGCCCGCGGCGCCGGCGGACCGGAAGGGGCCGAAGGTCCCATTCACGGCGCCAAGTGGCCACGCGCGGGCCAGCTCAGCCCGGCGCCCCCGGGCGCAGGAGCGCGCGCACCGAGTCGGGCAGGGGGATCCCTGCCCTGAGGTCGGGGGAGGCAAGCGGCGTGCCGGCGGCCGTGACGAGCGGGACGACCCCGGCCCACGCGTCCCCCGCGAGGTCGCCGGGGCCGTCCTCGGGCCATTGGTCGGCGACCTTCAAGGACCACTCGGCGATCGGCAACGCGAGGACGAGCGTCCGGCGCAGCTCGGCCGGCGACGGCGGGCGGATCTCGTCCCGCCGCCCGGGAAGCAGGGCGTCCACCAGGCAGTCGAGGCCCCGGGCCTTCGCCGCACCCTCGAGGCGCGTGCAGGAGCCGAACACCACGGCCGAGCGGTAGGCGAAGGAGGACTCGAAGGCGCAGCGCGCGACAACCAGGCCGTCGAGCGCGCTGATCGCGACGCAGACCGGCACGCCGCCTGCGACCCGGCGCATCCAGCGCGAGCCGGTCGAGCCGTGGAGCAGGACGACGTCCGCGTCGCGGGCGACCGCGGTGGGCAGCACGACAGGATGGCCGTCCTCGCCGCTGAAGCCGACGTGCGCGACCCGGGCGGTGTCGATCAGCGCGTCGAGCAGCGCGCGCTCCACGCGCTGGCGCTCGGGCAGGCGGGTGACAGCGGTGCGCGGCACGCTTCGGGCTCCTCTCTCAACCCCGGTCCGCCGCCAGCAGCGAGGTGCCGGAGACCTCGGGGCGGGCGCGACCGTCGCCGGGCACGTGGTCGTGGTCGGGGTCTTCGGGGCGCGCCATCCTGGTCCTTGCCGCGGGTCGTCACCGCCATTGTCCTGTGGTCGGGGAGCCGGGGCAACGCCGGGCACCTGGTCCGGGTCCCCCACGGTGTGGGAGGATGCCTCAACCGCTGGTGGCCGCAGCGCGGCCTTGAGTTGTGGGGGAGCACGAGTGGCGCCGATCACCCTCGAGAAGGTGAAGAAGGTCTACCCGAACGGCTTCGAGGCCCTGCACGGCCTCGACCTGCACGTCGACGAGGGCGAGTTCATGGTGCTCGTCGGCCCCTCCGGCTGCGGCAAGACGACCGCGCTGCGCATGGTGGCAGGCCTCGAGGACATCACCGACGGCACGCTGCGCATCGGCGACAAGGTGATGAACGACGTCTCGCCGAAGGACCGCGACATCGCGATGGTCTTCCAGAACTACGCCCTCTACCCCCACATGACCGTCGCGGAGAACATCGGCTTCGCCCTCAAGCTGCGCAAGATGCCAAAGGACGAGATCCGCCGGCGCGTCGCGGCCGCGGCGGAGATCCTCGGGCTGACCGAGTGGCTGGACCGCAAGCCCGGTCAGCTCTCCGGCGGCCAGCGCCAGCGCGTCGCGATGGGCCGCGCGATCGTGCGCGAGCCTTCAGTCTTCCTGATGGACGAGCCGCTCTCGAACCTCGACGCGAAGCTGCGCGTCCAGATGCGCGCCGAGGTGCTGCGCATCCAGCGCCGCCTCGGGGTCGCCACCTTGTACGTCACCCACGACCAGATCGAGGCGATGACGATGGGCGACCGCGTCGCGGTGATGCGCGCCGGCGAGCTCCAGCAGTGCGACAACCCCCAGGTCCTCTACGACCGCCCCACGAACCTCTTCGTCGCGGCGTTCATCGGCTCGCCGGCGATGAACCTGTTCGAGGCCGGCGTCTCGGCGAACGCGGAGAGCCTCGCCATCGGGGACCAGTCGATCGGCATCCCCGACGCGCTGCTCGCCGACCACCCCAAGCTGCGCGCGTACGCGAACTCCTCGCTCATCGTCGGCGTGCGGCCCGAGGACCTCATCCCCGCGTCGGGCCCCGGGCCCGAGGTGATCACCAGCCGGGTCGACCTGGTCGAGGCGCTCGGGTCCGAGCTGCTCGTCCACTTCCAGATCAACGCGAAGCGCGTCCAGGCCGAGGGCGCCCAGTCCGAGGAGGGCGAGGGGCTCGGCGGTGGAGCGATCCAGGTGCACGGCGAGGGCGTGGCCCGCGTCGACCCGCGCACCGAGGTGAAGACCGGCCAGCAGTTCCTCCTTGAGGTCGACACCCACCGCCTGCACTTCTTCGACCCCGCGAGCGGCAACGCGATCTGGGAGTGACCGCCCCGCCCGCGCTCAGGAGCTCTCGGCCGCCTCGATGAGGCCGAAGGTCGACGAGGACGCCGTGGCGAAGTAGCGGCGCGGGATGCGCCCGGCGCGCTGGGCGAGGCGCCCCGCCTCGATCGCGCGCCGCATCGCCGTGGCCATCATCTCGGGCTCGCGGCTGCGCGTGACGGCGGAGGCGAGCAGGACCGCGTCGCAGCCGAGCTCCATCGCGCGCGCCGCGTCGCTCGCGGTGCCGATCCCGGCGTCGAGGACGACGGGCACGGACGCCTGCTCGACGATGAGCGCGATGTTGTGCGGGTTGCGGATCCCGAGCCCCGAGCCGATCGGGGCGCCGAGCGGCATCACCGCGGCACAGCCGGCCTGCTCGAGACGGCGCGCGAGGACCGGGTCGTCGTTGGTGTAGGGCAGGACGACGAAGCCGGCACCGACAAGGCGCTCGGCGGCATCGAGAAGCTCGATCGGGTCGGGCAAGAGGGTGTCCTCGTCCGCGATCACCTCGAGCTTCACCCAGTTGGTCCCGAGCGCCTCGCGGGCGAGCTTGGCGGTGAGGACCGCCTCGGCGGCGGTGAAGCAGCCCGCCGTGTTCGGCAGCACGCGGACGTTGTTGCGCCGCAGCACGTCGAGGACCGACCCGGACGCGGCGGCGTCGACGCGGCGCATCGCGACGGTCGCGAGCTCCGCCCCGGAGGCGACGACCGCGGCCTCCAGCACGGCGAGGCCGGGCGCGCCCCCGGTCCCGAGCAGCAGGCGGGAGGAGAAGATCTCCCCGGCGATGACGAGGGGGTCAGAAGGGGTGTCCGGCGCGGGTGTCGAGACGGCGACCAATTCAGCCTCCCTGGACGGCGGTAACGATCTCGACGCGCTCCCCGCCGACGAGCGCGCACGCGGCCCACGCACTGCGGGGCAAGACCTCGCCGTCGACGGCGACGGCGACCCCCTGGGTCGTGGGGAGCTGCGCGACGACGTCCGCGACCGACGCGCCGGCGGGGAGCGCGCGCTCGATCCCGTTCACGACGACGTGCACGGTCGCCATCAGCGCGGGGCCGCGGCGAAGCGCGCCAGCGTGAAGCGGCGGGCCTCCTCGGGCAGCTCGCCGTCGGTGACAAAGGACGCGAGCGCATCCGCGCTCACCGGGGTGAGGAGCACGCCGTTGCGGTAGTGGCCGGTCGCACAGAGCAGGCCGGGCAGCGGGGTGGGGCCGAGGATCGGCGCGTTGTCCGGGGTCCCCGGGCGCAGACCGGCGTTCACCTCGACGAGCTCGACCTCGGCGACGAGGGGCACGAGACCGGTCGCCGCCCGCAGGAGCTCGTAGCAGGCGCCGGCGGTGACGCTCTGGTCGAAGCCCTTCTCCTCGGCCGTCGCCCCGATGACGAGCTCGCCGTCGTCGCGGGGGACGAGGTAGACGGGGCGGCCGCGCGCGATCCCGCGCACGGTGCGGGTGAGCAGGGGGCGGTAGGTGTCCGGGACGTGGCAGCGCACGATCTGGCCCTTGACCGGGCGCACCGGGACGCGCGCCTCCTCAGGCACGCCGGCGAGCGTCCCGCTCGCCGCCCCCGCCGCGAGGACGACGACGTCGGCCTCGAGAAGCTCGCCGTCATCGAGCGCGACGCCGCGTGCCGCGTCGTCGGCGACGACGAGGGCCCGGGCCGCGACGCGCCGAAGCACGACGCCGGCCCGCTCGCACGCGACGAGCAGGGCCGCGACGACGCGGCGGTTGTCGACGGAGTGGTCGCCGGCGACGAGGATCCCGCCGCCGACACCGGGGGCGAGGAGCGGCTCGAGCTCCCGGCACGCGCGGGCGCCGAGCACCTCGACCTCGAGGCCGAGCGAGCGCTGGTAGTCGGCGAGCTCCTCGAGGACCACGCGGTCGTCCGCGTCGAAGGCGACGGCGAGGGTGCCCGATCGGCGGTAGCCGATGGGCATGCCGGCCGCCTCCTCGAGCGCGGCCGCGAAGTCCGGCCAGCGGCCCGCCGCGACGAGGTTGAGGGCGAGAAGGGGCTCCTCGCCGTAGTGGACCTCGGTCACCGGGGCGAGCATGCCCGCCGCGACCCGGGAGGCACCGCTTCCTGGCGCGGCGTCCACCACCGCGACCGTCATCTTTCGCGCGCTCAGCCGCCACGCGACGGCGAGCCCGAGAAGGCCGCCGCCCACGACGGCGACGTCCACGCGCTCGGTCGACATCACCTCTCCCTCCGCCGGCATTACCCGGATCAGGTCTCCGGTCGGCGGCCGCCCCAGCCGCCCTCTCAGCCCGGTGCACCGGACTCCCGTGGCCGCCCGCTCCTCCAGGCGCCGAGAAGGCAGGATAGGCGACGATGACCGACGAGGACAGCGCCCGGCGCGCGCGGCTCGCGCAGGCGCGCCTCTACCTCTGCACCGACGCCCGCGCCACCCAGGGCGACCTCGCTGACTTCGCCGAGGCGGTCCTCGCCGGTGGCGTCGACATCCTCCAGCTGCGCGACAAGACACTCGAGGCCCGCCCCCAGCTCGCCGCCCTCGAGGTGCTCGCCGAAGCCTGCCGCCGCCACGGCGCGCTGCTCGCCGTCAACGACCGCGCGGACCTCGCCGCGGCGGCGCTCCCCGACGTGCTCCACCTCGGCCAGGACGACCTCCCCGTGCGCGTCGCGCGCGCCATCCTCGGCGACGGCGTCCTCATCGGCCGCTCGACCCACGACGAGGACCAGGTCGACGCCGCGCGCGTGGAGGTGGGGAGCGACTACTTCTGCGTCGGGCCGTGCTGGCCGACCCCGACCAAGCCCGGCCGCCCCGCGCCGGGCCTCGCGCTCGTGCGCTACGCGGCCCGGCACGTCGGGGGCAAGCCCTTCTTCGCGATCGGCGGCATCTCGGCCGGCAACCTCGACGCGGTGCTCGCGGCCGGTGCGCGCCGCATCGTCGTCGTCCGCGCGCTGACCGAGGCCGACGACCCCGCCGACGCCGCAGCAACGCTCGCCCGGCGCCTCACGGCCGCGGCCCGCGACGACGAGCGGGAGGGCACGCCGGCGCCTCCCGGCGCGTAACATCTCGGCGGAGGTCGGCGATGGCGGAGCTGGCGTGGGTGGGCGACGAGCTCGTGTGCTCGCTCAGCGCGGTCGAGAAGCTCGAGTCGCTCCACGGCGACGTCCATATCGCCGCCTCGGCCGTGACGGCCGTCGAGCTGGTCGACGACGCTCTCGACGCCGTGCCGGCGCTGAAGCTCCCCGGCGCCCGCGTCCCGGGTTGGATGGCCGTCGGGACCTTCTACACCGGCATCGGCCCCGACCGGCGCAAGGTCTTCGCCGCGATCCACCACGAAACGCCCCGCGGCGTCAGGGTGCGACTCTCGGACGGCGAGTTCGACGAGCTCGTCGTCGGCGCGAGAGAACCCGAGGCCCTCGTCGCGGCGCTTCGCCGCGAGCAGGCACCTCCCTCCGCACCGAACCGGTAGTCTCCGGCCGTGCGCGACGCCGAGCCCCACGCGCCCCGCACCTACCGCCAGCTCCGCTTCAGCCGCCCCCCGGGCGCGACGGAGATCCTCCTCGTCCGCCACGGCGAGTCCGCGCACGCCGACGCGGCGCGCCCGTTCCCTCTCGTGGCGGGACGCGGGGACCCCGAGCTCTCGCCCGAGGGCCGTGCCCAGGCCGAGCGCCTCGCCGAGCGCCTCGCCGGGGCCGGCGTCGAGGCCGTCTACGTCACCCCGCTGCGCCGCACCCTCGAGACCGCCGCGCCGCTCCTGCGGCGCCTCTCGCTCACCCCCCTGGTCGAGGAGGACCTGATCGAGGTCCACATGGGCGAGTGGGAGGGCGGCCTCTACCGCCAGAAGATCACCGAGCGCGATCCGCTCGCGCTGCGGATCTTCGCCGAGGAGCGCTGGGACGTCATCCCCGGCGCCGAGACCAACGCGTCGCTGTTCGCCCGTGTCGTCGCGGCGATCTCGCGGATCGCCCGGCGCCACCCCGACGGGCGCGTCGTCGCCGTCGCGCACGCGGTGTCGATCGCCGCCGTGCTCGCCCACGCGACGCGCTCCTCCCCCTTCGCGTTCGTCGGCGCCGAGAACGCCTCGATCTCGGGCCTCGTCGTCGCCGGGGACCGGTGGACGCTGCGGCGCTTCAACGACACCGCGCACCTCGACTAGCGCTCAGCGCGCCGCCGGCGCGCTCTCCTGCGGTGCGGGGGTCGGCGCCCCCGGAGGGGACCCGTCCAAGAGGCGCGCGTCCTCAGCCGGCGCGAGGGGGAGCTCGACGATGAAGTCGGCGCCCTCGCCCGGCGCCGTTACGACCCTCGCCCGCCCGCCGTGGCGCTGTGCGATCGAGGCAACGATGGACAGGCCGAGCCCCGAGCCACCGCTGCCCCGGGCGCGGGAGGGGTCGGCGCGGAAGAAGCGCTCGAAGACCCGCGCCGCGTCCGCGGGGCGAAGCCCGGGTCCCTCGTCGCGCACCGAGAGCCGCGCGACCGCCCCGCTCGCGCCGACCGCGACGGTGACCGGCGTCCCGGGGGGCGTGTGGCGCAGCGCGTTCTGCACGAGGTTGGCGACGACCTGACGGAGCCGCTCCTCGTCGCCGAGGACGACGACCGGTGCGGGCGCGTCGGCGGTGATCTCGCGCTCGGGCGCGACGACCTGGGCGTCGGCGGCCGCGTCGATCGCGAGCGCCGCGAGGTCGACTCGCTCGTGGCGCAGGGGGCGACCCTGGTCGAGGCGGGCGAGCAGGAGGAGGTCCTCGACGAGGCCGCCCATGCGCTGGGACTCCTCCTCGATGCGGCGCATCGCGAGCGCGACGTCATCGGGATGGGCGGCCGCGCCGCGTCGGAACAGCTCCGCGTAGCCCCTGATCGAGGTGACGGGCGTGCGCAGCTCGTGCGAGGCGTCCGCGAGGAAGCGCCGCAGGCGCTCCTCGGACGCCTCGCGCTCGTGGTAGCCGTGCTCGATCGTCTGGAGCATGGCGTTCAGCGCACGCCCGAGGCGGCCGACCTCGGTCGTCTCGTCCTCACGCGCGACCCGGCGGGAGAGGTCGCCCGCCGCGATCTTCCCGGCGGTCTCCTCGATGTCGAGCAGTGGGCGCAGGCCCACGCGCACGACGCCGTAGCCGAGGAAGACGAGCGCGACGAGCACCGCGACCGAGACGAGGATCTCGGCCGCGAGCAGGCGCGCGAGGGTTCCCTGCAGACCGTCCAGCGGGGTCGCGACGAGCGCGACCGCGGTGAAGTAGGTGTCGGGGAGGCAGAAGGCGCCGAGGGTCCCCAAGACGCTCTGGCACATCGTCACCGGGCGCGGGGTGACGAGATAGGTGCCCGACGCCCCCGAGAGCTTGCCGGGGACCGTGAAGGTCGAGCCGATGCGGGCGGTCGCGAGGGTGTGCTGGTCGACGAGCAGCCGGAAGCTCGACGGCAGCGACTCGACGTAGCGCCCGCTCGTCTGGACGACCTCGATCGCGATGTTGAGCGGCAGGCGCGAGCCGGCCCCGCCGTTCGCGGTGCCGTCGGGCCCCGGCCCGCCGGGGTAGCGCGCGAAGAGGCGGACCGAGTTCGTCGCCGCGGAGACGAGCTGGGTGTTCGCCTGGTTCAGCAGGTAGGCGCGCACGGGGAAGTAGATGGCGAGGTCTGCGACGAACAGACCCGCGGCCGCGATGCCGATCAGGCCGAGCAGCAGGCGCGCCCGCAGCGACAGGCGCCGCCCGACGCGGGGGGCCGCGAGAACCACCGCGGCACGCCGCAGGACGCGCATCTCGGCCTACACGCCGACGGGGACCCGCAGGCTGTAGCCGGCACCCCGCAGCGTGTGGATCAGCGGCGGCCCGAGGGTGTCGATCTTCTTGCGGAGGTAGCTGATGTAGGTCTCGACGACGTTGGCGTCGCCGCCGAAGTCGTACTCCCAGACATGGTCGAGGATCTGGGCCTTGGACAGCACGCGACGCGGGTTCATCATCAGGTAGCGGAGCAGCTTGAACTCGGTCGGGGTGAGCTCGACGGGGTGTGCGCCCCGAAAGACCTCACGGGTCTCCTCGTCGAGCTCGAGGTCCGCGAAGACCAGCTTGGAGGAGACCTCGGCGTCGGCGACCCGGCGCAGCACCGCCCGGACCCGGGCGAGCAGTTCCTCGAGGGAGAAGGGCTTGGTGACGTAGTCGTCCCCGCCGAGGGTGAGGCCGCGCACCTTGTCCTCGGTCGCGTCCCGGGCGGTGAGGAACAGGATCGGGATCCGCCGGCCCTCCTGGCGCAGTCGCCGGGCGACCTCGAAGCCGTCGAGGTCGGGCAGCATGACGTCGAGGACGAGCAGGTGGGGGCGCCAGGAGACGGCCTGGTCGAGGGCCGTGCGCCCCGTGCCGGCGGTCTCGACCTCGAAGCCCTCGTAGCGCAGCGCGGTCGCGACGAGGTCGGTGATGTTCGCCTCGTCGTCGACGACGAGGATCCGGTGCGCGTTCGACTCCACGCCGCGATCATTCTCCCACATGCTGAGAGTCTGCTGTGCACATCCTGTCACCGGGCACTGCGCCCCTCCGGATCGGCGACGGTCTCCGTGCACCGGCGCGCCGCGGAACCGGTCCCGCCGCGCCGGCGTTGGGGCGCCGCCCCGGTCGGGCCGGAGTGACGGCGCGCACCACGGCCACGCGCACCCGGCGCGTCGCGTTCAGGGCCGGGCGCGCAGGCGCTCGAGCGACTCGACGAGGCGCTGGAAGAGCTTGATGAAGACCTCCTGCTCGTCGAGGTCGAGGGGGGCGAGCAGGATCCGGTTCATCGCGGCGGTGCGCTCGACGAGGCCCGCGTGCGCCTCGGCGCCCGCAGGCGAGAGCCGTAGCAGCTTGCGCCGGCGGTCCGCGGAGTCCCGCACGCAGTCGACGTAGCCCTTGCGCGCGAGGCGCTCCACGACCTCGGCGACCGTCGAGCGGTCGGTCGAGGCGAGCTCGCCGAGGGTCCGCTGGTCGATACCGGGCGACCCCGCCAGCACGTTGAGCACGCAGAACTGGACAGAGGTCACGTCCTCGGAGACCGTCGCGGCCCACAGCAGCGAGACGCCCTGCACCAGGCGGCGCGCGAGGTGACCGGCCCGGCGGTCGAGGGCGGCCGGCTTGGCCCTCGGTGTCTGCGCGGGGACGACCGCTGTGGTCGCGGCCCCGGCCGGCGCGCTGGGCGGTGGTGCGCCGGCACGTGTCACTGCCACCATTATGCGCCCACGCGCCCGACGGGCGGCACACGCCGTGCAGCGGCGCACCGACGGGTTGGTCCGCCCCGGGGCGCGCCTTTCGATCCGCGGCTAGGCGGTGATCCCCGGCAGGACGAGCGTCCAGAAGTGGTCGAGTTGCTGGCGCGCATCCTGGCGGCCGCCGATGTGCTCGCTCACGAAGTGGGCCCCCTGGAAGAAGGAGACGACCATCTGGGCGACCTGGCGTGGGTCGACCTCGGGGCGCAGCTCCTTCTGGCGCTTGGCGGCGCGCAGCAGGGTGCCTGCACGCTCCATCCACTCGCCGAAGGGCTCGGGGAGCTCGGCGTCGATGAGGTTGCGCTCACCGACAAGGCGCGCGCCCGCCCGCCAGACGGGGTCGCTGCGCTGCAGGTCGGCGGCGCGCCGGCTCAGCGCGACCAGCGCCTCGAGGCGGGTCGTCGGGGCCTTTTGCACCTCGTTGCCGAGCGCGGCGAATGCGGCGAAGTAGCGGTCGACGATCTCGGCGGCGACCGCCTCCTTGGTCGGGAAGTAGAAGTAGAGGGCGCCCTTGGTGTAGCCGAGACCTTCGACGACGTCGGTGAGGTTCACCCCGCAGTAGCCGCGCGCGGCGAACGCCTCCGACGCCGCCCGCAAGATGAGCTCCCGGGTGCTGATCTCCCCCCGCTCGCCGCGACGCGGACGTCCGATCGGACGCGAGCGACCGGCGGGCGCGCCCGCCGCCGTCGCGCTCGAGGGGCGGGCCGTCGCCCGGCCGCCCTGGGTCTCCCTGCGCCGGCCCGGACGGCCAGCGGGTGTGTTTCGTGCTACAGCCATGAAGGCATGTTAGGAGGGTTACGTCGCGATGTCTAATCACCCCGCTCAAAGGTTCATACCACGCCTTCGGTATCACGGATCGAAACAGCGGCCAAAACAGCGGACTTTCCGGCTACGGAGCAATCAGGAGCGCCGGCACGCGCTGCGCTCGCGCGTCGGGAGCCCTTCGCTCTGGAAGACAGAGGGGAACGCCCTGACCGCAGGCCTCGCCCCTGACGCTTTCAAAGCCAGCGCAGATACTTGCGTGTGCAATAATCCGTGCACGATTGATCGCAACCCACGCGGTGCGCGTCGCGGCCGTCGGGCGGCTAGCGCTCGAGGAGGAGCCGACCCCCGGCGTAGTCGACGATCGCGGTGCCGGCCGAGGAGAGCACGTCCGCGCCGAGGAGGCCGGCCGCGTCGATCCCGCCGGCGGGGAGGACCGCGAGCGTGCGGCTCGAGAGGACGACCCCCCCGAGCGACCACCGCCCGCTGCGGACCTGTGCGACGCGCACGGGGCACCCGAAGGCGGCGAGCACGAGGTCGCCGGGCGCCGCCGCGAGCGACGCCCGGCGCGCGAGCGACGACGAGACCGCCGAGAGCGCCGCGCCGGTGTCGACGACGAGATCCGCGGCGTGCCCGGCGAAGTCCACCCGCACCTCGGCGACCACCGCCTGGCCGGCGCGGACGAGAGACAGCCGGGCGCGCAGGCGGACCTCGCGGGCGCGCAGGCGCGCCGACGTCCCCCCGCGCGCGCCGGCGCGCGGGGAGGAGGCGAGGACGAGACGCCCTCGGGCGTAGTCGATTGCGATCTCGCCGAAGCGGCTCAGCTCATCCGAGCCGACGATCCCGTCGATCCGCACGGGAAGGCGCGGCAGCGCACCGACGAGCACGGTGCCGGGGCCGAGGGCCGCACCCCCGAGCGACCAGGCGGCAACCGCGCTCGGCACGACGCGCGCGCGGCACTTCAGCCCCGCGGCAAACCCGCTCGGCCCGCTCGCCACCAGGCCGAGGCGGTGTGCGAGCGCGGGGGTGACGAGCGAGCGGGCGGCGCCCGTGTCGATCAGGAACGGGTACGGACCGCGCCGCCCAAAACAGACCGGCGCGACGACGACCGGGCCGTGCAGGATCCTCACGCTGCGCACGGCCAGGCTCTGCGGGTAGCGGGCGCGGATCCCGCAGGCCCGGGCTTGGACGGCGGCGACACGTGGGGCGGGGGTGGACGCCGGGGAAGGAGCGCGCGCGCCGCTCGGGGAGGCGCCCGCCAGGACACCGGCCGTGACGAGGCCGATCAGGGCGGTGCCGCGCCGGCGCGTTGCCGGCGCGCGGCGCCAGGGCCGAGGCACGGACGCTTCGGCGGCTCAGACCCGCGCCATGTTGGCGAAGCGGGCGTAGTTGGCGACGAAGGCCAGCTGGACCATCCCGGTCGGGCCGTTGCGGTGCTTGGCGACGAGGATCTCCGCCGTGCCGCGGTCGCTCGAGTCGGCGTTGTAGACCTCGTCGCGGTAGACGAACATCACGACGTCGGCGTCCTGCTCGATGGCGCCGCTCTCGCGCAGGTCCGCGAGCATCGGGCGCTTGTCCGCGCGGCTCTCGAGGGTGCGCGAGAGCTGGCTGAGTGCGACGACGGGGATCTCGAGCTCGCGGGCGAGGAGCTTCAGGCCGCGGCTGATCTCGGAGATCTCGACCTGGCGGTTCTCCGCGCTGTTGCGGCCGGTCATCAGCTGGAGGTAGTCGACGACCACGAGACCGAGGCCGTCACGGCTCTTCATCCGCCGCGACTTGGCGCGGATGTCCATCACCGTGACGTTCGGGTTGTCGTCGATGTGCAGCGGCGCCGAGCCGAGGCGGCCGATCGCGTGGGAGATCTTGCCCCAGTCGTCCTCGTGCAGGCGCCCGTTGCGCATCCGCGAGGCGTCGACGCGCGCCTCGGCGCACAGCACGCGCTGGGCGATCTCGAGATGGCTCATCTCGAGGGAGAAGAAGAGCACCGGCGTGCCGGCGGCCGCGGCGTTGGCACCGATGCCGAGTGCGAACGCGGTCTTGCCCATCGAGGGACGGGCGCCGACGACGACGAGGTTGGAGGGCTGCAGTCCGGCCGTCAGCTCGTCGAGATCGTGATAGCCGGTCGGAACCCCCGTGATCGACTCGCCACGGTCATAGAGCTCCTCGAGGCGGTCGAGGCTCCGGCTGAGCAGCTCCTGCAGCGGTGCGATCGAGTCGGCGGTGCGCCGCTGCGCGACCTCGAAGACCATCGCCTCGGCACGGTCGACAGCGGCGGTCACGTCGTCGGGCAGGCTGTAGCCGAGCTCGGAGATCTCGGCCGCGACGCCGATGAGACGCCGGAGCAGCGCATGCTCCTCGACGATCTCGGCATAGCGCCCCGCGCTCGTGATCGCCGGCGTGTTCGCCTGCAGAGCGACGAGGGCGGCCGGCCCGCCGACCTCCTCCATCACGCCGGCACGGCGCAGCTCCTCGGCGACGGTGACAGCGTCCGCCGGGTCGCCGGACGCGTACAGGGAGGTGATCGCCTCGAAGATCTGCCCGTGCGAGGGCTTGTAGAAGTCCGCTGCGCTGCAGCGCTCGAGCGCGATCGCGATGGCGTCGCGCGAGAGCAGCATCGCGCCGAGGAGGGACTCCTCGGCCTCGAGGTTGTGGGGGGGCACGCGTGCGGTGGCGCCCTCAGGGGCGCTGCGCACGCGTCGGCGGGCATCGTCGAGCGGCTGGAGCATGGCACCCACGAGCCTCGCGGCCCGCGCCTCTGGATCGCTAGAAGCCAAAGCTGGGTCTTCTCTGTGGACGGCGGGGCGGCGCCGGTGGACGACGGGGCGGCCTTCCTGCTCGAAGGTGTGGGAAACGCCGTGCGCGCCACTGCAGGCGCCGGGCTCCACCAGAGGAAGACGGTCCCTCGCTCAGGTGGCCCACGCCGCGAGGATCGCAGAGGGGTGTGTCATCGGCGACGGGCACCTTCGGAGGCGACGCCCGGTCGCGCCACCGCCGGCGGCAAGGCCGCCGGCGGTGCCAGGTCTTCTGCCCTGCGCCCGGCGACCGGGCGGAGGCGGTCAGCCGCCGACCACCTCGACGGTGAGCGCGAACTCGACCTCGGGATGGAGCCGGACGCGGACCTCGTGGGTGCCGAGGGTCTTGATCGGCTCGAAGCTGAGGAAGCGGTGCCGGTCAAGCTCGATGCCCGACTGCTTGGCGACAGCCTCGACGACGTCGCCGGGAGTCACCGACCCGAAGAGCCGGCCTCCTCGCCCGGCGCGTGCCGCAATCGAGATGACGAGCGGGACGAGCTTGGTCGCGACCGACTCGGCCGCCTCGCGGTCGCGCGCGTCCTTCACGTCGCGTGCGCGGCGCATCGCGTTGGCCTGCTGGGCGACGCCTGAGTTCGCGCGGATCGCGAACCCGCCGGGGATGAGGTGGTTGCGGGCGAAGCCGTCGGCAACCTCGACGATGTCTCCACGCTTGCCGATCCCGCCGACGTCGGCGCGCAGGACGAGCTTGGTCGTCACTCCTGCTCACCCCCGTCCTCGCGGACCGCCACGGCGACGAGGTCGCCCTCGGCCTCCTCGGGGGCCTCCGGTGCAGCGCCGGCGGCCTCGGGCCGGGGGCCTGCGGACATCCCGCGTCCGCCGCGGCCCGGGCGCGGTCCGGTCCGCTCGGAGGTGGTGCGCTGGGTGTAGGGCAGGAGCGCGAGCTCCCGGGCCGTCTTGATCGCGACGGCGACGGCGCGCTGGTGCTGCGCGCAGTTGCCCGAGACGCGACGGGCGCGGATCTTGCCGCGGTCGGACATGAACTTCTTCAGGAGGTTCACGTCCTTGTAGTCGACATAGTCCATGCTGTCCTTGCAGAAGATGCAGATCTTCTTCTTCGTCCGCCGCGCCGTTTCCTTCGGCGCCCGACGGCTCGAGCGGTCCCTGTCGTTGCTCCGTGCCATCAGAAGGGCTCCTCGTCCTCGCTGTAGGCCGCCGGTGCCGGGGCGGCCGCACGCGTCGGCGCCGGGCTGTTCTCCCCAGCCGGGCCACGACGCTCGTTCTTCACGACCTGCGCGCTCGCCCACCGAAGGCTCGGTCCGAGCTCGTCGGCGACGATCTCGATCTTCGAGCGGCGCTCGCCCTCGGGCGTCTCCCAGCTGCGCTGCTCGAGACGGCCGCTCACGATGACCCGGGTCCCCCGCGAGAGGGACTCGCTCACGTTCTCCGCCATCTCACGCCAGCACACGACGTCGAAGAACGAGGTCGCCTCCTCCCACTCCTGGGTCTGGCGGTTCTGCCACCGGCGGTTGACCGCGAGCCCGAAGGTCGCGGTCGCCTGCCCGCTCGGGGTGAAGCGGAGCTCGGGGTCACGGGTGACATTGCCCACGATCACGACGGTGTTGCCATTGGACATCTCGCTCGTCTCCTTCGCTTACTGGCCAGGCGCGCTGGCCGCCGCCTCGGGCTGAGAAGCCGACACCCGGCCGCGCCCGGCGGCGTGGTCCGGCTGGCGGATGACCCGGTGGCGGAGCACCTCATCGGAAAGGGAGAGCATCCGGTCGACCTCGAGCACGACCGCGGGCTCGGCGACCGCCTCGACGAAGACGTAGTAGCCCTCGCTGCGGTGCTTGAGCTCGTAGGCGAAGGCCCGACGCCCCCACCGGTCGATGCGGCCGGGCACGCCCCCGCGGCTGCGGATGTGCTCGACCACCCGGTCGATGAAGCTCCGGATGTCGTTCTCCTCGAGGCTGGCGTCGAAGATCACGACGATTTCATAGGGCCGCAAGCGGCTCACCTCCTCTGGACCCGGCGCACTGCGCTCGGGGCCCCGGTGCGACCGGGGCAGGGGTCGATAACCATCAGATGATAGACGACGTCGGCGTTCCCAGATCCCAGAGCACGGGACCTGCGGCCATCGTCGCACGGGGCTGTGACTCCCGTGGCGCTCGCGTCCCGGGCACGGGCGCCGCCCCGACCCGCGGCGCGACCGCGTCGGGGCCGTGGCGCGTGAGGCGTGGGCCGACTGGCGCCCGGTTTTCTTCGCGAGGCTTTGCCTTCATCTCACCGCCCTTTCATGTTCGCCTGCTTTCTTGGTCACCGGGCCCCCAGGGGGGGTGACCCGCTGGCCGTGCCAGCCAAGAAGAAGCGGAAAGGACGACCCATGCGTGCGACGACCCGTCTCCGCACCGTCGCGGCCACCACCGCGCTCGTTGCCGCCGCAGCCCTTGCGACCCCTGCGGTCGCGGCGGCCTCGGTGACGCCGGAGGGATTCGCGACGGCCCAGCAGAATCTCGAACACCAGCTCAGCGCCCGCCTCGACCAGCTCCGCCAGCTGTCCGCGGACGTCACGAAGGCGACCACGCTCACCACGGGGGACGCCAGCACCCTCGCGGCGCGCCTCGCCGCGGCGACGACGAGCATGACCACGCTGGCGGCACAGGTGCCCACCGACACGACGCTCGCCGAGTTGCGCGCGGCTCGCGTGACGATGATCCGGGACAACCGCGTCTATGCGGTCCTCACGCCCCAGGTCTTCGAGGTCATCGAGGCGGACGCCGTCCAGAGCCAGGTGCAGACGCTCCAGGCCGACGAGCCCGCGCTCCAGTCGGCGGTCGAGAACCTCGTCGGCCAGGTCGGCTACCGCGCCGCGACGGCCCGCGACCAAGCCTTTGTCGTCGCGGTCGATCGCGCGTCGGCGCTCGCGTCCCGGGTGTCGCTCACCGTGCTCGCCCAGACGCCCCGGGACTTCCCCCGTGACGTCTCCGTCTTCCTGCACGCGAACCGCCAGCTCCTGAACGCCGAGATCGCGCTCGCACACGCCTCCTACAACCAGAGCCTCGTCGGTCTGGCCTCGGGCGGCTACACGGGCTCCTGACGGACGGCACCGCTAGGCTTCAACGGTCCCGGCACAGAGCACCGGCACACGCGGGAACGAACGCCAATGGGTGAGCGCCGCCCACGGATCCTGGTGGTGGACGACGAGGACGACGTCCGGCGCGCGCTCTCCCGGGCGCTGATCCTCCACGGCTACAGCACCGAGGTGGCGCCCGACGGGGCCGACGCGCTCCGCCGGCTCGCCACCGAGGCGCCCGACGCGGTCGTGCTCGACGTCGCAATGGCGGGCCTCGACGGCCTCGAGGTCTGCCGCCGCCTGCGCGAGGCGGGCGACAGGACGCCGGTGCTCATGCTGACGGCCCGCGACGCGGTCGAGGACCGCGTCGCGGGCCTCGACGCCGGCGCCGACGACTACCTCGTGAAGCCGTTCGCGCTCGAGGAGCTGCTCGCCCGGGTCCGGGCGCTGCTGCGGCGCGCGGGCCCGGGGGAGACGGGAACGGTCCTGCGCTTCGGCGACCTCGCACTGGAGCCCACGACCCGCCTCGTCCAGCGCAGCGGGCGACCGATCGAGCTCACGCGGACCGAATTCCTCCTCCTCGAGCTCTTCCTCCGCCACCCCGGCCAGGTCCTCACCCGCGAGGTGATCTCCGCGGCCGTCTGGGGATACGACTTCGGCCCCACCTCCAACTCGCTCGACGTCTACGTCGGCTATCTGCGACGCAAGACCGAAGCCGCCGGTGAGGACCGCCTGATCCAGACCGTCCGGGGCGTCGGCTACGTCCTGCGCCGGTGACGGGGCCCGCGCCGGGTCCGCGCCGGGTCCGCGGTGGCTGGCTCGGGCGCGGGCGC
Organism: Actinomycetes bacterium; assembly: GCA_021796545.1. GTDB lineage: Bacteria > Actinomycetota > Acidimicrobiia > Acidimicrobiales > Bog-793 > JAKABX01. Next base: position 19,356 of record JAKABX010000010.1, read on the forward strand.
GGCCCGGCGCGCATCGAGGTCCGCTCGCGCATCGCGCTGATCGCGGCGAGCGCCGTCGCCATCGCCGTCCTGCTCGTCTCGGCGAGCGCCTACCTCGTGGTGCGCCACGACCTCGTGAGCGGGATTGACTCACGCCTCGGCGCGGTGGCGGCAAACCTCGAAAGCCAGCGCCTCCACAAGGGTCTCGCCGCCGCGCTGGCCGAGCTCTTCCACCCGCCGACCACGGTCGTGCCCGGTCCGGTCGACCAGGTCGTCGCCGCCGACGGGATCGTGCTCGCGCGCACGCGCACTGCGCTCGCACTGCCGAGCGCGCCGGCGGACGCGCTGGCCGCGGGACGGCAGCGCCCGTCTCTCTCGAGCGCGGTGGTCGGGGGGACGCCGGTGCGCCTGCTCGTCACCGGTTTCGGCCGGGGGCTCGCCCTCGAGGTCGCCGAGCCGGTGGCGGGCGTCGACGCCGAGCTCGGCCGCCTCGCAGCCGTCCTCGGCGTCACGGCGGGCGCGGGGATCCTCCTCGCCCTCGGCCTCGGCGCGGCGGTGGCGGGAATCGCGCTCGCCCCCGTCAGACGACTGACGGGCGCGGCGGAGGAGCTCGCCGCGACGACCGACCTCTCGCGGCGGATCCCCGTCGAGGGTCGCGACGAGCTGAGCCGCCTCGCGTCGAGCGTCAACGCCCTCCTCGCGGCGCTCCAGGGCGCGCAGCGCGCCCAGCGCCAGCTGGTCGCCGATGCCTCACACGAGCTGCGCACGCCGCTCACGAGCCTGCGGACCAATGTGGAGATCCTCACCGGTCGCGCCCCCATGGACGCGCAGACCCGCCGCCAGCTCGTCGAGGACGTCACCGCTCAGTTCGACGGGCTCGCCCACCTTGTCGGCGATCTCATCGAGCTCGCCCGCCTGGAGGCCCCGGAGACCGCCGAGCGCGCCCCGGTCCTCGTCGCTCTCGACGTCGTGGTCGACGACGTCCTCACCGAGATGCGCCGCCTGCACCGCGGGGTCCGAATCGAGCAGGACCTCGGGCCCGCGTTCGTCCGCGGTGTCCCGGCCGACCTCGAGCGCGTCGTCGCGAACCTTGTCGACAACGCCGCGAAGTGGAGCCCCCCGAACGGGGTCGTGACCGTCCACGTCTCCGACGGCCCTGTCGTCACCCTCGCCGTCTCCGACCAGGGCCCGGGCATCGATCCGGCTGACGCGCCCCATGTCTTCGACCGCTTCTTCCGTGGCACGGGCGGCCACCGCGTCCCGGGGTCGGGGCTCGGTCTCGCGATCGTCCGCCGCATCGTCGAGGTCCACGGCGGCCGGGTCGTCGCCGAGACCGGCCAAGTTGGCGGCGCGCGCCTTGTGGTGCGCCTGCCGCCGGCTCGAGCCGCGGCCGCGGGGCGCGGGCCCGACGCCCCCCGACAACGTGGCGGACCCGGCCGGTTCGCCCCGTCCCGAGGAAGAACCGAGAAACAACCCTGAGAGGCACGACACACACGTCGCTCACGTGCTGCGACGCACGGTTTGCCGCCAAAGACGAGATGAGAACGCGCCGCTTTCGCCTTTCCGGCGTCGATGCGAGCGCGCCGGGGGCCCTGGCGTTCGTGATCCTGGATCGGCGCCCGAAGCGGGGACACTTCGACGCTCGCGTCGCTCCGCAGAGCTCGAAGCGCCGCGGCCGCGTCCGTGCTCTGGGGTGGGAAACCACGCCCGTGAAGCCGTGCGTCCGAGCCGTGCCGCCAGGACGGCGAAAGGGCGGACGCGCCCCTCGGACGGCTCTTCTGGTTCCTACCACATCGTGTCCCCCCTGAAGGGCAGGCGAAGCCGGTTACAGCTCTCGGATTGACATCCGGTGAGACCTGCGGTAGATCGATAGCACTGGTAGTGACCAGTTCGCGTCGCCCGGGCGCGGGGACGCAGGAGGTGGCGAGACCGGTGTGCGTCATCGAGGTCGGCTCTCCCGCCATGCGGGACGCGGCGACGGGGGCGGGGCGGTGACCGCGTGAGCGCGGCGACGCCAATCCAGGGCGGGGGCGACCTTCTGCGCCAACTCGAGGCGAGGCTCGTCGTCTCCTGCCAGGCGCCCCCCGGCCATCCCCTCGCCGAGGCATCCTCCATCGCCGCCCTCTGCCGCTGCGCGGACCAGGGCGGGGCGTCGGGGTTGCGCGTGAACGGGACCGACGGGGTCACCGTCGCTCGCACGGTCAGCGCGCTCCCGGTCATCGGCCTGCAGAAGCGGTGGTCCAGCAGGCGATCCCTCGCCAACGGCCGCCCCGCGATCACCCCCTCGGTCGAGGACGCCGCCGCCCTCGCGGCGGCCGGCGCGCAGATCATCGCCATCGAGGCCACCCGCGAGTTGCACGGCGACCGGCTGGCGGCCCACGTCCGCGCCGTGCGCGCGGCCGTCGCCAATCTGATCCTCGCCGACGTCTCGACCCTCGAGGAGGGCCTGGCTGCGCAGGCTGCCGGCGCGGACCTCGTCGGAACGACGCTCTCGGGCTACACCGCCGACTCGCCCCCCCGGCCCGGTCCCGACCTCGCGCTCGTCGAGGCGCTCGCAACACGCGGGGTCCGCACCGTCGCCGAGGGCCGCATCTCGACGCCGGGACAGGGCCGCGCCGCGCTCGACGCCGGGGCGCTGTTCATCGTGGTGGGCGGCGCGATCACCGACCCGCGGGCACGCACCGCCCTTTTCGCCGCGGCGCTCGGAGCGGGCCGTGACGGCGGGTGACCGACGGGCGCGCCGACGCGGACACGGGGACCTCGGACCGAGCACGGCGCCGAGCCGGCACAGGACGACCAAGCACGAGGAGCTCCGCCACGCGCTCACCCGCCTGTTGGACTCCGGCATGCAGGCGCACGAGCCCCTGCCGTCCGAACGTGAGCTCATGGACCGCTTCGAGGTGAGCCGCGTGACCGTCCGCCACGCCCTCGCCGATCTCGTCCAACGCGGGCGGGTCTACCGCGTGCACGGCGCAGGGACCTTCGTCGCCGAGCCGGTGGTCCGCAAAGAGATGACGCTCTCCTCCTTCAGCGAGGACATGGCCGCACGCGGTCTTGTCGCGAGCTCTCGCATCCTCGCCGTCGGTCGGGAGGTCGCCGGTGCGGCCGTCGGCCAGCAGCTCCAACTGAGCCCGGCCGAGGAGGTCGTGCACCTCACGCGGCTGCGACTGGCGAACAGCGAGCCGATGTGCCTCGAGGACACGCATCTCCCCGTTGAAATTGCCGGGGACGTCGTCACCAAATTGCACGAGAAGTCCTCCCTCTACGAGCTGCTGCACACGCACGCCGGCGTCCGGGTCGTTCGTGCGGAGCAGCAACTCAGACCGACGGTGCTCTCCCGCGAGGAGGCCGCTCTCCTCGACGTCCCCCCGCTGTCACCGGCGCTGCTCACCACCCGAGTCACCTTCGACGAACGCGGACGTCGGGTGGAGTACGCGAAGTCCCTCTACCGCGGCGATCGTTACAGCATCGAGGTCAACTTGTGGCGCATCTAGAGGGGACCGATGCGGCGGCGATCGGCGTCGACCTCGGGGGCACCAAGGTCGCGGCGGTGCTGCTCTCCGCAGACGGCGCTTGCGTCGCTGACGCCGAGATCCCGACCGCCGCCGCGCGCGGCGTCGACGCGGTGGCGTCCGACATCTTCGGACTCGTCGCCGACCTCGGGCGACTGGCCGCGGCGCGTGGGCTCGAGGTGCAAGGAGTTGGCCTTGTCTCCGCAGGCATCGTCGATCCCGAGCGCGGCGTCCTGGTGGCGGTCACCGACACCCTGGCGGGCCTCGCCGGCTGGCACGCCGGCGAGCAGCTCGCGTCAGGGACGGGGCTCGCCGTCAAGGTCCTCAACGACGTCCAGGGCATGGCGCTCGCCGAGCAGCGTCTCGGCGCGGGCGTCGGCGCCGCCTGCGCCCTGTACGTCGCGGCCGGCACCGGGATCGGCGGGGCGCTCACCCGGGACGGCGCGCTCGTCCTCGGCGCGCACGGCTTCGCGGGTGACCTCGGCCACATCGTGGTCGACCTCGAGCCCGGCGCGCCGCGCTGTGCCTGTGGACGCGTTGGGCATCTCGAGGCCTACGCCTCGGGCCCCGCGATCGCCGCGGCGTACGCTGCGGCGACCGGTGGCAGGCCCGGCCAGGATCTGCGCATCGTCGCCGAGCGCGCAGCGGCGGGCGAGACGCCGGCGCGCGGGGTGCTCGCCAGCGCCGCCCGGGTGTTCGGGCGCGGCGTGGGCGGGCTCGTCAACGTCGTCGACCCCGACAAGGTGGTCTTCGGCGGTGGGATGGCGGCGCTCGACCCCGCGCTGTTCTGGGACGGGGTCTTTGCGGCCCTCAATGCCGAAGTGCGCGGCCCCGTGCGCCCCGAACTGTCCCTGGCCGCGCTCGGCACCCGCGCCGCCGCCGTCGGTGCCGCTCTCGTCGGCTTGGAGGCCGGCGGGCACCCCGTGGCGGGTGCCACGCGCCAGCGAGAGGGCTACGACCCAGGCGCGCGCCCGGCGGAGCCGGCGCCGCCGGAGCATCGAGAAAGGGCGACAAGATGACCACTCGACACCCCGGGACCGCGCTCGCACAGGACATGGCCGAGCAGCCCGATGCCCTGGCCGGGCTGCTCGCGCGCCGCGGGGAGATCGCGCAGGCCCTCGCGGCGCGCCGAAGGGCGCCGCTCGCGGGCGTGCTGCTCGTCGCGCGGGGCTCGTCGGACAACGCGGCGACCTATGGCCGCTACGTCCTCGAGGCCGCGACCGGCCGGCCGGCCGCACTGTCGGCGAACAGCCTGTTCACGCGCTATGGCTGCGCGACGGACCTCGCCGGCTGGCTCGTCGTCGGCATCAGCCAGTCCGGGGCGACCCCCGAGATCGCCGAGGTCGTCGCCCGCACGGCTGTCCTCGGGGCCTTCACGGTCGCGCTCACCAACGACCCGGCCTCGCCCCTTGCGGAGGCGGCGGACGCCGTCGTCAGCCTCGGCGCCGGCGTCGAGCGGGCCGTGCCGGCGACCAAGACCTATACGACGACGCTCCTTGCGCTCGCGCTGCTCGCCGAGGTCCTCGGCGCCGCGCCGTGGCCCGCGGGCACCCTCGAGGGGATTCCCGACGCCGTCGCCGCGCTGCTTGAGGATCGCGGGGGCCTCGATCGGGCGGTCGCACAGCTCGGGTCGGCAGGGTCCAGCGTCCACCTCGGCGGCGGCTACCTCTACTGCGCGGCGCTCGAGTCCGCCCTCAAGATGCGCGAGACGGCGCTGTCCCCGGTGGACGGCTACGCGGACCTCGACTTCCTGCACGGACCGATCGCCGCGGTCGACCACCGGACGGCCGCTGTCTGCCACGTCGGAACCGGACCGACGCGCTCCGACGCATTGGCGCTCATCGCACGCCTCACGGAGAAGGGCGCGACGGTCGTCGGCGTCGGCAACGGCCTTTCGGGCCTTGCGCTCGCACCGCTCGCGCTGCCCGCGTTCCCCGAGTCGCTCGCGGCGATCCCGCACGCGATCCGGGGCCAGCAGGTCGCCGTCGGCGTCGCGCTCGCCCGCGGGCTCGACCCCGACTCGCCCGCCGGGCTGACGAAGGTGACCCGAACGTGACCAGTCCGCACGCCACGGGCAGCTCTTGCACGCAGACACCCATGTGCTGCTGAGCGGCTGGGGGGTCCTGACCCCGGACGCGACCGTGTCGCGGGGGTGGGTGCAGATTCGGGGCCAGCGGATCACCGGGGTCGGCGCCGGGACGCCGGCGCGCCCCGCCGAGGGCGAGGAGCACCTGGTTCTCACCGGGTGCACCGTCGTGCCCGGTTTCATCGACCTCCACGTGCACGGGGGCGGCGCGAGCTTCGTGCAGGGCGCCCCCGCCGCGGTGCCCCGCGCCCGCACCTTTCACCGCCGGGGCGGAACGACCCGCAGCCCCGCGAGCCTGGTCAGCACGCCCGTCGACGCGCTCGTCGACGCCCTCGCCTCCCTCGCCGAGGACGGCGTGGTCGAGGGCATCCATCTGGAGGACCCCTTCCTCGCCCCGGGCCGCTGCGGAGCGCACGACCCGCGCTCGCTGCGCCCACCCGAGCGGGCCCTGCTCGAGCGCCTGCTCGACGCCGGACGTGGACAGGTCCGCATGGTGACGCTCGCGCCCGAGCTCCCTGGCGCGATCGACCGCGTCCGCCGGCTCGTCGACGTCGGGGTCATCGCGGCGATCGGGCACTCCGATGCCGACGACGCAAGGGCGCAGACGGCCATCGACGCCGGCGCCACGGTCGCGACGCACCTGTTCAACGCGATGCGGCCCTTGCAGCACCGCGGGCCCGGCATCGCCGGCGCGGCGCTCGAGCGCGAAGAGGTCGCCTGCGCGCTCATCGTCGACGGCCACCACCTCGCGGACGCGACGGCCCGGCTCGCGTTCGCCGCGGCACCGAGACGCCGTGCCCTCGTGACCGCCGCGGTCGCCGCGGCGGGAACTGCGGAGGGGCGGTCCCGCCTCGGCCCCGTCGAGGTCGAGGTGGCGCCGGGCGCGCCTAGCGAGGGCACCCCGACCATCGCGGGCAGCACCGTCACCAGCGCCGCGGCGCTGCGTCACGCGGTGCGCGCAAGACTCCCGCTCGCGCAGGCGAGCGCCGCGGCGAGCACCCTTCCAGCCACCCTCCTCAACCGGGCATCCGGCCTCGGGACGATCGCCGTCGACACACTCGCCGACCTCGTCGTGCTCGACGCCGATCTCGAGGTCGAGGTGGTCTTCGTGGCCGGCGAGCGCGTCGCGCCGCCCGCGGCCCGCGTTGCCCGGTGAGGTGTGCCGTCAGGCCCGGGGCCGCTTGAGGGCGCCCGAGCCGTTGAACATCCGCACGAGGTGGTTCCAGTTGCACCCCGTGCAGACCTCGACGACGTAGAAGGCGACATCCTGGCGCGCGCGGGCGAGCGCGCGCAGCTCGCGCTCGGTCTCGAGCGCCCGCCCGCTCGCGGGCAGGCGGGGGCCGAACGCGAAGTACACGTGGACGAGCGGCTCGTCCCCGCAGATCGGGCACGTCTCCTGCGTGGGCCGCCCGAGGTGGCGGGCGACGCGCAGCAGCTCGGGCTGGGCGTCGCAGATGTCGAGGCGCGACAGGCGGCCCCGACGGTGCTCCCGCACGATCGAGTCGCGCGCGAGCCGGTACTCGATCTGCCCGAGTCCGTTCAGCGGGAGTCTCCCGGCCGAGAAGAGCGGTCCGCTCGTCATCGCAGGCAGGCTACCTGCCGCCCGCGGCGGCCGTCTCGCCACTCCCCGCGCCGGCGCGCGCCGGGCCGCGGTTGCGATCGGGGTGGCGTGACATATCGCCTCGATACATCGCCTATGATCCTGCCCGTGCTCGAACTCGCGCTGCTCGGCCTGCTGAAAGAGCGGCCGATGCACGGCTACGACCTCCGTAAGAGGCTGCGCGAGGACGTCGGGCTGCTCGCGAACCTCTCCTTCGGCTCGCTCTACCCCGCGCTCGCGCGCCTCGAGGCCTCCGGCGCCGTCCGCGCGCTCGCCGCGCCGGGTGACGCGGCCGAGCTTGCGTACCTGCCCTTCACGGGCTCGCTCGGCGGTGAGCGCGCGGCGCTCGTCGCGCGCCGTGCGACCGCCAAGGCCGCGGCCAAGCTCGGTGGGCACGGGACGCGGGCCCGCAAGGTCTACGAGATCACCGCCCGCGGCGAAGAGCTGTTCGAGCAGCTGCTCGAGGCGGGCGACGGTGCGGGCGAGGACGCCCGCAGCTTCTCGCTCCGCCTCGCCTTCGCCCGCCACCTGAGCCCCCCGGCGCGCGTCCGCCTCCTCGAGCGCCGCCGGCTCCAGCTCGCCGAGCGGGCGCAGCGCGCCGCCCGCTCGCTCGACGCGCCGACGCGCCCGCTCGATGCCTACGAGCGGGCGATCGCCGGGCACGCCCGGGACCTCGCCCTCCTCGACCTCGAGTGGGTCGAGGAGCTCCTCGAGACCGAGCAGCGCGCGCTCACCGCCGCCGGCGGCGAGCGGACCAGCCCTCGCAACAGGACAGGAAGGACCCTCAGCACATGAGCGCTTCGCGCAGGATCAAGGTCGCCATCGCGGGCGTGGGCAACTGCGCCAGCTCACTCGTCCAGGGCGTCGAGTACTACCGCTCGGCCGACCCGGACGTCCGCGTCCCCGGACTCATGCACGTCGTGCTCGGCGGCTACCACGTCGGCGACATCGACTTCGTCGCGGCCTTCGACGTCGACGCCACCAAGGTCGGCCTCGACCTCTCCAAGGCGATCGCGGCGGGCAAGAACAACACGATCCGCTTCGCGGACGTGCCCGAGCTCGGTGTCACCGTGCAGCGCGGCCCGACCTTCGACGGGCTCGGCCGGTACTACCGCGAGGTCCTCGAGGAGTCCCCGGCCGAGCCGGTCGACGTCGCCGAGGCGCTGCGCCGCAGCGGCGCCGAGGTGCTCGTCTCCTACCTCCCCGTCGGCTCGGAGGAGGCCCAGAAGCACTACGCGACCGCCGCGCTCGAAGCGGGCGTCGCCTTCGTCAACGCGATCCCCGTCTTCATCGCGAGCGACCCCGAGTGGGCCGAGCGCTTCCGCGCCGCCGGGGTCCCCATCGTCGGTGACGACATCAAGAGCCAGGTCGGGGCGACGATCGTGCACCGGATGCTCGCGCGCCTGTTCGAGGACCGCGGCAGCGTGCTCGACCGCACCTACCAGCTCAACGTCGGCGGGAACATGGACTTCCGCAACATGCTCGAGCGCGACCGCCTCGAGTCGAAGAAGGTCTCCAAGACCCGCGCCGTCACGAGCCAGATCGACCGCCAGATCGCCGCGGAGTCCGTCCACATCGGGCCCTCGGACCACGTCGCCTGGCTCGAGGACCGCAAGTGGGCCTACATCCGCCTCGAGGGCCGCAACTTCGGCGACGTGCCCCTCAACATCGAGCTCAAGCTCGAGGTCTGGGACTCCCCGAACTCCGCCGGGGTCATCATCGACGCTCTGCGCTGTGCCAAGCTCGGCCTCGATCGGGGCATCGGCGGCCCGCTGTCCGGTCCGTGCGCCTACTTCATGAAGTCGCCGCCCGTGCAGTACCACGACGACGAGGCACGCGACCTCGTCGAGCGCTTCGCGGCCGGCGCGTAGCCCGCAGCCCAACCCCGCCAGACCGCCACCCGCGCCCCATGGCGGGTGCGGCGGTCTGGCGCGTCCGGGGCCTCAGGCCTCGGGCTGTGCCTCCCACCACCCGTGCAGCCGGCGGCGCGCCTCATCGGTGCCGATCAGGCCCTCCTCGAGGCGGATCTCGAGCAGGAACGCGAGCGCCCGGCCGACCATCGGACCGGGCCGAAGGCCGAGCTCGACCATCACGTCGTTGCCGTCGAGCTCGGGGCGGATCGCGCTCAGCTCCTCCTGCTCGCGCAGTACGGCGAGGCGCTCCTCGAGCTCGTCCATTCTCCGCTCGAGCTGGCGGGCCTTGTGGACGTTGCGCGTCGTGCAGTCCGCCCGCGTCAGCGCGTTGAGCGGATCGAGCAGCTCCCCCGCGTCGCGCGCGTAGCGGCGGACCGCCGAGTCCGTCCAGCCGAGGCGGTAGGTGTGGAAGCGCAGGTGCAGCTCGATCAGGCGCGCGACGGCGTCGATCTCGGCGCTCGGGTAGCGCAGGGCCTCGAGGCGCGCGCGGGCGAGGCGCGCGCCGACGACGTCGTGGTGGTGGAAGGAGACCCCCTCGGGACCGTAGGCGCGCGTGCGCGGCTTGCCGATGTCGTGCAACAGGGCGGCCAGTCGCAGCACCTTGTCCGGGCGCGTCTTGCCGACGACCGCGATGGTGTGGGCGAGCACGTCCTTGTGACGGTGGATCGGGTCCTGTTCCAGCTGGAGCGCGGGAAGCTCGGGGAGGAAGTGCGCGGCGAGCCCCGTCCTCACGACGAACCACAGCCCGGCCGCGGGGTCGGGGAGCACGAGGAGCTTGTCGAGCTCGTCGCGGATCCGCTCGGCCGAGACGATCACGATCCGGCTCGCCATCTGCTCGGCGGCGCGCACGAGCGCCGGGTCCGGCTCCAGCGCGTAGCCGGCGACAAAGCGTGCCGCGCGCAGCATCCGCAGCGGGTCGTCCGCGAAGGAGACCTCCGGCGACAAGGGCGTGCGCAGCCGCCGGCGCGCGAGGTCGCCGAGACCGTCGTGGGGGTCGAGGAGCTCGAGCTCGGGAAGCTTGAGCGCCATCGCGTTGACCGTGAAGTCGCGGCGTGCGAGGTCCTCATTGATGTCGTCGCCGAAGGCGACCTCGGGCTTGCGCGAGTCGGGGGCGTAGGCCTCGGCCCGGTGGGTCGTGATCTCGTAGCGCCGGCCGCCGACGAGGCAGCCGATCGTCCCGAAGGCCTTGCCCTGGGTCCAGACCGCCTCGGCGAGGGGGCGCACGACCGCCTCGATCTGCTCGGGTCGCGCGTCGGTGGTGAAGTCGAGATCCGCGTCCGGCGCGACGCCCTCGCTGCCCCCCGGACGGCCGACGAGCGCGTCGCGCACGCTCCCCCCGACGAGGTAGAGGCGGTGTCCCTTCGCGCCGAAGGCGGCGGCGAGAGGCGACACCTCCTCGACGACCGCGCGCAGGCGCTCGGGGACCGCGGGCTCGCTCACCATCCGGGTGAGGGTAACGCCCGAACGGCCCCCCTCGTGAGGTGCACCGCGTTGGCGAGCATTGCGCAGCGCGCGGCCGGACCGGGGCGCGCCGGGACCGGGGAGCGCCGGGGAGGCGATCCCGTGCACGGGTTCGCCCGCCTGGCGCGTCCGGGCGCGAGGTGGTCGTCGCGGTCCTCGACGCCAACCTGCCGCCCGGGGCGCCGCTGCGCCGGTCGGGCGGAGCTGTGGCCCGCCGGTTGCTCGTGGGGAGCCGGGTCCTCCGCCGGGCCTTCTCCCCGGCGGTTCCTTGGCAGCGCGCCGCCTCGATCCCGGCCTTTGGCCCCCTGTAGCGGATCCGTCGCCGCAGGGCGCAAGGAGGGTGCGCCGGCGCGGCGTCGAGGTGGGCGACCGCTCGGGATCCGACCCTCCCCAGGCCGCGGGCCCGAGGTGCGCGGGCGCGAACCCCTCACCGCACCGGGTCGGCGGCACAGCCGGTCTTCCGGCCCCTGCGGGGACCGGGCCCCGAGCCGACGGGGAGCCCGGCACGTCACCCCCGACCTCGGCGACGCGACCGGCCGTGGCCCGCGACCGGCGCGCCGGGCCGAGAGGCCGGGGACGGCGCGGGACACGCGACCGCGACCGCCCTGTCGGCGCGTCCCGCAGGCGCCCGCACGGGCGCGGCGAACGACGCGCGCCGGCGAGCGGCCGCGGCGGTGCGTGTCGGGGCGCTCAGCCCCCGAGCGCGAACGGCTCGGCCGGGACCTCGTGGCGGCCGGCGCGCACGAGGGCGACCGTCGTGACGACCGCGAGGCCGATGATGACCGCGCTGTAGGTGAAGGCGGTCGTGTAGCCATGCACCAGCCCGGCCGCGACGGCCGAACGGCCGTGGGCGACGAGATAGGTGGCGGTCGCCGAGGCCGCGATCGTGTTCAAAAGCGCGGTCCCGAGCGACCCGCCGACCTGCTGGGTCGTGTTGACGAGCGCGCTCGCCACCCCGGCGTCGTTCGGGGCGACACCGACGAGGGCGGTGCTCGAAAGGGGCACGAAGGCAAGGCCCATACCGATGCTGACGACGATCTCCGCCGGCAGGACGTGGGCGGCGTAGCCGGTGTGCACGCCGACCTGGGTGAACCAACCGAGCCCGAGCGCCGCCATGGCGATGCCGATCGCCACGATCCCCCGCGGGCCAAAGCGCGGCAGGAGGCGGCTCGCCAGGCCGGCGCCGATCACGATGCCGCCGGAGAAGGGAAGGAAGGCGAAGCCGCTCTTCAGCGGCGAGTAGCCGAGCGTGCCCTGCAGGTAGTACGTGAGGAACAGAAAGACGCCGAACAGCGCGATCCCGACGAGCATCGAGGCCAGGAAGGCGCCCCCGCGGTTGCGGTCGAGGATCACCCGCATCGGCAACAGGGGGTGCGCCGAGCGCAGCTCGACGGCGACGAAGATCGCCAGCATGACAGCCGCCGCGGCGATCAGCCCGATCGTGATCGACGCGGACCAGCCGTCGGTCTCGGCGCGGGTGAAGCCGTAGACGAGGGCGAGGAGACCGAGCGTGACGCTGAGCGCGCCGGGGACGTCGTAGCCGCCGCGGTGCTCGGCCTTGCTCTCGCGCACCTCACGGCTCGCCAGGACGGCGGTCACCGCCGCGATGGGCGCGTTGATCAGCAGCGTCCAGCGCCAGCTCGCATAGGAGGTCAGCACCCCGCCGAGGATCAGCCCGATCGCCGCGCCGCCCCCGGCGATCGCGCCGTAGACGCCGAAGGCGCGGGCGCGCTCGCGCGCCTCGGTGAAGGTGACGGTGATCAGCGACAGAGCCGCCGGCGCCATGACGGCGGCGAAGGCACCCTGCAGGGCCCGTGCGCCGAAGAGCATGGCGCCGTCCTGGGAGAGCCCGCCGAGGGCCGAGGCCGCCGCGAAACCGAGCAGGCTGACGATGAACATCTTCTTGCGCCCGAGGTAGTCGGCGATCCGGCCGCCGAGCAGCAGCAGACCCCCGAAGGCGAGCGTGTAGGCCGTGATCACCCACTGGCGGTTGGCGGTCGAGATCCCGAGCGCCCGCTGGGCGGACGGCAGGGCGATCGTGACGACCGTGCTGTCGAGCACGATCATCAGCTGGGCAATGGCGATCACTGCGAGCGCCTTGAACCGGCGCGGGTCGGGTGCCACCGGGGGGCCGGCGCGCTCGCCGAGCGCGAGGGCGTCGCTCGTCAGAGAGCTCATGCTGCTCCTTTTGGCCGGCTCGCGCGGTCGCGGCGAGGGGACGTAGAATCGGAATGTCTGCTCCGGATGGCAGGATACGGAACCTCGGTTCCGGTTGTCAAGAGAATGAGTGGTTAGCGTTTCTCCCATGTCCGCCGACGCTGGAACCCCCCCGGCCGCCCGACCGCTGCGCGCCGACGCGCTGCGGAACCGCCGGCGGGTGATCGAGGCGGCGACCGAGGCCTTCGCCCGCTCGGGGATCGCCGTCCCGATGGACGAGATCGCCGAGAGCGCCGGCGTCGGCGTCGGCACCCTCTACCGGCACTTCCCGACCAAAGAGGCGCTGTTCGCCGCCGTGGTCCGCCACCACCTCGAGGTCCTCGTCGACGAGGCCCGCCGCCTTCAGGGTGCCGACGACCCCGGGTCGGCGTTGTTCGCCTTCTTCGGACGCATGGTCGAGGAGGCTTCCTCCAAACAAGACGTCGTCGAAGCCCTCAACCAGGCGGGCGTCGACTTCAAGTCGGCCTCCGGCGACCTGAAGAAGGAGTTCTCGGCCGCGGTGGCCGCCCTCGTCCAGCGTGCCCGGGAGGCCGCGGCGATCCGCGCCGACGTGGAGGACCAAGAGGTGCTGTCGCTGTTGGCGGGCGCGTGCATGGCAACCGCGCATCTCGGCACGGGAGCCGAGTGCCGCCAGCGGGTCGTCCAGGTGATCTGCGACGGCCTGAGGTCGCCCACAGCCGCGACGCCCTGAGGCGGACCCCCGGTCCCAAGCCGCCAGCCTCCCGACCACGCGCCGGAGCGGACGCCACCGCGGTGGGGTCCCTTGCGGCGCCGTCGCAAAGGACCGAGGGGGCGACCGGCGCCGTCGGCAGCGGTTCCCCGCCCGCTCGCCGATCGCCTTCGGGGACCGGGGCCGTCGCCGCCGCGCGGTCCGGGGGCCGGTCCGGGAACGGCACCTCCCCGCAGGGTCGGCGCCCGGAGCCGAGGGGCGTCGGCGGACGCGCGGCCCGAGACGGCGCCGCATCGGGGGCTCAGCGCGCGCCGACCTCCCCATGACGACGCGCGGCGGCCGCGATGACGGCGAGCGCGCGCTCGTCCGCCCCGCGGGAGTCCGCCACGCTCGGG
>JAKABX010000011.1 GCA_021796545.1 Actinomycetes bacterium
CGCGCCGCCGTGCGCATTGCGTGGCGCCATCGGAACGCCCCGGTCCGGGCCGGCAGGTAACAGGAGCGGCAGCCGGCGACGCCCAGGAGCGCGCGGCCCCGGGGAGGCCGGCGCGTGGGCGCCTAGGTCTCCGACGCGGCCGCCAGCACGCCCGCGCTGCCGCCGGCCAAGGTCGCCGGTTCGGCGCCGATTGCGGGCGCGCCGGTGCCGCCGAGCCTTGTGGCGGGCGGCGCCAGGGCGACGTCGGGCTCGTCGGGCGCGCGGAAGCGCACGATCGGGCGGGCGGTGGTCGTCACCTCGAGGGAGAAGATGTCGGGCCGGTTGTAGTGGCCGACGAAGTCGTGGACCATCCGGCCGCGCAGCATGAGGTCGGGGTCGGTGTCGACGTAGAGGATCTCCTCCCGGTCGCCGTCGATCGGTCCCGCGACGACCGTCCCGAGCGGATCGACGATGGCACTGCCACCCGAGGTGCGCGGGTCGGCGAGGAAGGCGCGGTCGGCATCGTCCCGGGGCAGGGCCTCGAGCATCTCGGGGCTGTTGGTGCCGCAGGCGCTGATCACGTAGCACTTGTTCATGTACGCGACGTTCCGGCTGGCAAGCAGCGAGGTCTCCTGCATCCCGCACCAGTCCGGGATGAAGTGGTTCGGCCAGCTCGCGACGTGCACGTAGGGGTACGCGCACGACAGCGCGGCGATCGCGAGCGGGTTCGAGTTCTCCCCGCAGATCAACCCGCTCACCGGTCCCACGTCGAAGATCGCCGCGCCCTGGCGGTCGGCCTCGCCCGGACAGTGCACGAGCCGCTCACCGACGGTCGGCACGAGCTTGCGGTGATGGCCGCGCACCGTCCCGTCGCGGCCGAGGAAGAGCTGGGTGTTGTAGAGCGTCCCCGTCGTGTTCGGTCGGCGCTCGGTCATCCCGAGCACGACGTTCACCCCGGCGCGCATCGCCGCCTGGGCGACCCGGTCGATCTCCCCCGAGGGCACCTCGACGGCGTTCTTGAACAGCTCGAGGTTGAAGCGCTGTGCCGCCGTGCTCGTCGCCGCGTGGTAGTAGAACCAGACGGGATGGCCGGGGACGAAGTTCTCGGGGAAGCCCACGATGTCGGCGCCGTGGCGGCCGGCCTCCTCGATCAGCGCGCAGGCCTTGTCGATCGATCCCTCCCGGTCCAAGAACGCCGGTGCCGCCTGCACCGCGGCGATGCGGATGCTCGCGAAGCGGTCGCCCATCACTGCCTCCTCTCCCACGCCCTCAACATGGCGTTGCGTCAACTGGGTTTGTCGGACCCGAACCACCGCTGCGCGTTCCCCCGCGCCACGGCGCGGCGCTCGTCGTCCGCGAGGACCGCGAGGTCCCCGACGGCGCGACCGACGGGACCGCGGAAGGGATAGTCCGACCCGAGCAGGAGCCGGGCCGCGCCGACGCTGGCATCGGCGCAAAGCAGCGCCGGCGGATGAAAAGAGCAGCTGTCGAGAAAGAAGCGCTCCCGGAAGTAGTGCCCGAGTCCGTGCTCGGCCCCTCCGGGGCTCGACTGGTCCTCGAGGCGCTGGAGGAGATAGGGGGCGATCCCACCGAGGTGCGGCACGACGACGTCCAGGGCGCCGTGGCGGTCGAGGGTCCCCGAGAGCGCGAGGCGCACCGCCGCGAGCGTCGTCGACAGCGGTGCCCCGAGAGCGCTCGCGAGCTGCCAGTCCGAAAAGAGCGGGGAGACGCGGTCCATCCCGGGGTGCAACAGGACAGCGAGCCGGCGCGCGGCGCAGGCCGCGTAGACCACGTCCATCTCGGGGGCGTCGAGCGGCGGCCCGTCGAGGTGCGCGAACAGCGAGACGGCGCGCACCTCCGGCTCGCCCCCGAGCCGAGCGCACTCGGCCGCGGCCTCGGCCGCATTGGGCAGCGGCAGGCACATCGAGACGAGAAAGCGCCCCGGGTGGCGCCGCGCGAGGGCGAGCAGCTCCTCGTTCACCCGGCGGGCGAACGCTGGGCGCTGCGCAGCGGCGACGACCTCCGCGCCCGGTGGCGGTGCGGCGATGACGGCCGTCTCCACGCCCGCGGCGTCCATCTCGACCAGGCGCCCGTCGCCGTCGTCGAGCGCGGACGCGAACACCTCGACGACGGCCGCGAACTGCGCGGCGAACGCCGCGTCTTGTGCGGCGCGCGCGGCGAGGGCTTCGCGCAGCACGGGCGGAACGTAGTGATGATGGGTGTCGACGGCCGCAACCGGCGACGCGCCGACCCGGCCCTCCGTCGCGCCCGCGACGGAGGGGGCCGGGTCGGCGGGCACCCTCATGGGGCGAGAACCTCCTCGAGGTGCTTCCACTGCTGGGCGAAGCGGAACGCGTGCTGCGCGGGAGGCTGGGGCGCCTGGATCTCGATCCAGCGCACGGGCGCGCCGCCCGAGGGGAAGAACGCGTGGACCCCACCGACGCCTGTCCAGACGACGTCGCCGACGTTCACCGTGTAGCGCTGGCCGTCGAGCAGCGCGTCGGCCGCCCCCGAGACGATGACGTAGGCCTCCTCGAGCGGGTGGTCGTGGGAGTTCCCCGCGCCGCCGGGCTGGAACTCGACCATGAACACGTTCATGTGCTGCGCACCAAAGACCCGGTCGATCAGCATCTTGAGACGGATCCCCACGACGTCGCCGCCGCTGTAACCCTCCATCTGGAGCTGGGAGGCCGGGGGCAGCTGGCTCTCGTCGAAGTGCCCGACCGGTCCGCGCAGCGGATTGGCGAAGTCCGGGACCGCGGCGGCCGACCAGTCGACGCTCCCGGGCACGGCGAAGGTGTCGCGGGGCTCTTCGCGGGCCTGGGGTGCGATGACCTCGAGCCAGCGCGCGCCGGGACTCGAGCGCAACGCGTGCACGGCGCCGAGAGGCACGAGGGCGTAGTCGTCGACGCGCAGGCGGTGCACGGCGCCGCCGAGCGCGAGGTCGACCTCCCCCTCGACCACATAGAGCGACTTCTCATAGGAGTGGGCGAGCGGGGCGACCTCTGCGCCCGGGTCGAGCGCGCCCCAGCCGAGGGTCATGTGCACGCTTCCGCACGCCTCGTCGATCACGACCTGGCGGCGGTAGGCGGACCCGCCTGTGGACTCCGCCACCTTCACCCAGGGCTTCTCGTTCGCCCGTAGCACCGCGTGTCGCATGGACTCTGCCTTTCCTGTTCAGCTGCCAACACCGATTCGCGCTAGAGGGAGACCTTGGTCCCCCGGCGCCGACGGAAGAAGCCTGCGATGCCGCCGGGCACGAAGCGGGCGAAGATCACGAGCAACCCACCGAGCGCGAGGGTTCCGTCGACCCCCTGGGTGTGGGTGAGCAGCTCCTGGCTGAGGACCTGTGTCGCGCTCGCGCCGAGGAGCGGGCCCACCCAGGACTGGGCGCCGCCGACGATGGCGGCGACGACGACGTTCAAAGAGACCGAGAACTGGAACGTCCCGACGGGCTCGATGTAGTAGAGCTGCGCGGCATACAGGCAGCCCACCATCCCCGCGAGGACCGCCGCGACGACAAAGGCGATGAGCTTCACCCGGGTCGTCGGGACGCCGAGCACCTCCGCCGCGTCCTCGTCCTCGCGGATCGCGACGAGCGCGGCGCCAAAGCGCGAGCGCCCGATCTGGCGCACGCCGAGTGCGACGAGGAGCGCGAAGCCGAGAAAGATGAAGAAGTACAGCTGGTCCGCGGCGCGTGCGCTCAGCGCGAGCGGCTGGAGGTAGAGGCCGAGCGAGCCGTTGGTGATGCCGAGCACCATCACCAGCTGCTGGACGGCGAGGGTCAGCACGAAGGTCACGATGGCGAAGTACGCCCCTCGCAGGCGCAGGCTGGGAAGGCCGACGGCGACGGCGAGCAGCCCCGCCACGACGCCGGCCGCGACCACGGTCTCGAGCGGTGGGATGGAGGCCTCCTTGGCGACGATCGCCGTCGTGTAGGCGCCGACGCCGAAGAACATCGCCATGCCGAAGTTGAGGTACCCGCCGTAGCCGCCGAGAACGCTCCAGGCCTCGGTGAGCACGACGTACATCAACGCCGTCGTCGCGATGCGCAGGGTGCCGAGCTGGCCGGTCGTCAGCCCGAACGCGACCAGCAGGCCGACCACGACCACGAGGCTCGCCCAGCCCGCGCGCTCGACGACCCGACGCCGGGCGAGCAGGCCGCTGCGGCTCCAGCGTGACGCCGTGGGCAGTGGCACCTCCGGGGCCTTCAGATCCGGCGCCCTCAAATCCGGCGCTCCCTCGCGAGCCCGATGCCCCCGCCGCGCGCGACCAGCGCCGCGGCGAGAGCACCGTAGAGCACGACCGGGACGACGTCGAGCGGCAGGACCTGGCTGCAGATGGCCTGCCCGAGCCCGAGCGCGAGGCCGCCGACGAGAGAGCTGCGGATCCCGCCGAGTCCGCCGATCAACACCACGATGAAGCTGTAGGCGAGCCACTGGCTGTCGAGCTGGATGGAGAAGGGGAACAGCACACCGAGCGCCGCGCCCGCGACGCCGGCGAGCGCGGTCCCGAGGCCGAAGACGATCGTCGCCATGCGCGCCGAGTTGATCCCGAGGATCTCGGCGGACTGCCTGTTCTGGCCGACGGCGCGCAGCGCCTTGCCGAGGAGGGTCCGGTACAGCATGAGCTCGGTGGCCCCGAGCACGACGACGGCGACGCCCGCCATGATCAGGTACGCCTCGGGGATCACCACGCCGCCCACGGTCAGGCTGCCGTTCGCGTAGCCGACGCCGATCGAGCGCGAGTCTGTCGTCCAGGCGATCGTCGCCACGGCCTCGGCGAGCATCAAGAGGCCGAACAGGACGAGCATCGCCCGATCCGGGCTGTCGCTCGCCGCTCTGCGGATCAAGGTGATCTCCGCGAGCCCGCCGATCAGAAAGAACACCGGGATGATGATCAACACGGCGAGGATCGGGTCGATCCCCCACTGGGTGAACAGATCGAACGCGAAGAAGCTCCCGATCACGACGAGGATCCCCTGGGCGAGGTTCACGATGCGCAGAACCCCGAGCACGATCGTGAGCCCCGCCCCGATGAGGGTGTAGATGAGGCCCAGCAGGAGGCCGATCACGATCACCTGGAACACCGTCGTCATGGCGCGCCCCCCTCTCGTCCCCCCGCCGGTGTCCCTGCGGCGCCCTCGCGTGCCGGGACCTGCACGACACCGAGCCACTCGCGCACCAGTGCGGAGAGGTCGCTCGCCAGTTCGTTCCGCCGCCCCGCGCGTTCGCTGCGCCCGCTGCGCAGGCTGTAGAGATAGTCGGCGAGGGCGACCGCGGGACGGACGTTCTGGTCGACAAGGACCACGGTGCGTCCCTCCGCCCGCAGCGCCGCGAGCTCGCTGTAGGACTGCTCGGCGAGGATCGGTGAGAGCCCGACAGACGGCTCATCGACGACCAGCACGCGGGGATCGGCGACGAGCGCGCGGGAGATCTCGAGGAGGCGCTGCTGTCCACCGCTCAGACGGGACGCCTGCACCTTGCGCCGACCCTTCAGAGAAGGGAAGCGCTCGAACATGGCCGCGACCGCGCCCTTGCGCTGCGCGCGAGGTAGGGACCACGCGCCGAGCTCGAGGTTGTTCTCGACGGTGAGCTCGGGGAACGCCGAGCGGCCCTGGGGGAGGAACGCCAGGCCCCGGCGCGCGATCTCGTGGGCCGACAGGCCGGTCACGTCCTCGCCGAAGAGCCGCACGCTCCCGCTCGCGGGGCGCAACAGCCCGGCGATGACGCGCAGCGCCGTCGACTTTCCGGCGCCGTTCGGCCCGAGAAGGGCGGTCACCTCCCCGGCCGGGCAGGTGATGCTGAGACCGCGCAGGACCGGCTGATCGGCGTAGTAGCCGGCGACGACCTCCTCCAGCTCGACCGCCGGCGCCGCGGCGGCGCTCACGCCGCCCCCAGCGCGGTCCCGAGGTACGCCTCGATCACCGTGGGGTCGGCGCTCACCTCCCGCGGGTCGCCGGTGGCGAGCACCTTGCCTTCGGCGAGGCAGAGAAACTCGTCGGAGAGGTCCACGAGCTCGCTCACCTCGTGGCTGACGACGACATAGGTGATCCCGTCGCGGTCGCAGGTCTCGCGGATGCGCGCCATGAGATCTTCCTTGATGTTCGGGTGGATCCCGGCGAAGGGCTCGTCCATGAGGACGAGGCGCGGGCTCGTCATGAGCGCCCGGGCGAACTCCGCCAGCTTCTTCTGCCCGCCGGAGACCTCGCTCGCGACCGCGGTCGCGAGCTCCCCGAGACCGACGAAGTCGAGGAGCTCGTGTGCGCGCTGGGTGCTCGCGCCGCTCCGCCCCATGCCCTCGGTGACCATCAAGAGGTTGTCGAGCAGGGTGAGCGACTGGAAGACCCGGGGATTCTGGAAGGTGCGGCTGATGCCCGCGCGGATCAGCTTGTGCGCGGAGCCCCCGTCGATCCGATCGTCGCCGAGCGTGATCGTCCCCTTGGTCGGGCGGTGGACGCCGTTCAAGACGTTGATCATCGTCGTCTTGCCCGATCCATTCGGTCCGATCACGCCGAGGACGCGCCCGGCGGCCACCTCAAAGCTCACGTCCTGGAGGATCGTGGCGCCACCGAAGCGCTTCCAGACGCCCTGCAGTTTCAGGTGAGCGGTCACGTCATCCCCCTCGCGCGCCGGCGCCGGCCGGGCCGTCGCGGCCCGGTCGACGCCGACTCGCACGACACGGTCAGGGTAGCGGTGCGACGAGCTTCGCGGTCGCAACCGACGGCGGCCAGACCGGCTCCTGCTTCTTGCCGATCGTCTGGGTCACGATCTCATTGAACGGCGTCGTGCCGTTCGCGTTCAGCTTGAACGTGCCGACCGCCGTCTGCACCTTGTGCGACAGGAGCCACGCGCGGATCTTGGCCTGGTTGAGCGAGTGCGTCCCCTCGACGCTCTGCTGGAGCATCTGCAGGATCGCGTAGGCCGTCACGTCGTAGTTGGGGATCACCGTCTCGTGGCGCTGGTTCGCGAAGCGCTGCAGCAACGCGAGCCCCGGGAACTTCTGGGTCACCCAGGCGACGTCGGTCCCGAGCACGCCGTTGGTCGCAGAGCCGAGCGACGGCCAGTTGGCGAGCGTCGTCACCTGCGAGCCGCACATGCACTCGATGGTGGGCTTCCATCCGATGACCTTGACCGTCTTGGCGATCAGGTCCGAATCGTCGGGAAGGCCGAGCACGATCAGCACCTGGGCGCCGGAGGCCTTGGCCTTCTGGACGACCTGGGTGAAGTCGGTCGTGCTCGCGGGGTACTCCTCGTCGAAGACGACCTGCATGTGCGCCTGCTTGGCGTAGTTGATCGCGCCGCCGACGCCGTTGTAGCCCTTCTCACCCACGATGGTGAACGGGTTCTGCGCGGCGAGGATCGCAACCTTCTTCGGTCGCTTGTTCGCCGGCATCGCCTCGATCAGCTTGAAGACGCCCTTGGGGTAGTCCGGCTCCTGGTAGGTGTAGGAGCCGACCATCCAGCCCTTGTCCTGGTCGAAGTACTGGATGCCGACGAAGCCGCCGTTGAACAGGATCTTGTTCGCCGCCCGGGCGATCGGCACGATCGGCGCGCCGACATAGGTCGTGTAGGGCGCGAGCAAGAAGTCGACGTGGTCCTGGCTGATCAGGGTCTGGTACTCAGTCGCCGCGGTCGACGGGGAGCTGTTGTCGTTCATGATGGTGATCTTCACCGGCCGGCCGAGAAGGCCGCCGCGGGCGTTCACCTGGTGCTGCCACAGCTGGTACACCTGGCGGTACTCCGCCGAGGGCTCCGAGAACGCGCCCGTCAACCCGAGTGTGCCGCCGATGGTGATCGGCGCGCCGCTCAGACGGTGCACGGCCCGCGCCGGGGTCGTTGCGCCCGCCCCAGTCGCCGTCAACCCACCGAGGAGCGCACCGACGCCGAGCAGCGAGACAGCTCCCCTTTTCAGAAACGTCGTCTTGTTGTTCACGCTTCCCCCCTTTCAGCGGCACCCTCGCCGCCGCTCGTCCAGCCGCCCGGTGCGGACGGCAGTGGCCACATCCGCGTCCCGCCGCTCGCTGTCCCGGCGGCCACAAGGACGCGCAACACCTACGCGAGAAACACGGCGCTCTTCGTCAGCACTCCGTCGTGACGCCGACCGTCCCGGCGAAGAGCCGTTCGCCGCGGACTCCCGTCGCTGCCGGCACGGGCGCGCCCATCGATTGTGCTCCCCGTGACCCCCCGATTGCCCTGTTCACAGTCGTGTGTGGAGGCGGAAATGGCTTTCCCATCCCCACCACCGTCGCGGCGCCCGGACGATCTCGCTCTCCCCTGGGCCGGCTGACCTGCGGCTTCCCAGCCCGATGCACGGCACCAAACCTTTGCGAAGTCATAGTCCCGCCACCGCAGCCCGTTGTCAAGGTCCGTGCCGGCACCCCCGAACCCGCGGCGGTGAGGGACTCGAGCCGTTCAGTGGCCATGGCCCACCCCCGGCGACGACCCGCGCCCTTTTGGTGGCGGAGCGCACGACGCGCGCACCACAAGCTCGGGCGGGAGCGAGACACGCGGCGCGGGAGCATCGGGCTGGTCGAGCAGGGTGCGCGCGAGCTGGGCGGCGAGCTGGCCGAGATGGAACGACGGCAGACGCACGGTCGTGAGGGGCGGCGCGAGGTGGTCGGCCAGCAAGATGTCGTCGTAGCCGACGACCGAGATGTCGCGCGGGCAGGACAGCCCGGCGTCCGACAGCGCATCGATGGCCCCGGCTGCCATGACGTCATTGTGTGCGAAGGCGGCGGTCGGCGGACGGTCGGCCCGGGCGAGGACGGCGCGCATGAGGGCGTGGCCGTTCTCGACCGTGAGGCGGTGCACCGGCTGGACCACCGACGCCGGCTCGAGGCCCGCCTCCTGCAGACCGGCGTGGAAGCCCGCACTGCGCTGGCGGAAGGAGGAGACGTCACCGGTCCCAGGCAACTCCACGATGTCGCGGTGGCCGAGCGCAACAAGGTGGCGCGCAGCCAGAAGGCCCCCTTCGAAGTCGTCGTGCGCCACCGTCGCCAGGCGGGTGTTCGGGAGCGTGCGCACCGCGAGCACGATCGGCAGCAGGCGCGCCATCTTCACGACCGCCGCCTCGTCCGCGGCCCGCACCGCGGTGACGATGATCGCGTCGGCGCGTCGCCCGTGCAGGTGCTCGAGCGCGCGCTCGAGGCGAGCCGAGTCCTCGTGGGATTCGGTGACAAAGGGCATCATGCCCGTCTCGTCGAGCACCGCCTCGATGCCGCGCAGCACCGCGGCGTTGTAGGGCAGTTGGAAGTCGTTGATCACGACCCCGATCGTCCCCGTGCGCCCCTTGCGCAAGCCGCGCGCGACGACGTTCGGCCGGTAGCCGAGCTCCTCGGCGGCCTCGAGCACCTTGAGCCGGGTCGCCTCGCTCACCTCGCGCGACATCACCGGGCTGAGGGCCCGCGACGCCGTCGAGGGGTGGACGTTCGCCCGGCGGGCGACCTCGAGCAGCGTGACGCTCACCACGGCCGCCTGCGCCCCGTCCCCAGACGCCCCCCGTCGGTCCGACCCCCCACCGCGTCCATGGTAGCGACTCGCCGAAGAGGGCGAAATCGTTTGCGAACGTACGCAGCTCACCACCGGGAGCGCCTCTCCCGCGTGCGTGGCGCGCCCTGCGCTGCGACGGGCGCGCTCAGACGGGCGCATACTCGCCGGCATCGGCCACAACCTCCCCGACGGTCGGCGGCGGCCCGTCGCGCCCGAGGGCGGACCACGCCGCGGCGACGATGTCTGCAGTCGACAGCCCGTACTTGCGGAAGAGGTGGGGCGCGCTCTTGGCCCCCTCGGCGAAGGTGTCCTGGACCCCGACGCGACGCAGCGGCCGCCCGATCCCCGCGGTCGCGAGCACCTCGGCGACCGCCGAGCCGAGCCCGCCGGTCACGAGGTGATTCTCCGCGCTCACCAGACAGCGCACCTGGGTGGCGACCCGGAGCAGCGTGGCGGCGTCGATCGGCTTGAGGACGGGGACGTTCACCACGCCGACGGAGATCCCGGCCCCCCTGAGGGCGGCCGCCGCGTTGAGCGCTGCGGGAAGCATCATTCCGCACGCGATGAGCGCGACGTCCCCCCCTTCAGAGAGCACCTGTGCACGCTCGAGCGCGAAGGAGTGGGGTTCGTCGAAGATGACGGGGATCTCGCCCCGCTTCAGGCGCAGATAGACCGGACCGGGCACGTCGACGAGCGCGCGAAGCGCCGCGCGCGTCTCCACCGCGTCGGCCACGTCGACCACGGTCATGTGCGGAACGGCGCGCATCAGCGCGATGTCGTCGATCGCCTGGTGGCTCGGACCACCCGGGCTCGAGAGCCCCGGCATGAAGCCCACGAGGCGCACCGGCAACCGTGCGGAGGCGATCGAGTTCACGATCTGGTCGTAGGGGCGGCGCGTGGTGAACACGCCGAAGCTGTGAACGAAGGGGAGGAACCCGCGCCGCGCGAGCGCGCCGGCGACGCTCACCATGTTCTGTTCCGCCATACCGGTGTGAATAAAGCGCTCGGGCAGCTGCTCCTGGAACAGGTCGACCTCGCACTGGCGCGTCAGGTCGCCGGAGAGGCAGACGATCTCCTCGCGCTCGCGCGCGAGCTCGACGAGCGCACGCCCATAGGGCTTGAGCACGGTGGGATAGGGCGGCTCACGCAAGGCGCGCCTCCAGCTCGGCGATCGCGGCCGTCGCCAGTTCGTCGGAGAGCTTGATGAAGTGGCCGTCGGCGTCGACGGGCAGCACCTCGAGCCCGGTGCGCGTCGACGTGCGCGCGATCACGACGCGGGGACGCTGCGTTGTCACCGGGTCCAAGGCCTCGCTCAGCGCGCCGACGTCGTGTCCGTCGACCTCGACGGCCTCCCAGCCGAACGCCCGCCACTTGTCCGCAAGCGGCTCCAGGGTCGTGATCGCGTGCACCGGGCCGTCGACCTGAGAGTCGTTCGCGTCGATCACGACCACGAGCCGGTCCAGTCGCTCGTGCGCCGCGAACAGCGCCGCCTCCCAGACCTGGCCCTCCTCCATCTCGCCGTCGCTCACCAGGACGAAGACGCGTCCTTCTTCCTGCCCGCGCATCCGCCGTGCGAGCGCAAAGCCGACGCCCCCGGAGAGGCCGAGACCGAGCGACCCGAACACGAGATCGAGACCGGGCGTGCGCTCGGTCCCGACCGCCTCGAGGAGCGAGTCGTCAAAGCCGTAGGTCGAAAGCGCCCCGGGGTCGAGAAGACCGGTCTCCGCGGCGACGCCATAGAAGGCGATCACGTAGTGGCCGGGCGAGCAGACGAATTCGTCCCGCCCGGGCGAGAACGCGCCCCCGTACAAACAGGCGAAGAGCTCCGCCGAGGAGAGGGCCTGGCCGAGGTAGCCGAGCCCGTGGAGGGCGGTCATCTGAACGGCTCGCAACCGCACGCGGTCGGCGAGATGGCGCAACGCCTCGAGCTCGCGCTCGTCGCGACTCATCGCGACCCCCTCTCCCTCCCCACCCGCGCGCCCCGGCCGGCCGCCGAAGTGCCTTCTCCTCGCCGCGGCCCTCGACCCGCAGCTTTGATCCCCGGGCACTCCGGCTTGCGGGGAGTGATGTCCGCCGGCACCGAGGACGTCACGGGCGGTCGAAGTTGTTCGGTCTTCCCTCGCGCACGTAGGCCACGGTCGAAGAGATCGTCTCCCGGCTGTGGATCGAACGCTGCTTGGCGAGGTGACCGAACATCTGGATGCCAAAACCGCCGTCCAGGTCGTCGACGATGCGCCGTTTCCACGGTCGCCGCACGATCTGGGTCGTCAAGCGGCGCGTGATGCGCGGCTGACCCATGATGTGCGCCGCAATGGTCTTCGCGCGCGCGAGCAGCTGGTCGCGTGGCAGGACCTCGTTCACCATCCCCCACTCGAGCGCCTGTTGCGCGCTGATCGCCTGGCCCGTCAACAGCGCATATGCCGCGCGCTTGACCCCGAGCAGCTCCTGGAAGCAGCAGTGGATCCCGTCACCGGGGACCGAGCTGATGTCATAGTGGAGATCAAAGACCGTCGCGTCCTCGGCGCACAGCGTGATGTCGCACATCAGCACGATCTCGCTGTGAAAGCCCGGCCCGTTGAAGATCCCGATCGTCGGGATCTCGAGGTCGTTGACCAGCGCGCTCACATTCGTGCGACCGTCCTTGTACGCGTACTCGTACGCCCAGTGCGCGAGATCGGCCTCCTCGAGCTCGAATCCCTTCGGATCCGACTCCATCATGAAGTCTGCGCCCGAGCCGCTCAAGATGAGCACCTCGTTCTCGGGGTCGGCACCGATGGTCTTCAGCATCTGACCGAGCGCGCGATGGTTCTGGACGCTGAGCTGCACCGAGCCGCCGAGCGTGTGCGCCTCGGCGACGAGGACTCCCCCCTCGCGCTCGAGACGGAAGAAGTCCTTGAACGTGTGCCTGTAGTCCTCGAACTGCGGCGGCGAGACGAACTCCTGCAGAGCCATCGAGCACCTCGAGTCGCATGGTTGCCCGTCCGGGGGACCCGACGGGCAAGTGGCCAATTGGCTAGGCCAGCTTGCGGCGGGGCGCGGCTTTTGTCAAGGCCCTTGTCGTCCGCTTCGCGTCTCGGCGACCGCAGCCAAAGCCGGCGGCGCCCCGCGTCCGCAAGATCTCCCCGCCCCGACCGGTTCCCGCCGGCGACCGGACGCGCTCAGCGCCGAGCGGTGGCGCGCGCAGCCCGGGCGCCCCGGGGGCGGGTCACGCTCCGCTGCGCCGCGCGCACGTGCTCGAGCATCACCGCGTGATGCTCGAGCACGGCACGAGCGGCTCGCTCGGGATCCTTGGCGAGGACGGCATCGGCGATCGGCTTGTGCAGCGCGATCTGCGCGGTCGGGTCGGAGTCCCGCAGCCACGCCGGCAGGGAGTCCCGCCGGACCCACGCGTTCAACTCGTAGGAGACGATCGCGGTGTGGACGCTCTCGTAGACGGCACCGGCGTAGGGATTGCCGCAGCCGCGCACGAGCGTCGCATGGAACACCGTGTCCGCGGCGATCCACTCCGACGGCTCGCCGGCGACCGCCTCCAGACGATCCAGCGCCGTGATCACCTCCGCGCGCTGCGCGACGGTGAGGGCGGGCAGCCGTGACGCCGCGCCGCGCACGCCGAGGGTCTCGAGCCACAGCCGCAGCTCCATCAGATGATCGAGGGAGGCGTCGTCCAGTTCCAACATGAGGTCGAGCGAGGCCGTCACCATCGCCTCGGGGCGCCGGAGGACGTAGGCCCCCGAGCCCCGGCGAATCTCCACCAGGCCCATGAGCGACAAGGTGCGCAGCGCTTGGCTCACGACCGGGCGACTCGCACCGAGGCGCGCGGCGAGGTCGCGCTCGGAGGGCAGGCGCGCACCCTCGGCCACTTCCTCGCTCACGATGAAGTGGCGGATGCGCTCGGCCACCTCGTCCGCCAGGCGCGCGGGTGCCACGGGGGCGACGCCGCGCAGATCGAGTGGCGCCGGTCGGGCGCCGTTGGCCCGCCGTGGCGAAGTCGTTGGTTCGTGCACGCTGTCTCCGCGACCGACGCCAAAGGTGGCCGTCACTGTAGCGGTCCCGGCCGGTCGCCCTTGGCGGGAACCGGGTGTTGCGCACCCCGACCCGAGGCACGCTTCGCTCGCGCGCGGCCAGGGGAACGGCCGGCCGCGCACGCCTGAACGGCGTGCCGACCACAAGGCGGCGCGGGCGGAAGCTCCGACGGCCCGGCGTCCGAGAGAAGACCGACCTCCAAAGACCCGCGCGCCGCAACAAGGCCGCGCGGCGCGCGACGAGCGCGGTGGTTCGGACCCAAGTGACACCCGACGCCGCCGGCGCCGCAAAGACCCGGGGCCCGAGAGCCGGCGACGACGAGGCCGCGAGCCCCGCAGCGGCGGGCGGCGCCTCGCCGGCGGGGCGCGGGCTCAGGAGATGGCCGGCGGCGACGCGCAGCGCTGCTGCAGGAAGAGCGCGAGCGCACCGAGATCCTCTTCGCCGAGACCGGCGGCAATCGCCTCTTCGATCAGGCCCCGGTTCAAGCCCACCTGCGGCAGCGGGGCACCGACGCGTGCCGCGAGCTTCTCGATGAGGCCAAGGTCCTTGTGCGCGAGCACGAGTCGGAACAGCACGGGGGCGCTCCCCGGCTGCACGAAGAGCTCTCGACGGTTGCGCATCATCGCGCAGGCGACTGCGCTCTCGAGGAAGACGTCGTAGGCCGCGGCCGGATCGATCCCGCACCGCTGCGCGAGGACGACGCCCTCGGCGAGCGACTCGGCCAGCGCGAAGACGAGGGAGTTGACGATCAACTTCATCGTCGAGCCCGCCCCGAGGGGGCCGAGGTGGCGGACCGAGCGCGAGAAGGCGCCGAGGACCGGCTCGGCACGGGCCAGGTCCGCGGCGTCACCGCCGGCGAGGACGAGGAGATCGCCGGCCTCGACCGCCGCCGGTGTGCCCGAGACGGGCGCGTCGAGCACGTGCGCCCCGCACGGCGCGAGGCGCTCGACAAGGCCACGCAGCGCGTCGGGGCCGAGCGTGCTCATCACGACGGCGAGGGAGTCGGCCGAGAGCCCGTCGGCGAGCCCAAACGGGCCGAAGAACACGTCCTCGGCAGCCTCGAGATCGCCGACGACCACAAGAACCGTCGCACAACGGCGCGCCAGGTCCGCGGCATCCGACGCGACCGCGCAGCCCAACGCGGTGCCGAGCGCGTCCGCCGTCGCCCTCGTGCGGTTGAAAACGACGACCCGCTGACCGGCGCCGACCAGCCGGCGGGCCATCGCGGAGCCCATCCGCCCGAGCCCGACGACGCCGACCGCCGTGGTCACCCGGCGCGCATCCTCGTCGGTCTCCGGTGCTCCGCCCAGGGGTCGATGAGGGTCTTCACCTGGTGCGCGCTGCCCCGCGCCATGGGCGCGAGCGCCCCTGTAACCGTCTCGGACAGCGGGAGGGCCGCCGGCGCGAGCGCCGGCAAACGCTCGGGGTCCCGCCCGAGGAGTCGGACCGCCTCGGGGAGGTCGACGTCGCGCACGAACGCGTTGGTGCCGATGACCTCGACCTCGCCGAGGGCAAGCGCGCGGGCGTCGAAGGTCGCAGGCCGCCCCTGCAGACCGACCAGCACGAGGCGGGTTGCGCGCCGGGATACCGAAAGGGCGCTCTGCAGGCCTGGGGCCGTGCCGCTTGCTTCGAAGATCACGTCGGGGACGAATCCCTGATCGCCCAGGGCTTCGGGCAGCTCTTCGGGCCGGGGCGCGACGAGCGTTCCCGTCGCGCCGAGCGCGCGGGCAACCGCGAGCCTCTCCTCGTCGAGGTCGACGGCCCACACCGGCGTGCCGCTCGACGCGAGCGCCAGGACCAAGAACGCGCCCACGCCGCCGGCGCCGATGACGAGCGCGGTCTCACCGGCCACCAGCCGGCCGCGCGCGCGTGCGTGGACCGCGATCGCCGTCGGCTGCGCGAGCGCCAGCGCGTCGGCGCTGAGACCGCCATCGCGCACCGGCAGGCAGCCCGCGGCCGGAAGGGCGCAGTACTGCGCGAGAGCACCGTCGCGGTGCAGACCGACCGTCGCATAGCCCTCACAGAGATTGCTGCGACCCGATAGGCACCAGCGGCACCTGCCGCACAGCAGCGGCGCGGCACCCGCCACCAGATCACCGACGCGCCGGTCCTCGACGCCGGAGCCGGTCGCGACCACCGTGCCGGCGAACTCGTGACCGGGGACGAGCGGCCCCTGGTGACCGGTGACGCCGTGGCGCTGGACCACCGGGTACATGACCGGACCGGCCGCGTACTCGTGCGCGTCCGTGCCGCACACGCCGCAGGCGAGAACCTTGACGACGACCTCACCGGGCTGGGGCGAGGGGTCGCGGCGCGTCTCGATCCTCAGGTCTCCGGCGCCGTAGAAGACCGCAGCTCGCATCGACCGACCCCCCGCTCGCGCGCAGCATAGAAATCGACCGCCCGAGGAGCAAGAAGGCCCGCGCCGGCGCGCGCCCGGCGGGCCCGGCGCAGGCGGCCGGTAGAGTGCCGCCTTGCGGTCGCGGCGGAGAAGGAGGGGGCGAGATCTTGCAGCGGCGCAAGGTGTGGATCCTGGTTTCGATCCCGGCGTTCATCCTCGCGGTGCTGCTCGTGGTCGCCGAGGTCGCCAATCAGCTGATCGTCAACGTGCTGGTGAGCGGCGTCCGTCACCCGCTGTGGGGTGTCTACGAGCTCGCCCTCACCTTGATGGCGGTCGGCGCGATGCCGTTCTTTGCGCTCCTCTGGCTGCGTCACCTCCCGCGCCAGCCCGGCGACGGCTTCTTCGACCCCTTCTACCGCTGGCTGCGCGAGGGGGCCGCCGAGGAGGCCCGGCGTCGGGAGGCGAGGTGGTCCAAGGAGTCCGCCCGCGGGAGGGCCGGGCGCTTCGCCGTGCTCGCCGTGGGGATCCTCGCCCTTCTCGCCGCCCTCGTGCTCACCCGGCTGCCCAACCCCCGCTCGACCCCACGCCCCCGGGGTCACACCTCCGCCGCCGCGTCGCGCATCGGAAGCTGCGCGCCCGCCCCGTGCGCGGTGCTGGCGACGGGGACCCTGTTGGTCACCGCGATCGCGAACCACTACGTGCCGACCGATCTGCCGAAGAGCGCGCGCGGCTTCAGCGACGACGGCGCCGCCCCCTTCGGCGAGCGCTATGTGCGCGTCGAGGTCCGCTTCCTGGCGCGCCGCAACGAGCCGGCGCCCGCGCTGCGCCGCGTGCTGCGCCTCGACGACGGCACGGCGCTGCGACGTCCGACCGCGCTGTCCTTCGACCCCGGGTGCCGCGCGCTCCCACCCGCGCCGGCGCGCCGGCGCGGCATCCCGCTCTGCTTCGTGGCCCACGGCGCGCATCGCGGTCCCCTCAGCCTCGTCTGGCGCGCCGCGCACCTGCACCTGCACCTGTAGCGGCGCGCCGCGCCCGGCGCGCGTCGCTACGCTTCCCGCCGGAGGGAGGTCACCGTGCCCGTCTATGAGTACCGCTGCGAGGTCTGCGACGCCCGCTTCGAGCTGAGACGGCCCCTCGCCGCGGCCGGCGAGCCGGCGAGCTGTCCCGACGGCCACCCCGGTGCCCGCCGGCTGCTCTCGGTCTTCCAGACCGCGGGGCGGACCGGCCCGCCGGCTCCGCTCAGCGGGGGCTGCGGCTCGGGGTGCGCCTGCGCGAGCTGAGCGCGTGCGGCGCGCTCAGCCGTGCCAGGCGTGGCCGGTGAGCCAGAAGACGAACCAGACGAGGCGGTAGATGAGGTAGAGGACCGTCCCGACCAGCAGCACCTTGAAGTGCCAGGGTGCGGGCGGCGGCCCCTCCTCGACGACGGCGCCTTCGCGCCTGTTGGGCGCGCCGGATGCGGTCGTCGCCTGCTCCCGACCCGACCCGGGGCGGCGCGCGGCGTCGTCCGCACGCCGGGCCGTCACGACTTGCCCCGCAGGCGGACCCGCAGCTTGAGGGGGCTCGGCCCGAGCGCGAAGCGCTCCCGGAGCTGCTTTTCGACATAGCGCAGGTAGTGGGGCTGCAGCCGTCGCGTCGCGAAGAGCGTGACCGTCGGCGGGTCGACGGCCCCCTGGACGGCATAGAGGATGCGCGCGCCCGGAGCCGGGTGCTTGGCCTGGATCGCCTTCATCGCCTCGTTCAGCTGCGCGGTCGGGATACGTCGATGGTAGGCCTCGATCGCGGCGCGGACCGCGGGGAGGATCCGGTGCACCCCCGAACCGCTCAGCGCCGAGACGCGCAGCACGGGTGCGTAGTCAAGGAACCCCAGGCGGTCCTCCACGTCGCGCGCGAGCGCGAGGCGCGCCTCGGTGTCGAGCAGGTCCCACTTGTTGAGCAGGATGACGACGGGGCTGCCCGCGGCATCGACCCGCTCGGCGAGGCGCTGCTCCTGGTGCGTCACCCCCTCCGCCGCGTCGAGGACGAGCAGCGCGACGTCCGCGCGGTCGATTGCCGAGAGCGAGCGGACGAGCGAGTAGTACTCGCTCCCCTCGCCGATGCGCGCCTTGCGCCGCAGCCCCGCGGTGTCGATGAAGCACAGTGGGCCGTCGGGGGTCTCGACGACCGTGTCGATGGCGTCGCGGGTCGTGCCCGGCACGTCGTGGACGACGCTGCGGTCGTCGCCGACGAGGCGGTTGAACAGCGTCGACTTGCCGACGTTCGGCCGGCCGACGACCGCGACCGACGCGACGGGCCGCGCCGCCTGCGCGCCGGCCTTCGATGCGCCCTCCCCGAGCGCTGCGCGGTCGTCCCCCTCCTCGTCTCCAACCGGCGTCGCCGCGGCCGACGCCGGGAGGACGGGAAGGCGCTCGACGACGCGGTCGAGCAGGTCCCCGACGCTTCGACCGTGCAGCGCGGAGACGGCGACGGGCTCGCCGAAGCCGAGCCGGACGAGCTCGAAGGACTCCATCTCCTGGCGCAGGGAGTCCGCCTTGTTCGCGACGACGAGGACCCTGTCACCGAGGCGGCGCAGCTGCTGGGCGACCGCTTCGTCCTCGGCGGTGATGCCGGTCGTCACATCGCAGACGAAAAGCACGAGGTCCGCCTCGCGCACGGCCCGCAGGGCCTGTGCACTGACCTTGCGCTCGAGCACGTCGCCGCGCTCGGTCACCCCCCCGGTGTCGATGAGACGAAAGGGCCGCCCACGCCAGTCGGCCTCAAGCTCGAGGCGGTCTCGGGTCACGCCCGGGCGCTCCTCGACGATCGCCATCCGGCGACCGAAGATCCGGTTGACGAGCGTCGACTTGCCGACGTTCGGCCGGCCGACGACCGCGACGACCGGCGTGCGCGCCCCGGTCGGCGGAGCGCTCATCGACCGGTGACCCCCGCGCCGGCCGGCGCGGGCCGGAGCAAGAGCCCCGGGCGCCGCCGCCGGGTCCCCGCGAGGGCCCGGCGCAGCGCTGCCCCGTCCGCGGGGACGACCTCGACCCGACGCGGGAGGTCGGCGACGCTCATGCCGTCGAGGAAGCGGCCCTCGGACAAGCAGACGTCGGGCAGGAGGTAGCGGCGCCCCTCCTCGCCGTCCGCGAGCGCCCGGGCGACGTCCGCGCCCGTGAGCAGGCCCGCCACCTTGATGTTCCCACCGAAGAAGGCATTGTCGACGGCGCGCACCTCGACCGCGCAAAAGCCCGCTCGATCGAGGAGGGGGCGCAGCACGGCCGCGCCGTAGACGCCGGTGAGGACGGTGGTCGCGCCGCCGTCGCCAAGCGAAGGCGTCGGCGCCCCCCGCGAGGCGCGGTAGCCGTAGGCGGGAGCCCCGTCGACCGAGCGGAAGAAGCCGCCGTGGGTGGACCCAACGCCGGGCGCGCCGGGGCGCGGGCGCCCGAGAAAGGCCGCCTCGAAGGCGCGGGCCATCCCGACCCCGTTCTCGTGCTGCGCGAAGTCCGCGTAGCTCGACGCGGGGGGGAACTCCCGGCCGGCGAGCAGGTAGTACTCGTCGGCGGCGTAGACGAGTCGTCGGCCCACCGCCGCGAGGAACCGGGGTTGCCAGGCCGCGACGGCGTCGCAGACCGCCTCGGCCTCGGCGCTCGAGTGCGGGCGCATCTCGGCCTCCCGCGAGAACCGGCTGACCCCGAGGGGGACGAGACAGAGCGACGCGAGGTCGCCGAAGCGCTCGAGGATGCCGGCGAGGGTCTCCTCGAGGGCGACCCCGTCGTTCACCCCCGGGCAGACGACGACCTGGCCGTGCACCTCGATGCCGTGGTCGAGCAACTGGCGCAGGAAGCGCAGGCTCGTCGCGCCGCGCCGGTTGCGCAGGATGCGCGCCCGCAGCCCGGGGTCGGTCGCGTGGATCGAGACGTTGAGCGGCGAGAGCCGCTCGGTGACGACGCGCTCGAGATCGAGCTCGGTGAAGCGGGTGAGGGTGGTGAAGTTCCCGTAGAGGAACGAGAGCCGGTAGTCGTCGTCCTTTACGTACAAGCTGCGCCGCATGCCCTTGGGAAGCTGGTAGATGAAGCAGAACGCGCAGTGGTTGTCGCAGGTCCGCACGCGATCGAAGACCGGCGAGGAGACCTCGAGCCCGAGCGGCTCCCCCGCCTGCTTGTCGACGACCACGGTCGTCTCGAGCCCCCCGCGGCGGAGCTCGATCTCGACCTCGGCGTCGTCGGCGAGCAGGCGGTACTCGATCACGTCGCGGGGCACCCGCCCGTTCAACGAGACGATCTCGTCCCCGACGACGACGCCGGCCTCCGCCGCCGGTGACGCCGCCGCGACGGCGACGACCTGCGGCAACGCCATGGCGTGAGCCTACCCCGGCTGCCGGGTAGCCTTGGCGGCCATGGCCGTCGACAAGGTGCTGCTCGCCGCGCCCCGGGGCTTCTGCGCCGGTGTCGAGATGGCCATCAAGGCGCTCGCGTGGATGGTGCGGGTCTTCGAGCCGCCCGTCTACTGCTACCACGAGATCGTCCACAACGCGCTCGTCGTCGAGGAGTTCCGGCGCCAGGGTGTGGTCTTCGTCGACGACGTGACGACCGTGCCCGCAGGCGCGCCGCTCATGTTGTCCGCGCACGGCTCGGCCCCCGAGGTCGAGGCGGCCGCCGCGCAGGCGGGCCGCACCGTGGTCAACGCCGTCTGCCCCCTCGTCACCAAGGTCCACCACGAGCTCAAGGTGCGCGCCGGAAAGGGCTTCACCGTCGTCTACGTCGGCCACGCCGGCCACGAGGAGGCGATCGGCACGATGGCCGTCGCGCCCGACGCCGTCCGCCTCGTCGAGAGCGTCGCGGACGTGGAGCGCCTCGGCGACCTGGCGACCCCCGTCGCCCTGCTCGCCCAGACGACGCTCCCCCACGACGAGTGGGCCGGCATCGCCGAGGCGACCCGCGCCCGCTTCCCCGCGCTGTGGATGCCGGGGCGCTCGGACCTCTGCTACGCGACGACCAACCGGCAGGCCGCGCTCCGGGCGCTCGCGGGGCGCTGCGACGCGGTCGTCGTCATCGGCTCCGCGAACTCCTCCAACACCGTCTCGCTCACCCACGTCGCGGCCGCGGCCGGCTGTGCCCGTGTGGTTCGGGTCAACGCGGCCCACGAGCTTCCCGACGACCTCTTCGGCATCGTGGGCGTCACCGCCGGGGCCTCCGCTCCGGAGTGGCTCGTCGAGGAGGTCGTCGAGCACCTCGCCCCCCGGGAGGGGACCGAGACGGTCCTCACCGTCGAGGAGGACGAGTACTTCCCGCCGCCGCGCGACCTGCGCGACCTGCTGCGCGCCGTGACCGTCGCCGCGTCGGTGGGCGTCGGCGCCCCTCCGGGCGGCCCGAGCGCCTCCGCCGACGACCGCCACGTCCCCGCCGCCCGCATGCTCGCCGGACACCACGCGGCGCGTGCGTCCTAGCTGCCCCGGGTCCCGACCAGAAAGAATGCTCGAGCGATGAACCCACGCGAACGCCGACGCCGCCAGGCACTCGACCGCCTGGTCGACGACATGGCGATCGCCGAGATGCGCGAGGCCCACGGCGAGATCCGCCTCGCGCCCGTCGCTGTCGTGATCGCGGCGTACAAAGAGCGCGACAACATCGGCGGCGTCCTCGCCGCGATGCCCAAGCAGCTCTGCGACCTCGACGCGTCGGTTGTCGTCGTCGTCGACGGCGAGGACGACGGGACCGCGGAGATCGTCCGGCGCAGCGGGCACTTCGCGGCGATCTGCCCGGTGAACCGCGGCCAGGGCGCGGCGCTCCGCCTCGGCTACCGCATCGCCCGCGAGTTCGGCGCCACCTACATCGTCACCTCGGACGCGGACGGCCAGACCGACCCGGCCGATCTCGAGGTCGTCCTCGAGCCCGTCGCGTCGGGGCACGCGGACTTCGCGAACGGCTCCCGCCGGCTCGGGCGCACCCTCTCCCACGGCGTCGTGCGCAACGTCGGGGTGCTCGTCTTCTCGAGCCTCGCGACGGCGCTCACGCGGACCCGCGTCAGCGACACCGCGAACCCCGTGCGCGCCTTCCCGGCCCAGCTGAGCGCGCGCCTCACACTCGACCAGCCGCAGTACCAGGCGTCCGAGCTGCTGATCGCGGCGATCATGGGCGGCGCCCGCTACGCAGAGCGCCCGGTCACGATGCATCCCCGGGCGTCGGGCCGATCCAAGAAGGGCGGCGACTTCGCCTACGGCTTCTCCTACGGCCGCGTCTTCTTCGCCACCTGGTGGCGCGAGCTGCGCGCCCAGCAGGCCCAGCAGTCCGACTGAGGCCCGAGGCGCCCGGTCCCCGCGGCGCTAGCGTGCGGCCGTGACCGCCGACACGACCCGGGAGGCCGCCGCGGCGGCCGACGCCGCGGACCCCCTCGCCGCGTTCCGCTCGCAATTCGTCCTCGAGGAGACGGGGCCGATCTACCTCGACGGCAACTCGCTCGGCCGGATGCCGACCGCGACCGCCGCGGCGCTCTCCGCCGTCGTCGCCGAGTGGGGACGCGAGCTCATCGCCGGGTGGGACCGGGGCTGGCTGGCGCTGCCCGGTGCCGTCGGCGACGAGATCGCGCCGCTTCTCGGCGCGTCGCCCGGCGAGGTCGTCGTCTCGGACTCGACGACGGTCAACCTCTACAAGTGCGCCGTGGCCGCCCTCGACGCGGCGCCCGACCGGCGCGTGATCGTCGCGGAGCGCGGTGACTTCCCGACGCTCGGCTACGTGCTCCAGGGCATCGCCGCGGCCCGCGGCCTCGAGCTGCGCCTCGTCGACGCGGACCGGCGCGAGGGCCTTTCGACGGACGTCCTCGAGGAGGCGCTCGGAGACGACGTCGGGCTCTGCTGCCTCTCGGCCGTCGACTACCGCAGCGGGGCACGCCTCGACCTCGCGGCGGTGGCTGCGGCCTGCCGGCGCGTCGGTGCGCTCCTGCTCCTCGACGCGAGCCACGGCGCGGGCGCGATCGCCCTCGACCTGCCGGGCGCGGGCGTCGACCTCGCGGTCGGCTGCAGCTACAAGTACCTGAACGGCGGTCCGGGCTCCCCCGCCTGGCTCTACGTCCCCA
The DNA here is from genome assembly GCA_021796545.1 of Actinomycetes bacterium. Classification (GTDB taxonomy): domain Bacteria; phylum Actinomycetota; class Acidimicrobiia; order Acidimicrobiales; family Bog-793; genus JAKABX01. The sequence goes on from JAKABX010000011.1 coordinate 22,882, forward strand.
ACCGCATCCAGGACCGCCTGCGCCCGCCCATCTGGGGTTGGTGGGGCCGCCGCGACATGTTCGCGATGGAGCCCGACTACGACCCGGCGCCGGGCGCGACCCGCTTCCTCGCCGGCACCGCGGCGGTGCTCGGGCTGACAGCCGTGCGCAGCGGGGTCGCGCCGCTCGTCGCGGCGGGCATGGCCGCGATCGAGGCGAAGACCCGGGGTCTCGTCGCTCTGCTTGCGGCACTCGTCGACCAGCGCCTCGCCCCCCTCGGCGCCCGTCTCGCGAGCCCCGCGGACCCAACGCGCCGCGGCGGCCACCTCGCCGTCTCCCACCCGCACGCCGCGGCTGTGTGCGCCGCCGCGGCCGACTCCGGTCTCGTCGTCGCCGACTTCCGCCGCCCCGACCTGATCCGGCTCGCGCCCGTTGCGCTCTACACCCGCTTCGTCGACGTCGTCGACGCCGTCGACCGCCTCGCCTCGGTGCTCGCCGGCTTCGCGCCCGGCGGGCGGGCGCCGGTCGGCCTCAGCTGAGGCCCGGCGCCCGAAGGCCGTACGCGGCGAGCGCGTACTCGCGGGCCATGCGATCGGTCGAGAAGAACGACGCGTTCAGCGCGATCGCGTTGCGCCGCAGCGCGCCGTAGCCGTCCGGGTCGGAGAAGTAGAGGGGGAGGACGGCCTTCTCGAGCGCGTCGTAGAGGGCGGCGGCGCCCGCGGCGAGGTCGGCCGGGGGGTGCTCGAGACCCCCGATCGCCCATCCCGTGACCCCCTCGATCCAGCCCTCGATCCACCAGCCGTCGAGGACCGACAGGCTCGGCACGCCGTTCACGGCCGCCTTCATCCCGCTCGTCCCCGACGCCTCGTTCGGCGCCTGCGGCGTGTTGAGCCAGACGTCGCTCCCCGCGCAGAGCAGCCCGGCGAGGTGAAGGTCGTAGTTCTCGAGCACCACGACCGGCACGTCGTCGCCGAGTGCGGCGCTCGCGGCGACAAGGGCGCGCAGGAGGTCCTTGCCCTCCTCGTCGCGAGGGTGGGCCTTGCCCGCGCAGAGCACCTGGACCCGGCCCGGCGCGCCGAGTGCACGCAGGCGCTCGAGGTCGGAGAAGAGCATCCCGATCTGCTTGTAGCGCGTCGCACGGCGCGCGAGGCCGATCGTGAAGGCACCCGGGTCGAGCGCGACCCGGCGGCGGCGCGCGACCTCGGCGAGGAGGGCCGCCTTGGCCGTCGCGTGCGCCGCGGCCAGCTCGTCGAGGGGGAGGCCCGACGCGTAGCGCAGCACCTCGCTGTCGTGGCGCCAGCCCGGAAGGTGCCGGTCGAACAGCCGCGCCGTGCTCGGCGCCGCCCAGGTCGCCACGTGCACGCCGTTGGTGATCGCGGCGATCTCGACGCCGGGGAACATCTCCCGGGAGACCTCGCCGTGGCGACGGGAGACGGCGTTCACATAGCGCGAGCCGGCGATCGCGAGCGCGCTCATGTTGAGCTCGTCGCCTCCGAGCTGGCCGGCCGCGCCGAGCGCGGACGCGCGCTCGGCCCCGAGCACCTTGTGGACCACGCGCCCGCTGAAGCGGTCGTGGCCCGCGGGGACGGGCGTGTGGGTGGTGAAGACGCAGCGCGCGCGCACCGCGTCGCGTGCCGCGGCCGGCGCCGCCCCCCCGGCCCGGGCCCGCTCCTCGAGCGCGAGGGTGAGGAGCGCCGCGTGCCCCTCGTTCATGTGGAAGGTCGTCACCGCGTCGTGGCCGAGCGCGTCGAGCAGCGCGACGCCCCCGAGGCCGAGCACCGCCTCCTGGCGGAGCCGGTGGTGCGCGTCGCCGCCGTAGAGCTGGTCGGTGATCGCGCGGTCCGCAGGCGTGTTCTCGGGGAGGTCGGTGTCGAGGAAGTAGATCGGGACGACGGCGCCGCCGATCCCCTCGAGGTCGAGGCGCCATGCGCCGACGGCGACCTCGTGGCGCTCGATGTGGACCGACACGGTCTCGCCGAGGCGCTCGAGGAGGTCCCCGGGGTGCCAGTCGACCCGCTCCTCATGCTGGCCGCCCTCGGCGTCGAGGCGCTGGCGGAAGTAGCCGTGGCGGTAGCACAAGGTGACCGCGACCAGGGGCAGCCCGAGGTCCGCCGCCGAGCGGAGGAAGTCGCCGGCGAGCACGCCGAGGCCCCCCGAGTAGGTCGGCAGCTCGTCGCGCAGCGCGATCTCCATCGAGAAGTACGCGACCGCCGCCTTGTGGGCGCGGCGGGCCGCGGGGGTCTTCGTGGGCATGGTGCCCCATCCTACGGCCCGGCCCGGCCCGGCCCGGGCTCAGGGGCCGGTGCCAGAACCGAGCTCGGCGAGGCGCGCGAAGTAGTCGGGGAAGGTCTTCTCGACACAGCCGGGGTCCTCGATCACGATCCCGGGCTGGCGCAGACCGAGCAGCGCGAAGCTCATCGCGAGACGGTGATCCCCGTAGGTGCGGAGCCGTGCCGGGTGGAGGGGGCCGGGCACGACGCGAAAGCCGTCGGCCTCCTCGGCGGCCTCGACCCCCGCGCGGCGCAGCTCGGCGACCGGCGCCGCGATCCGGTCGGACTCCTTGCGGCGGATGAAGCCGATGCCCGTCACCCGCGTCGGCCCCTCGGCGAAGCAGGCCACCGCCGCGAGGGTCGGCGCAGTGTCCGAGCAGTCCGAGAGGTCCGCCGTGATGCCGCGCAGGGCCGCGCCGCGGACCTCGACGCGCTCCTCGCCGACGTGCACCTCGGCACCCATGCGCGCGAGGAGCTCGACGAAGGCGAGATCGCCCTGGAGGCAGTGGCGCCCGAGCCCCTCGACGACGACGCGGCCGCCGGTGATCGCCGCCGCGGCGAAGAAGTACGACGCCGCCGAGGCGTCGGGCTCGATGCGGTAGTTCGTCGCGGTGTAACCGCCGGGGGGAGCCCACAGCAGGTTGTCGGCGTCGGGCGCCCGACTCGCGTGCGCGCCGAAGGCCCCCATCACGGCTGCGGTCATCGCGACATAGGAGGCCGAGACGAGCGGCGAGGTGAGCCGGACGCGCAGACCCTCCCGGGTGAGGGGCCCGACGAGGAGGAGCGCGGAGAGGAACTGGCTCGAGACGTCGCCGGGGAGCGCGACCTCCCCGCCCGCGAGCGGCCCGGTGACCCGCGCGGGCAGCCCCCCCGGACCCCCGCGCTCGACGGCGACGCCGAGGCTCTCGAGCGCGTCGAGCAGGGGGCCGAAGGGCCGGGCGCGCAGCTGTGCGTCGGCGTCGACGAGGATCGCCGCGCGGCCGAGCGCGGCGAGGGGGAGGACGAAGCGCCCCGTCGTCCCCGACTGCCGGGCGTCGAGCACCGCGGCGCGGCGCGCGAGGGGGCCCCCGGTCACGACCATCTCGGCGGCCGGCTCGTCGCCGACGACGCGCGCACCGAGCGCGGACAGGCACCCGACCATTGCCCGCGTGTCGTCGGCGAACAGCGCACCGTGCAGCCGGCTCGTTCCCGCCGCTCCGGCCGCGCAGACAAGGGCGCGGTTGGTCAGGCTCTTGGAGCCCGGGAGGAGGACCGTGGCGTCGGGCGGGGCTCGAAGCGGGGTGATCTCGAGCGCGTCCGGGCGCGGCGCCGCCCCGCTCACCGCCGCGCGCCGGCGACGAAGTCGGCCCAGGTCACCTCGAGACCGCGGCGCAGGTCGTGCGCGGGGGTGAATCCGGCGGCGGACGCGGCGGTCGTGTCGATGTAGACGGCGGGCATCTCGCCGGCCTTGGCCGCCACGTGGGTCGCACCGATCGCGACGCCGGTCACCTCGCAGCAGAGGCGGTGCAAGGTGTTCATCGAGACCGACTCGCCCGAGCCGATCGAGAGCGTCGCGGGCGCGTCCCTCCCCAGCGCGAGCTCGATCGCCTCGCAGGCGTCGGTCACATAGAGGTAGTCGCGGATCTGCTCGCCGTCGCCGTAGATCTCGATGCCGCCTTGCGCGAGCGCCGCGCGCATGAGCCGGGCGACGACGCTGTCCTTCACCTGCATGCCCGCGCCGTAGATGTTGGAGAAGCGCAGCGAGACCGGGATCAGCCCGTAGCTCGCGCCGTAGGCGGAGAGCAGCATCTCGGCCGCGGCCTTGGTCGCGCCGTAGGGCGTGAGGGGGGCGAGCGGCATCTGCTCGTGGATCCGCGCGCTGCCGACGTCGCCGATCACGGCGTTGGAGGAGGCGAAGACGAAGCGCCGGCACCCGGTCGTGCGCGCCTGCTCGAGCAGGTACTCGGTCGCGAGCACGTTGGTGCGGAAGCAGGAGTCCGGGTCGTTCTTCGACAGCAGCACCGAGGTGATCGCGGCGAGGTGGACGACTGCGTCCACGCCCGGCACGAGGGCCTCCTCGACCACCCCGCGGTCGCGCAGGTCGCCGACGACGGCGTCGACGGCGTCCACCTGGGGCGGATTCAAGTCGACGACCCGCACCTCGTCGCCGCGGGCGACCAGGCGGCGCACCAGGTGCGTGCCGACGAACCCCGATCCTCCCGTGACGAGCACCCGCACCTTTGCTCCTTGTGGTCCGCCCCGCGCGGGGCCCGCCGATCCGGTCCGGAACGTTACCCCCCGCCGCCCGCCGCCCCCTCCGCGCCGGCGCGGCCCTCCGCAGCGTCGAGGAGCTCTTGGAGGCGCTGGCGCAGGTGCTCGGTGAGCGCGTGGGTCGCGACCCGGGGGACCCGGCCGCCCGACCCGGCGCCGGGGAGGAAGGCCGCCGGATCGATCGCCTCGCCGACGAGGATCCGCACCCGGGTCGGGCGTGGCAGCGTGCTGCCGCGGGGCATCGCCCGCTCGCTGCCCCCGAGGGCAACCGGCACGATGGGGACCCCGGCCCGCAGCGCCAGATACGCGGCGCCCTCCTGGATGTCGGCGACGGCCGGGCCGCGCCGGCGCGTCCCCTCGGGGAAGACCACGATCGGCTCGCCGTCGCGCAGGACCCCGAGCGCGTGGGTGATCGCCTGGCGGTCCGCGCTGTTGCGCGCGACGGGCGACGCGCCGAGCGCCTCGAGCAGGCGACCGGCGACGCGCGAGCGCCAGACCTCCTCCTTCACGAGGTAGCGGAGACGCCGGCGCGTGACCCGCGCGGCGATGAGCCAGTCGACATAGGAGCGGTGCGTCGGGGCGAGGATGAACGGGCCCCGGGGGAGCTCGCGCCGGCCGAGCACCGGCCCGGGGAAGTAGAGGTGGCTCGCGCCGACGGCGATCGCCCGGCAGACCCTGTAGAAGGCGAGCTCGCCCGCCCCCGGTCCCCGCGACGCCGGCGCCGGGCGCGGGGCGCGGGGCGGCGCAGGGGTCGGAGTCGGCGGCACCCCGCCGCGCCCGGCGAGCGCGGCGAGGATGCGCCCGACGACCTCGTCGACGCCGAGCACCGAGGAGTCGATGACGAGCGCTCCCGGCGCGACCCGCAGCGGTGACGCCGCGCGCCCCGCGTCCTTGGCGTCGCGCTCTCGCAGGCTGGTTGCGCCCTCGCCCGGTAGGTGGCCCCCCGCAGCGCGCCGCTGCGCGCGCACCGCCGGGTCGGCGTCGAGGTAGACCTTGAGCGTCGCGTCCGGGAGGACGACGGTGCCGATGTCGCGCCCCTCCACCACGCCCGAGCCCCGGGCGAGCGCCCACGCGCGCTGGCGCCGCACGAGCTCGGCGCGCACCGCCGGGTGCGCGGCGACCTCGGAGACGACGGCGTTGACCTCCGGCGAGCGGATCGCCGCGCTCACGTCGCGCCCGTCGACGCGCACCGTCTCGGCGACCTCGATCTCGAGGCCCCGGGCGAGCGCCGCGAGCGCGTCGGCGTCGCCGGGATCGACGCCGCGCTCGAGCGCCGCGAGCGCGACCGCGCGGTACATCGCCCCGGTGTCAAGACGCGCTAAGCCAAGGCGCGCCGCGAGCGCGGCGGCGACCGTCGACTTGCCCGACCCCGCCGGTCCGTCGATCGCGACGAGGGTCACGCCATCCTCGACAGCCCGGGGTGGTAGCCGCGCGCGCGCAGCGCTGCGCGCGCCGCGTCGGCCGAGGCGGCTTCGAGGCTCAAGACCAGGACACCGCGCTCACCCTCGGCGGAGTGCGCGATCTCGAGGTCGAACACGTTGATGCCCGACTCGCCGAGCAGCGTCGTCACCTCCGCGAGCGCACCGGGACGGTCGAGGACCGGGACGCGGACCTCGACGAGGTGCTCTGGCTGCGGCGCGCGCCGCGGCAGGTTGCGCCGCGCCACCTTCGCGCGCTCGAGCAGCGTGACGAGTGACGCGCGATCGCCGTCCGCGACGATCCGGCGCATCTCGGCGAGGCGCGCCTGGAGCGCGTCGAGCACGGCGAGCACGGCGGGCGCGTTGTCGCGGAAGATGTCGGGCCAGATCGCCGGGTCGCCCGCTGCGACCCGCGTCATGTCCCGGAATCCGCCGGCCGCCAGGCGCAGCAGCGCCCCGCGCTCCTCGGCGGCGTCGGCGGCGAGCGCCATCAGGCTCGCGGCGGTGAGGTGCGGGACGTGGGAGACCACGGCCACGAGCTCGTCGTGGTGGTCCGGGCTGAGCGCGACCGCCTCGGCGCCGAGGGTGCGCACGAGCGCGCGCACCGCCGCGTACGCGGCCTCATCGGTCGCGGCGGTCGGGGTGAGGACCCAGGTCGCGCCGACGAACAGCATCGGATCCGCGCCGTCGGGGCCCTCCTGCTCCGAGCCGGCCATCGGGTGCCCGCCGACGAAGCGGGGGTGCCCGACGGCGGTGACGACCTTTGCCTTCACCCCCCCCACGTCGGTGACGACGAGGTCGTGCGCGCCGGGGCGGGCGAGCAGCCCGCGGGCGACCGCCGCGATCGCCGCCACCGGCGTCGCGACGACCGCGAGCGTTGCGTCCGCGTCGCTCCCGACGGCGTCGAGCGCGCCGAGCGCGGCCGCGCGCGCCGCGCGCTCGGCGCGCAGGTCCGAGCCCGTGACGTGCCAACCGGCCTCGCGCAGCGCCCAGGCGACCGAGGTGCCGATCAGGCCGAGGCCGACGACCTCGGCCCGCCCGGCGCGCCCCTCAGCGGGCGAGGTCACGGCGGAGCACGGTCGCGCCCTCGAGGTAGACGTGGCGCAGATCACCGCGCGCCCGCTCGGTGTAGCAGTGCACGAGAACGCGCACGCAGCGCTCGAGCGCACCGTCGACCGCCATCTCGAGCGCCCCGAGCAGGGGCACGTCATCCAGGCCGAGCGAGCGCGCCGCGGTGGCGGGGAAGCCGGCGTGGATGTCCGGCGTCACGGTGAACAGCACGCTCACCAGGTCCTCGCTCGACAGGGCGTTCTGCTCCAGGATCGCAGCGATGAGCGCGCGCGTCCGCTCGTGGACCTGCTCAGGGGTGTCCGCATCGAGCGTGGTCGCGCCGCGGATCGCCCTCAGCACGGCCGTCATCGGCCGAGCAGCCTAGTGGCGGGCGGCCCCTACCCGTGGCGGGCGGCCCCGGTCCTAGTGCACCTGGCCGCCGGGCACCGGGCCGCGGCGCGAAGCGGCCTGGGCGAGGGCGCGGACCTCCGCCGTCGAGAGCCGGCGCCACGTGCCCGGCCTGAGGCGGGTGTCGACGAGCGGCCCGATGCGCGTGCGCACGAGACGGCGCACCGGATGGCCGACTGCCTCGCACATGCGGCGGACCTGGCGGTAGCGGCCCTCGTGGATCACGATGCGCAGCACCCCGGGTGCGGGGCGCGCGACACGGGCCGGCGCGCTGCGCACGCCGTCGTCGAGCACCACGCCCTCGCGCAGGGCCCGCAGCGCGGCCGGCCCCGGGTCGCCTTCCACCTCGGCCAGGTACTCCTTCTCCACGCCGTGGCGCGGGTGCGCGAGCAACTGGGCGAAGGCGCCGTCATTGGTGAGGACAAGCAGGCCCTCGGTGAGGAAGTCGAGCCGGCCGACCGGGAAGACGCGGGGCTCGTCGGGGACGTAGTCGAGCACCGTGGCACGGCCCTCGGGATCGCGCGCGGTCGACATGACCTGGGCGGGCTTGTTCAACAGGTAGTAGACGAGGTCGGGCAGGATCCCGACCTCGACGCCGTCGACGGCGACCCGGTCCCGGGTCGCCACGACGCGCCGGCCGAGGGCGGCCGGCTGGCCGTTGACGCGCACGCGGCCCGCCGCGACGAGCTCCTCGCAGACGCGCCGGGACCCGAAACCCGCGCGCGCGAGCACCTTCTGCAGCCGCTCGCCCTCACCGTCGGGCACCCGCGCCGCGTCGCCTCCCGTCGCGGGACGCGCCGTCACCGCGCGTCCCGGGCGTCCCCGCCGCGGGACGCGCCGGGAGCGGGGAGCGGCCCGTCGCCCTCGCCCGCCAGCGCCTCCTCGTCCGCCCCGTCGCGGGGTCGGCGCAAGTCGGCGCCCCCGGGCGCGGGGCGCAGAACGCCCTCGAGGGCCTCGACGGTCCCGGCGTCGGGGACGAACTCCTGCAGCGGCGGGAGGCCGGCGAGGCTCTCGAGGCCCATCTTCTCGAGGAACAGCGGCGTCGTTCCGAAAAGCAGCGCCTGGCCGGGGCCCTCGTCGCGGCCGACCTCGCCGATGTAGCCGCGCTGGACGAGGAGGCGGATGACGCCGTCCGCGTTGACGCCGCGGATCGCGGCGACCTGAGCGCGGGAGATCGGCTGCTTGTAGGCGACGATCGCGAGCGTCTCGAGCGCGGCGGCCGACAGCCGGTGCGGGGCGTCGTCGAGCACGAAGCGCTCGACGTAGGCGCTGTAGTCCGCCCGGCTCTGGAGCCGGAAGCCGCCCGCGACCGCCGCGACCTCGATCCCGCGTCCATCGGCGTCGTAGGAGGCGGCGAGCAGGCCGACGAGCTCCTCGGCGCGCTCGACGGGGACCTCGAGCAACTCGGCGAGCAGGCCGGCCGGCACCGGCTCGGTCGCGACGAGCAGGACCGCCTCGATGGCGGCCGCCTCTTGGCGCGCGCCCTCGGGAACGGGGCTCACGGGCGCGCCCCGCTGTCGGTGAGCGAGGGACGCGCCCGGGCAACGCTCGCGGCGTCGCCGTCCCACTCCCAGGCCCCGGCGAGCGGAGCGAGGGGGGTGGGAGGCCCGCACCAGCAGACCGCGAGCTCACCGAAGGTGGAGGCCTGCTCCAAGGTGACGAGCTCCCGCTTGTACAGCTCGAGCAGAGCGAGGAAGCACGCGACGACGTGTGCGGCGTTCGGCGCGCCCGCGGTCAGCCCACGGAAGCTGACCCGTCCCAGCCCAGGGAGCCGGTGGGCGAGTCCCTCCAGGGTCGCCGCGACGCTGACCTCGTCGCTGTGGAGGTGGCCGGTCGGCACCGGCGGCGGCACCGGGCGGGCGCTGAGCGCCCGCAGCGCCGCGGCGCGCAGCAACGCGGGGGGAACGCCCGACAGCAGGTCCGGCG
>JAKABX010000079.1 GCA_021796545.1 Actinomycetes bacterium
AAGGGCGTGCTGCGCCGCCAGATCGGTGCGGTGCACGCGGTCTCGGACGTCTCGCTCACGATCGCGACCGGGGAGACCTTCGGGCTCGTCGGGGAGTCCGGTTGCGGCAAGACGACGCTCGGGCGCCTGATCGTCAATCTGGACCGCCCCGACTCGGGACAGGTCCGCTTCGACGGTCGGGACGACGCGACCCTCGGGCGCGAAGAGCTGCGGGCCCGGCGCAAGTCCGCCCAGCTGATGTTCCAGGACCCCTACGCGTCGCTCGACCCGCGCATGCGGATCCGCGCGATCCTGCGCGAGCCGCTCGACGCCCAGCAGATCGGCACGCGCGCCTCACGCGAGGCGCGCATCGTCGAGCTCCTCGACGAGGTCGGGCTGTCCCGGCGGGCCCTCGAGCTCTACCCCCACGAGTTCTCCGGCGGCCAACGCCAGCGGATCGGCCTCGCACGCGCCCTCACGGTCGAGCCGCGCCTCGTCGTCGCGGACGAGCCCGTTTCGGCGCTGGACGTCTCGATCCAGTCCCAGATCCTCAACCTCATGCGCCGGCTCCAGGCCGAGCGCTCCTTCAGCTACGTCATCATCTCCCACGACCTGTCGGTCGTCCGCTACCTCTCCGACCGCGTCGGGGTGATGTACCTCGGCAAGCTGGTCGAGATCGGGCCGGTGCTCGAGGTCTACGAGCACACCGCCCACCCCTACACCGCCGGTCTCCTCGAGGCGATCCCCGTCCCCGACCCGCACCGGCGCCGCGCACAGGGCGCAGCGGTGCGCGGTGAGCTGCCCTCGGCGGCCGCGCCGCCGTCGGGCTGCCGGTTCCGGACGCGCTGCCAGCGCGCCGAGGAGATCTGCGCGCTCGAGGAACCCGTGCTGCGTCCGTTCTCCGACAACGGGCACGAGGCCGCGTGCCACTTCCCCCTCGAGCGACCGGCCGACCCCGCCGCCTCGTCCGCGGCGGCAGCCGCGGGCTGAGACCGCACGGCGCTTGGCTCAGCGCTCAGTGAGGGGTCGGCGGGCAGTCGGCGAGAGCGCGCCGGAGCGCTCGGGCCACCTCGTCGGCGTCGGCGCTCGAGAAGACGAGCGGCGGACGGATCTTGAGGACGTTGCCGCCCGGACCGGTCATGCCGACGAGCACCCCGAGCTCGCGCAGGCGGTTGGCGACGGCGACCGTGCGCCGGCGCGCGGCGCGGGGTGAAGGGCCCCCGAGCTCGACGCCGCAGACGAGGCCGAAGGCGCGCACCGCCGCGACCCCCGGGTCGTCCGCGACGAGCGACGCGACCGCCGCATGGAGCTCGGCGCCGACCCGACCCGCGTGCGCGACCAGGTCCTCCTCCTCGAGCACGTCGAGGACCGCGAGCGCCGCGCTGCACGCGAGGGTGTTGCCGCCGAAGGTGCTGAAGTAGCCGGTCTCGGCGATGAAGGGGTCGACGATCTCGGAGCGGCCGAGCACTGCAGCGACCGGGAAGCCGTTGCCCATCGGCTTGCCGAGGGTGACGAAGTCCGGCATGACCGCCGAGGCGCCGATGCTCCACAGCGACGAGCCGGTGCGGCCGAAGCCCGCCTGCACCTCGTCCGCGACGAACAGCGCCCCGGCCCGGCGCGCCCCGTCGACCGCGGCGGCGACCCACTCGCTCGCCGGCCCGAGGATGCCGTCGCTCATGAACGCCGGGTCGAGGAAGAACGCGGCGGGCCGGTGGCCGGCCGCCACCAGCGCGGCGGTCGCGGCGGCCATCTCCGCGCGGGCGCCGGACGCCCCCGCCCCGGGGACGGGCGCCGCGACGAGGCCGACGTGGTCCGGGGTGCGCGCGCCCTGCGGCCACTCCTCGGGGGAGATGTCGGTCGTCGCGGCCGTGACGCCGTGGTAGGCAAAGCGCGTCGCGAGGATGCCGCTGCCGCCGGTCGCGTGGCAGGCGATCCGCCAGGCGACGTCGTTGGCCTCGCTCCCGGAGTTGAGCAGGAGCACCCGGTCCAGGGGGCCGGGCGCGACCGCGCACAGCCGCTCGGCGAGGCTGACGCTCGCCTCGTGGAGGTAGCGGGTGTTGGTGACGAGGCGGTGGGCCTGCTCGCTGAGCGCGGCGACGACCCGCGGGTGGCAGTGCCCAACGACGGGCACGTTGTTGTAGGCGTCGATGTAGCGCCGCCCCGCGGCGTCGAAGAGGTAGGCGCCCACCCCGCGCACCAGGTGGACCGGTTCGCGGTACTGCAGGGCGAGCGGCCCGAGCACGCGCCGGCGCGCCGCGAGAAGCTCCCCGTCGGAGCGAGGGCGGTAGGGCAGGGCGGCGACGCCGCCGGGCGCACGCGGCGACGCCGCGCGCGCGAGGGTCGCCGAGAAGGCCTCGACACCGACATCGTCGATCAGGCGGAGGAAGGCGGTTACGCCTGCCGGGACGGGGGGCGCCTCGCGCTGGTGGGCGCGGCGCCAGGTGCCCACGACCAGCGCGGTCACAAGGCGCGTCACGACGAGGTCGCCGAGCAGATCCGCCTCGACGCGCTCGAGCGGCGTGCGCGCGCTGTAGCCCGCGACGATCGCCGGGGCGAGCTCGAGCGCGTCATCTCGGCCCGCGAGGACGTCGGCGACCGCCACCGCGAGGTCGCAGACGAGCGCGCTGTGGGTGAGGTCGCCGAAGTCGATGATCCCGACGATCGCCCCCGACGCGTCGACGAGCACGTTGTCCCGACTCATGTCGTTGTGGATGACCTGGGCCCGCAGGGTCGCGAACACGGGCGCGACTCGGGCGTCGAAGCGGTCGAGTGCCGCCGCGACCTGCCCGTGCGCGACGGGCTCGAGCACCGCCAGCTTGGCGCGCAGGTCCCCCGCGTGGCGCAGGTCCCACTGGATCGGGTAGGCCGCGGCCGGGTGGAAGTAGCCGCGCAGCGCGCGCCCGAGGCGCGCGACGGCCGCGCCCCAGGCCTCGAGCGCCGCCGCGCCCAACTCGCCGGGGACGGGGTGGTGGCCCTCGAGGAAGGTGTCGAGCTGCACGGCCGACACCCGCCCGTCGTCGGCGACGACCGTGGTCCAGAGCTCGCCCTTTCGCGTGGGGACCGTCCGGCACACCGGAAGCCCGGGATCGACCCGGCGGATGTGGGCGAGGGCGCCGAGACGCATCTCGACGACCTCGGGCGGATCCGCGGGGTTGAGGACCTTCAGCACGAAGCGCTCCCCCGACGCCACCTGCAGGGCGAAGTTGGCGTCGCGCTCGCCGCTCAGCGGCTCGATCGTCCCCGAGAGCCCGTACTCACCCGCGAGGATCGCCGCCGCGCGCGCGGCGTCGACGTCCGGACGCGGCTCCTCGAGCGGATCGGCCATCACCGGTGGGGTTCAGCGCGCCCGACGACAGCGGCGGGCCGCCGTCGCCTGCGAGCCGCGCACCACCGCTCGGCGCGCAGGCTCTCGTGTCACCGCCTCACGTTACCGTCCGCCCCCGCGACCGCCCACCTGGGACCGGCGAGCGCCGCGTCGGTGCCCGGCGGCCGCCCCGCCCGTCGCGTCGCGGGCGCGCGCTGTCGGGGAGGAGGCGGCCGGACGCGGGCTCGGGGGCGAGCACGACCGCCTCGTCGTGGATGTAGCGCCCGCCGCGCAGCCACGAGGCCACGGCGGCAACCAGGCAGGACACAGCCGCGAAGTCGAACGCGAGGTGCAGGCCCTGGAGGAACGGCGCCGAGATGAGCTCCGGGAAGAAGCTCCGCCCGGTGAGGTACGCGCCGTGCGCTCTCGAGACGTGGGCGAGGGTCGGACCGAGCAGCGTGCGCATCGGGTTGTCGCCGAGGAAGGCGGCGAAAAGGGCCCCGGTCGGCGGCAGGTGGGACACCGTCGCCGCGGCCGCTGCGGGCACGCCCGCGGCGACGAGCCCGCCGGAGAGGGCGGCAGGCAGGCGTGAGGCGAGGCCGAGCACGATGAGGGTGAAGAAGACCCCGATGGACAGCACCTGGGCGGAGTTCTGGAAGGTCGCCGTCATCCCCGCCCCCGCGCCGCGCTGGTCGGGCGGGAGGCTGTTCATGATCGCGGCGCGGTTCGGGGAGGCGAACAGCCCCATCGCGAGGCCGTTCAGCACAAGGAGCCCGGCAAAGGCCGCGTAGGAGAAGTTCGCGGGCAGGAACTCGAACAGGAAGAAGGAGAGCGCGGCAGCGAGCATGCCCGCAGTCGCGAAGGGACGCGCGCCGTAGTGGTCCGAGAGATAGCCGGACACCGGGCCGGCGACGAGGAAGCCGACGGTGAGCGGGAGCATATAGATCCCCGCCCACAGCGGGGTCGACGCAAAGGAGTACCCGTGCTGGGGCAGCCAGATCCCCTGCAGCCAGATGACGAGGATGAACATCATCCCGCCGCGCCCGACGCCCGCGAGCAGGTTCGCGAGGTTGCCGGCGGTGAAGGCGCGGATCCGGAACAGTGGCAGGCGGAACATCGGATTGGCGACCCGGGTCTCGATGAAGGTGAACAGCGCGAGCAGCGCGCCGCCCCCGATGATCTCGGCAAGGACGACCGGGCTCGTCCAGCCCATCGTGTGGCCGCCGTAGGGCTCGATGCCGTAGGTGATGCCGACGAGGAGTGCGACGAGACCGACGGCGAAGGTGAGGTTCCCCCACCAGTCGATGTGCGCCGCGCGGCGCACCCCGTGCTCTTTGAGCGAGACGTACGCCCAGATCGTCCCCGCGACGCCGACGGGCACCGAAACGAGGAAGACCAGGCGCCAGTGGATGGGGCCGAGCAGCCCGCCGAGGATGAGGCCGATGAAGGAGCCCGCGATCGCGGCCACCTGGTTGATCCCGAGCGCGAGGCCGCGTTCGCTGGGCGGGAACGCGTCGGTGATGATCGCCGAGGAGTTGGCGAACAAGAGCGCGCCGCCGATGCCCTGGAGGACGCGCAGCACCACGAGGTAGAGCGCGCCCGCGACGCCCGTCATCCAGTCGATCGAGAGCAGGACCGAGAACGCCGAGAACACCGCGAAGCCGAGGTTGTACATCTTGACCCGGCCGTACATGTCGCCGAGGCGGCCGAAGCTGACCACGAGAACCGCAGTGGCGACCATGTAGCCCATCAGCAGCCAGAGGAACAGCCCGGTGTGCGACGGCGTCAGCGGGTTGAGCCTGATCCCCCGGAAGATGTCGGGCAGCGCGATCAGGATGATCGAGGAGTTCACTGTCACCATCAACACGCCAAGTGTCGTGTTGGACAGCGTGAGCCACTTGCCCGCGTAGCGCTCGTCCGCGCCAGGCCCCCTCAGCAGCCCGGGCGTCCTGCGCATCGCGACCTCCTTCCCGCCGCACGCCCGACCGTGCGGCGCGATGCCACCCTACCCCGATTTTCTTACGCTCACGTCAGATAGAGAAAGCCAGCCTGCCGCGCCGCGGCTACGGCGTCGTCGCGCGCGCCACGCTGAGGGTGAGCCGGGGCGCCGGGCCCGACCCCGGGCGGTCGACGACGAGCTCGAGGTGGCGCCCGAAGCCGCGCCAGTCGAGGCAGCTGCCGACGCGCACCGACAGCGTCCGCCCGGCGCCACGCAGCGCGGTGAAGGAGATCTGGTGCCCGGTCTCGGCGGGCAGATCGCCGAAGACGTAACGGGCGCCGCCGAGGGACGCCGAGCTGTGGAAGGTCAGCCAGGAGTCGCGCGTGGGCAGGGCGCCGGCGGGGAGCGTGAGATGGTAGACGCGCGCGGAGATCCGCGTCGCGTAGTTCGTCCAGCCCGGCAGCCAGTGCCCGCGCACGATCTCGTGCATGCGCCCGTCGGGGCCGATCACCTGCTTGAGCGCCGGGCTCGAGGCGAGCCAGGAGGGCGCCGGGTTCGGCTGAAGGCGCGAGACCGTCCCGTCGCGGTTGAGCGAGTAGAGCTGCGCGCGCTGCCCGGGCGGGATCTCGACGTCCATCGACCAGCCCGAGTCGACGACCACCGGCGTGTGGAAGTAGTCCTGGATATCGAGGCGGTACAGGCTCGGGCGCGCCGTGCCGATGACCCGGCCGCCGCTCAGCGCGAAGACCTCCTCGGCGGGTTCGAGGACGTGGGCGTCGACGGCCCAGCCCGTCAACTGGTAGTTGACCCGCGCGCCACCGCTCACCTTGAGGGTGCGCACCGAGCCGGGAACCGTGCGCGGCGCCGGGAAGTAGTTGGGGACCTCGCCCCACGAGCACGACTGGCCGGCGAAGTACAGCCCCGTCGTGCTCACACCGGGGAGGTGCAGGTGACCCACGCTCGGCAGCCTGCCGACGAGGTCGTTGCGCAGCATCAGCAGCTGGCCGTACGCGTTCGCGATCGGCGTGTAGTGGTCGAGCAGGTAGCTGCTGATCAGCCACTGGCGCACCATGCCGGGGATCTGGTCGTACGCGAGCCCGAGGCCGAGGTCCTCCGAGGTGTAGATGACGACGCGGGGCCGGCTCTTCTCGAGCTGGTGGACGACCAATTGCTGCGCGGCGCGGGTCTCGGCCATCTCCGCATGGAAGAACGCCGTTCCCGGCACGCGGTTGAGCAGGAAGTAGGTCACGACGGGCTCGTTCGCGAAGTCGAAGACCGCCGAGCGCGCCCCCGCGTAGAGGCCGACAAGACGTGCGAGGGTGGCGACCTCGGCGGTGGGGAAGTCGCCGGGAACCTCGTAGCCGAGCCGGGGGAAGCTCGCCGCCACCGGTGCCGTCGCGTGGTCCGCGCCCGGGGCGTTGCGCACCCGAGTGAAGATGCCCGGCGTCGTCGCGCCCAGCACGACGACGCCCGCGAGCGCGACC
>JAKABX010000012.1 GCA_021796545.1 Actinomycetes bacterium
TCGGCGTCGGCGAGCACCGCCTCCGCACCGCCCGGGCCCGTGCCGCCGCGCGGCGCTCGGGCACCGATGGCGCGGACCTCGGCGGCAGGCGCCGGGCGCGGGCGCAACGACGCCTCGGGCGGCGGGGGGGCGACCTCCCCTGCGGCGGCGACGATCGAGCGCCCGAGGGAACCCAGCTGCCGCTTGAGGAGGTGCTCGACCGCCATGATCGCCTGGGGCGCGTCGGGAACGAGGCCGCACCAGCACAGGAAGCCGGCGGCGACCCCTGCGGCGCGATCCCCGAGCTCCTCGTGGTGCACGAGCACCCGCTCGCCGGCGCGCAGCCACTCGAGCAGTGCCGGGTAGCACTCGCCGAGCACGGGACGCAGGTCGCCGTGCATCGGCAGGGGGAAGTGCGTCGCGGGCAGATGGTGCTCCTCGTACGCATGGAGGTTGTGACTGGAGCCGAGGAGCGAGACGACGCGGGTGAATCCCTGGCCGCGCAGCCAGAGGAGCTCCTCGTGCCGGCGGACACGACGGTGGTGGGGCGCATAGCCGCCGGGCCGCTCGCTCACCGCGAGTCGGTCCTTCAGGATCCACGCGAAGTTGCGCGGGACGATGCCCGCGGCCCAACGGCCCCTCACGGCCCCGCCGCCACGGCAACGGCGCCAGAGAGCGCACCCGCGCGCGGCCCGAGGAGCGTCCGGGCCTGGACGGTCACCCGCACGTCGTGGACACGCACGATGCGCGCCCCGGCGAGCATCGCGAAGACCGCCGTCGCGACCGAGCCGGGCAGACGGCGCTCGGGCGGGAGCGGCCGGTGGCCCGCGCCACCGGCGGCGAGCTCACCGAGGAAGCTCTTGCGGCTCGTGCCGACCAGCACGTCACCGTGGCCGACGAGAGCGGGGAGCGCGTCGAGCAGGGCCAGGTTGTGCGCCGCGGTCTTCGCGAAGCCGATCCCCGGGTCGAGGTAGAGCTCCGCGACCCCGAGGGCGCGCGCCCGTCCTGCGGCATCGAGGAGCGCCGCGGTGACCTCGGCAACCACGTCGTCGTAGTGGGCGTAGCGCACCATGTCCTTCGGGGTGCCCCGGTGGTGCATGACGACGAGCCCGGCGCCGCTCGCCGCCGCCAGTGGGGCCAGCTCCCCGCCGACGTCGTTGATGAGAGTCGCCCCCGCTTCGATGGCGGCGCGGGCGACGGCGGGCTTGGTCGTGTCGATCGACACCCGACCCATCGGCGCGAGCGCCCTCACGACCGGAAGGATCCGGCGGAGCTCCTCGGCCTCCCCCACGGGGTCGGCGCCCGGGCGCGTCGACTCCCCGCCGACGTCGAGCAGGTCCGCGCCGTCGGCGAGCAGCTCCTCGCCGTGGCGAATCGCGGCCGCGTGGTCGAAGTAGCGGCCGCCGTCGAAGAAGGAGTCCGGGGTGACGTTCACCACGCCCATGACGAGGGGGTTCACGCCGCCCAGCCTAATGGCACGGTCCGCGCCGCCTTTTTCGGCTCTCGTCCCCCTCAGCGGGGCGAGCGGACGAAGGCCATCGCCTCGGCGCGCGTCGCGGCGTCGGTGCGGAAAAGGCCCCGCACGGCGGAGGTCACCGTGACGCTGCCGGGCTTTCGGACACCGCGCATCGCCATGCAGAGGTGTTCCGCCTCCACAACGACCAGGGTGCCGCGGGGGTCGAGCACCTCCTCGATCGAGTCCGCGATCGTCGTCGTCAGGCGCTCTTGGACCTGGAGGCGCCGGGCATGGGACTCGACCAGGCGCGCGAGCTTGGACAGGCCGGTGATCCTGCCTTCGCGGTTGGGGATGTAGGCGACGTGCACCCGGCCCAGGAAGGGAACGAGGTGGTGCTCGCACAGCGAGGCAAAGGTGATGTCCCGCACCATCACCATCTCGTCGTGACCGGCAGCGAAGGTCGTGCGCAGGTGCGCAGCCGGGTCCTCCGCCATGCCCGAGAGCAGCTCCTCGAACATCGCGGCGACGCGCCGCGGCGTGTCGGCCAGGCCCTCGCGCCCTGGATCCTCCCCGACGGCCGCGAGCAGCTCGCGCACGGCCGCCTCGGCCCGTGCGCGGTCGACGCGCGGCGCCCCCGGCGCGCCGTCAGCCACGCTCGGCGCCGTCGACGAGGTGGATGCCGCGCAGGTTCCGGTAGCGCTCGGCGACGTCGAGGCCGTAGCCGACCACGAAGTCCGGGGGGATCTCGAAACCCACGTACGCGACGTCGACCGGGACGCGCTGCTGGCCCCTCTTCACGAGCAAAGCGCAGACCTCAAGGGACGCGGGCTTGCGCGCGAGCAGACCCTTGCGCAGATAGGAAAGCGTGAGGCCGCTGTCGACGATGTCCTCGACGATCAGCACGTCGCGGTCGGAGAGATCCGCGTCGAGGTCCTTCACGATCCGCACGATCCCGCTCGTCTTGGTCGCGATGCCGTAGGAGGAGATCGCCATGAAGTCGATCTCGAGGGGCAGGCGGATCGTCCGCGCGAGGTCGGCCATGAAGACGAACGCACCCTTCAGCACGCCGACGAGGAGGGGCTCGCGCCCTGCGTAGTCGGCCGTGATCGCCGCGCCGAGCTCGGCGATGCGCGCGCCGAGCTCCTCCTCGCCGATCAGCACCGCGCCGGGGGTGAGCCCGCCGGGACCCTCAGCGGAGAGATCGGGCCGGTCGGAGACCTCGGAGTGGGCCATCGGGGTGACCTTACTCGGGCGCGGCGGACGGGCCCCCCGCCGCCAGGAAGGGACCGGGGACGTAGAAGAGACGTCCCCGCGAGCGCGCGACGCGTCCCCCGCCGGGAAGCTGGCACGCGACACTCTCGCCGCGGGCGACCGCGAGGACCCGCTCGGTCGCGGCCGCGTCGAGGGGGTGACCACCGCCGAGGACGGCCCGCGCGGCGCGGCGGACCGCGCGGCGCGCGAGCGGCGCCGGGGCGCTCGCGAGCTCCGCTGCCGAGCACGCGTCGAGCTCGGCGGCGAGGGCGTCGAGCAGTGCGGACTCGTCCGCGAGCAGGCGCGCCTGGCGTGCGATGACCGGCGCGAGGTCCCGCCCGGCGATCGCCGCGGCGAGGGGGAGCAGCTCGTGACGGACCCGGTTGCGCCGGTGCGCCGGGGAGTCGTTGGACGGGTCGTGCACGACGGGGAGATCGAGCGAGTGCGCGAGGGCCTCGGTCTCGCGCCGGCGCAGGCCGAGCAGCGGATGGCGCGTCCCGGCCCGCATCCCCGCGAGCCCGTCACCCGCCGCGCCGCGCAGCAGGTTGAGCAGGACCGTCTCGGCCTGGTCGTCGGCGGTGTGCCCCGTCGCGACGTCGGGCGGGAGGGCACCGTAGCGGGCCGCGCGCGCCCGGGCCTCGAGGTTCGGGCCCGGTGCGCACTCGACGCGCAGCGCGACGAAGCCGGCACCGAGCGCCGCCGCCTGGGCGCGCACGACGTCGGCCTCGTGCTCGGAGCCGGGGCGCAGACCGTGGTCGACGTGGTAGGCGGTCGCCTCCAGCCCGGCCGCGCGGGCGAGCGCGAGGAGAGCCAGGGAGTCCGGACCCCCCGAGACCGCGCAGGCGATCGCCGTGTCGCGGGGCGGGAAGTCGCAGCGCGGCAGGAGCGCCGCGGCACGGCCCGAGAGCACGGCGCTAGGCGGAGGCTTCCGCCCGGCCACCGGCCCGCTGCACCCAGCGCTCGGGCGTGCGGATCTCCTCGATGCTCGGGAGCATCGCCGGCGACTCCCACGCCCGGAGCAGCAGCGGGGGGCCCCCGGCTGCGAGCACCGCCTCGACGAAACGCTCGCCCTGGGCGTACTGGCGCATCTTGGACTCGATCCCGAGCAGCTGGCGCAGCACACGGGCGACGGGGCCCACCTCGGCACGGCGTTGGCGCAGCAGCGCGGCGAAGCGCTCGGCACCGGGGACCTCACCGCGCCCCGCGCTCGACATCACGACGTCGCCGTGCCCCTCGAGCAGGCTCATGAGCGCCTGGATCTCCCGCAGCGTCGCGAGCTGCTCCTCGCCGGCGATCAGGGCGACGATCCCGCCCTCCTCCAAGGGGTTGCGCCCCGCGCGCACCTCGGTTGCGGCGCGCCGCAGGCTGTCCAAGAGGGCGGCGACGTCGGGCGCGCGCAGGTCCGCGGAGCGCTCGACGAGACCGAGGAAGTAGTCGCGCATCCAGGGCACCCCGGTGAACTGGAGCCGGTGGGTGACCTCGTGCAGCGCGATCCAGAGGCGGAATTCCGCGGCGGGGAAGCCGTGACGCCGTTCGAGCTCCCGGATGTTCGGACCGACGAAGTACACGGCGTCGGCACCCGCCTCGTCGACCGGGAGCAGGTCGTACTGACCGAGCACCCGCCCCGACATCCACGCGAGCAGCAGCCCCACCTCGGCGCCGGCCGCGGCCCGGCTGAACGGGTTGAGCGCCCGCCGTCCCCGCGGTGTTGCGGCGACCCGGCGGGCAACGGGGGCGAGGAGGCGCCGGAAGGACGAGACGTTCGCCTCGACCCAGCCGGCGCGGTCGGTGACGAGCGCGTGACCCGGCCCGCTCAGGGGGACAAGGCCGGTCGCCTCCGCCACGAGCAGCTCGGCACGGGCGGTCGCGTCGGCGAAGTCGTCGCGCAGCGATGCCGCCTCGGCTGGCGACAGCGGGGGCGCGGGGGAGAGGCGAAGCGCCTGGCGGGCGACGCGCGCCGCGACGTCCCACGCGACGATCTCGGGCGCGTCGTCGTCCACGACGTCCACCTGCCGGCTCACGGCGCGCCCGGGTGCTGGCGCTCGTGGGAGAGCGCGTCCGCGACGCGCTGCACAAGGCCGTCGGGCACCCGGTCACGGCAGCGGTCCGCGACCACCCGACGCAGCTCGGCCTCGAAGTCGACGGCATCGAGGCAGTCGCCGCAGATGTCGAGGTGCGCGCTGATCGCGCGCCGGCGGCTCTCGGTCAGTGCCCCGTCGAGGAAGTGATAGAGGCGGTGCACCGTCTCCTCGCAGTCGGCGGCGTCGCCGCCGCAGGCGAGGTCCTCCTGCCCGTCGGCGACGCCACGCGCCCCCGACGAGGGCTGTTCGGGCTGAGAGCTGCTCATCGTGCCCGACACCTCCGCTCGCTCATCAGGGGGCCGCCTCCACGAGGCCCCGCTGCAGTCCGTACTCACCCAACGCCTTTTGCAGGGCGCGCCTTCCGCGGTGGATGCGGCTCATCACGGTGCCGATCGGCACCTCGGTGATGTCGGCGATCTCCTTGTAGGAGAAACCCTCGACATCGGCGAGCAGGACGGCGATCCGGAAGACGTCGGGGAGCGACTCGATGGCCGCCTTCACCTCGTCGTCGGTGAAGCGCTCGAGGACCTCCTCCTCGGCGCTGCGGCCCCCGCCGGCCCCGTCGGCCGAGAGGCGGCGGTAGAGGTAGAGGTCCTCGACGTTGTCGACGTCGGTCTCCTCGGGACGCCGCCGACGGCTGCGGTAGCTGTTGATGTAGGTGTTGGTGAGGATCCGGTACAGCCACGCCTTCAGGTTCGTGCCCTCTTCGAAGCGCTCATAGGCGCGGTAGGCCTTGAGGTAGGTCTCCTGGACGAGGTCCTCGGCGTCGGCCGGGTTGCGGGTCATGCGCATCGCGGCGGTGTAGAGCGACGCCATGTGCTGCATCGCCGCGTCCGCGAATGTCGCCGGGTCCGCCATGGGACCGACGCTAGCCGCCGCAACGCGCCCCGCGGCCGCCTATCCCCCGAGGGCCGGCGGAAGGGGCGCGCTGGTCTTCGGCAGCGTGACCGGGGGGACCAAGCGCAGGTACCCGAAGCGCAGCTTGACACCGCGGCTCGCACCGGTGCCGTCGAACTCGAGCGGCAGCGGGTGCGCCCCGGTGCGCACCACGAGCCGCCCTCCAAGGTGCGGGAGCTCGATGGTGATCCGCCCGGCGACGGCCGCGCCGAGCGCCCGTGCCCCCGCGAGGTTGCACCCCGAGCCGACGCAGAGGACGTGGCCGATCCCCCCGACGCCTGGACCGAAGCGGACCGACGACGTTGTCGAGTACCAGTGCCCGGCGAGCGCCGCGGCCTGGGCGACGTCGGTGGCGGGCGCACCGTCTTGGAGGAGGAAGTCCCTCCACCCGCTCGCGTCGCCGAACAGGTCCTCGATCCCCGAGGCCACGACAGAGCGCACCACGCCCACACCCCGCGGCCCGCGGAAGTGCAGCGTCGCGGCCTCGGCGTGCCTGCGCGGCTCGACGACGGCAACGACCGTGAGCGAGGGCGCGCTCCGCACGGTCCGGAACGCGGCCGCACGGGAGAGGTCCACCAGTGCCGCGCGCACGAGGGCCTGCGCCTGACGGGGAGAGGGCACCGGAGCGCGCAACGCAGTGAAGGCGGGCACCGTCGCCGGCGCGCCGACGGCGAGGACGACGAGCCAAGCGCGCGGCGCGGGCGGCATGGGACGATCCTCCCACGCGGCCGATCGCCGGCCGCGCTCAGCCCGCCGCAAGGCGCGCGGCGACCTCCTCGGCACGGGGGGGGTCCGCGCCGCGACGCTCGCAGGTGATCCCCGCCGCCGCAACCGCGAACGCGAGGGCCTCGGCAACCGTGGCCCTGTCGAGCCCCTCGAGGCGGCGCGCGAGTGCGCCACGACGCGACAGGACGTCGAGCAGCCCGGCCGCGAAGGTGTCCCCGGCACCAACGGTGTCGACGAGCCCGAGCGCCCGCGTGGGGCCGTCGAGCACCACGTCGGCAAAGACGGCGAGTGGCGCGGCGGCGCCGCGGGTCACGACGACGAGACGCACCCCGAGACTGCTGAGCCGGCGCGCCGCGTCGAGCGGATCGGCACCCGGATACAGGACGGCGAGATCCTCGTCGCTCGCGCGCACGAGATGGCAGCGCGACGCCAACACCTCGAGGTGCGCGCGGTAGGCGGCGAGATCGTCGACGGCACCGGGGCGCACGTTCGGGTCGAGCGAGACGGTCGCACGGTCACGGGCGCGCTCCACGAACCCCGAGAGCGCGACATACCCGGGTGTTGCGGCGATCGCCATGGAGCCGAGGTGGATCGCCTCCACCTCGGTCGGAAGTTCGGCGGGTGGGTCCTCGAGGCGCCAGGCCCATCCCGCCGTGGCCGTGAAGTAGAAGGCGTACTGGGCATCGCCGTTCGGCCCGACGGTGACGAGCGCGAGCGTCGTCGGCTCCGGCGCCGCGACGACGTAGCGCTCCTCGACGCCGTTGGCGCGCAGGTGCGCGCGCACAAGGTCGCCGGCGGCGTCCCGGCCGAGCCGGGTCACGAGCCCCACGCGCTGGCCGAGACGGGCGAGCGCGACCGCGGTGTTCGCGGGGCCACCGCCCGGAAGCGCCTGCAGGAGGGGGCCTGCGGTGCCTGCCTCGACCTCGACCAGATCGAGCAGCGCCTCTCCACAGACGAGGATCACGGATCTGCCTCCCCTGCCGCATCTGCACGGCGGCGCCACGATAACCCCGCCGCCGCCTGCTGGCGCCGACGCCCGAGGCAGGCGCTGAGCCTCGACCGGGGCGCCGCTCTCGGCTACGGTGCGCGCACGACCCCTGACGAGCCGCTCTTTCTCCCGAAGGCCGCGCCACCCCCCCGCCAGTTCGCACGACGGGTGCAAACAGCGCGTGCCCGGCGCATCCGGCCGTGAGCACGCCGCCCGCGGCGATCGCGGTCGAGGGACTCGTCAAGACCTTCGGGAGCACGCGCGCCCTCGACGGGGTCGACCTCGAGGTTCCCCCGGGTTCGGTGCTCGGCCTGCTCGGCCCGAACGGCAGCGGGAAGACGACCCTCGTGCGCGTGCTGACGACGCTCAGCCTCCCCGACGCCGGACGCGCCCGGGTGCTCGGCCACGACGTCGTCGCCGAGCCGTCCGCCGTCCGGCGCCGGATCGGCCTCGCCGGGCAGTTCTCCGCGGTCGACGACCACCTCACCGGCTTCGAGAACCTCGACATGGCCGGGCGCCTCTGCCACCTCGACCGGGCCACGGCGGCTCGGCGCGCGCAGGAGCTGCTCGAGCGCTTCGGCCTCGCCGAGGCGGCGCACCGCGTCGCCAAGGGCTACTCGGGGGGCATGCGCCGGCGCCTCGACCTCGCCGCGAGCCTGGTCGCCCGCCCCGAGGTGCTGTTCCTCGACGAGCCGACGACCGGTCTCGACCCCCGCAGCCGCCTCGATCTGTGGTCGGTCATCCGCGACCTCGTGCGCGACGGCACGACGCTGCTGCTCACCACTCAGTACCTGGAGGAGGCCGACCAGCTCGGGGACGTCATCGTGGTGCTTGATCGCGGCCAGGTCATCGCGCGCGGCAGCGCGCCCGCATTGAAGGGCCAGGTCGGCGGCGACGTCGTGACCGCCCGCCTTGTGGACCCCGCCGACGCCGAGCGCGCCCTCGCCGCGCTCGGGCCGATCGGGGTCGCGACACCCCAGTACGACGAGGAGGAGCGGGAGGTCCGCGTGCCCGTCGGCTCGGCCGGGCCCGGGGCGCTGCTCGAGGCGGTGCGCCGGCTCGACCAGGACGAGGTGGCCCTCGCGGACATTGCGCTGCGCCGCCCGAGCCTGGACGACGTCTTCCTCGCGCTCACCGGCCACGTCGCGAGCGACGAGTCCACCGACGCCGGGAAGTCGCGCCGGCGCCGGCGCGCCCGCGCTCGGGCAAAGGCACAGCCGTGAGCACACCGGCCGGCGAGCCCGGGATCGCGGCGCGCGCCCGCTGGGCGGTGAGCGACTCGCGTGTGCTCACCGAGCGCTACCTGCTCCAGCTCGTGCGCGTGCCGACCGTGCTGTTCTTCTCGCTCATCCAGCCGGTGATGTTCGTGCTGCTGTTCCGCTACGTCTTCGGGGGCGCGATCCACATCCCCGGGGTCGGCTACGCGGAGTACATGCTGCCGGGCGCGATCGCGCAGACCGCGGCGTTCGCCTCCTTCGGCACGGCGATCGGCCTCGCGTACGACCTCGGCCGCGGCCTGATCGACCGGGTCCGCTCGATGCCGGCCGCGCGCTTCGCGGTCCTGGTCGGCCGGCTCACCTCCGACACGCTGCGCAGTCTCGCGGTCGTGATCGTGCTGCTCGGCGTCGGGTACGCCGTCGGCTTCCGCTTCGACAACGGGCCCGGCCCGGCGCTGCTCATGGTGCTCGTCGCCGTCGTGTTCGGCCTCGCGATCTGCACGATCGCCGCGTTCGTCGGGCTCGCGCTGAAGGATCCCGAAGCGGTCCAGTCCTTCGGGCTGGTGTGGCTGTTCCCGCTCACCTTCGTCTCGGGCGCCTTCGTGCCTGTGCAGACCATGCCCGGCTGGCTGCAGGCGGTCGCCCGCCCCAATCCCGTGACCCTCGTCGTCTCGACGATGCGCTCACTCGCCTATGGCGGACCGATCGCGACGCACCTTTGGGAGTCGCTCGCCTGGGTGGTCGCGATCCTCGCCGTCTTCGGTCCTCTCGCGGTGCGCGCGTACCGCCGCGCGAGCTGACCCGCGCCGCTCCTCAGGCCGCCGCGCCGAGCCCGCCCGCTGCCGGGGCGAGCGCGACCGCGAGCACCTCGCCGACCTCGGACGCGAGGTGCAGGCGCAGCGCGTCGCGCACCTCGGCGGGGATGTCCTCGAGGTCGGCCTCGTTGCGCGCCGGCAGGACGACGTCGGTCAGCCCGGCGCGGTGCGCCGCGAGCACCTTCTGACGCACACCGCCGATGGGCAGAACACGCCCGCGCAGGGTCACCTCACCGGTCATCCCCACCCCCGCGCGCACGGGGCGCCCAGTGAGCAGGCTCACGAGCGCGCTCACCATCGTCACACCGGCCGACGGGCCGTCCTTTGGAACCGCGCCGGCGGGCACGTGGAGGTGGAAGCGGCGGCCGCTCAGCGCGCCCGGCGCGATCTCGAGCTCCCCGGCGTGCGAGCGCACGTAGGACAGCGCGATCTCGGCCGACTCGCGCATGACCTCACCGAGCTGGCCCGTGATCGTCAGGCCGTCGCCCCCGTCCATGGCCGTCGCCTCCACGAACAGGACGTCTCCGCCGGCGCCGGTCACCGCCAGGCCCGTCGCGACCCCGGGCACGTTCGGTCCCCCCACCGTCTCGAGGAGGACGCGGGGGCGGCCGAGAAGACCGGTCACCTGCTCTGCGTCGACGAGCACGGGTACCCGGGCCGCTCCGGACACCACCTCGGTCGCGACCTTGCGGGTGAGGCGGGCGAGCTCTCGTTCGAGGGAACGCACCCCCGCCTCACGGGTGTACTCGGCGACGATGCGCCGGAGCGCGGCGTCGGTCACCTCGAGCTCGTCGGCGCGCAGCGCCGCGCGCTCGCGCTGGCGCGCGAGGAGGTGGTGGCGCGCGATGGCAACCTTCTCCTCCTCGCTGTAGCCCTCGAGACGGATGACCTCCAGCCGGTCGAGCAGAGCGCCCGGGATCGCGTCGACGACGTTCGCGGTCGCGAGGAAGAGCACCGCGGACAGATCGAGCTCGACCTCGAGGTAGTGGTCACGGAAGGTGTGGTTCTGCGCGGGGTCGAGCACCTCGAGCAGGGCGGCCGCGGGGTCGCCCCGGTAGTCGGTCCCGACCTTGTCGACCTCGTCGAGGAGGATGACGGGGTTCTCCGTCCCCGCCTCGACGAGCGCACGCACGAGGCGGCCGGGTTGCGCGCCGACGTAGGTCCGCCGGTGCCCGCGGATCTCGGCCTCGTCCCGGACGCCACCGAGCGCGACGCGGACGAACTTGCGCCCGAGCGCCCGAGCGATGGACTCGCCGAGGGACGTCTTGCCGACGCCCGGCGGGCCGACGAGGGCGAGGATCGCCCCCGCACCCCGCCCGACGGGTGCGAGACCACGCTCGGCCTGCAGCTTGCGCACGGCGAGGAGCTCGAGGATGCGCGCCTTCACCTCGACAAGGCCGTCGTGGTCCTCGTCGAGCACGGTCGCCGCC
This sequence comes from Actinomycetes bacterium, assembly GCA_021796545.1. Lineage (GTDB taxonomy): Bacteria > Actinomycetota > Acidimicrobiia > Acidimicrobiales > Bog-793 > JAKABX01. Next base: position 10,841 of record JAKABX010000012.1, read on the forward strand.
GCGGCGACATCGAGGTTGTCAACAGAGCGGACGCCGAAGGGCACCTCGAGGAGCGTGTCGAGCCAGGTCCGGATCCAGCCGCTCTCGGGGCTCTGCTCGCTCGCCCGCTCGAGGCGGTCGATCTCGCGCAGGGCCGCGGACCGCACGGCGTCGGGAAGATCTTTCGCGGCCAGCCTGGCGCGGTAGCCCTCGGAGCCGTCGTCCGCGGGCTTGCCGTCGAGCTCGCCGAGCTCTCGGCGGATCGCCTCGAGTTGGCGCCGGAGGAGGAACTCGCGCTGGGTCCGCTCCATGCCCTCCTCGACGTCGTTCTTGATCCGCTCGCGCAAAGCGAGGTCCGCGAGCGTCTCGCGAGCCCAGGAGAGCACCAGGCGCAGGCGCGCGAGCAGGGGGACCGTCTCGAGAACCGCGACCTTCTGGGCGAGGCTCAGGTCGCTCGAGTAGCCCGCGACGTCCGCGATCTGCTCCGGCTCGCTGATCGTGCGCAGCCGCTCGGCAAGGCGGTGCGCGCCACGGGCGAGGAGAATGTTCTCGAGCACCGCGCGGTACTCGCGTGCGAGCTCGGCCTCCTCGGCACCCGCGGGTGAGGGCTCGACCGGCTCGACCTGGATCCACAGCGCACGCCCCGTCGAGGGGACCGCGGCGCCGACGACGGCACGCTGGAGACCGCGGACGACCACCGCCGGCGGCCCGTCGGGGAGCTCGCCCTGCTCGAGGATCTCCGCGACCGCGCCGACGCGCGCGTAGCGCCCCTCGAGCCGGGGCAGGACCAGGAGCCGCCCCATTGCCGCACGCGCCGCGTCGACGGCCGCGCGGGCCTCGTCGGTCTCGAGCGCGAGGGTGACCACCATCCCGGGCAGCACGACGCCCGAGGTGAGGGGCAACAGGGGGAGTGCCTCGGTCACGTCGACCACGTGGGACCTCCAGTTCATCGAGTCGTCCTCCCCATAACGCTGCAGGGGCGATGGCCATTCCCCCGGCATCTCCCGGCTCTCCGGGTACCATCGCCGCCGTGGCAGAGCAGACGACGCCCGCGTCGCCGAGCGATGACCGCCGGCCCGAGGCGCACGACCGCTTCCTGCTGCTCGTCTACCGGATCCCCACCGAGCCGACACGCCTGCGCGCGGGGGTCTGGCGCAAGATCAAAGGGCTCGGCGCCGTCTACGTCCAGAACTCCGCCGCGGCGCTGCCGGCCACCCCGGCCAACGAACGGGCGCTCCGTGCCCTGCGTGCCGAGATCGACGAGCTCGGGGGTACCGCCTTCCTCTTCGACACGGCGCTCGTGGCGGGCCGCGACCACCTCGTCGCCCTGTTCAACGCCCAGCGCGACGACGAGTACGACGAGGTGGTCGACCGCTGCGAGGACTACCTGCGACAGATCTCCAAGGAGTACGACGCCACGCACTTCACCTACGCCGAGCTCGAGGAGAACGACGTCGACCTCGCGAAGCTGAAGAGCTGGCTGGAACGCATCGAGAACCGCGACGCGTTCGGCGCGACGCGACGCACGGCCGCCGAGGCGGCGCTCGTGCGCTGCGAGGAGGCGCTGGAGGAGTACGCCGCCCGTGTCTACGTCGAGGAGGGCGAAGGCCCGCGCCACGCCTGAGCGGCGCAACACGACGAGGTCGGGTGTTCCGCAAATGTTCGGCCACGGGTCATGCTGCGGTCGCGGCCGGGTAACGCCCGCCGCCTACCTTCTCCGCGGCCGCCGCGCACGCGAGCGGCGCAAGCGACCACGGAGGAGACAACGTGACTGCAAGCTGGTTCGCTCCGCGCAACCGGCGCCGCGCGGGGCTCATCGTCCTCGCCGGCGCCGCCGGGGTCGGCGGCACCACGGGGCTCGGAGGCGCCGCCGCGGCGCAGCGCGTCCCGCACGCGCGCGCCGTCCCGCTCGTCGTGTACTCGGCACAGGGATACGACAAGCTCGAGACGACGGACTTCTCCAAGCGCTACCACATTCCCGTCCAGCTCGAGGACAACTCGACCGGCCCGCTGATCACCCAGATCGAGGCCTCGAGGAACAACCCGAAGTGGGGGCTGCTCTGGGTCGACGGCGCGACGGTCTTCGCCGGACTCGACCAGCAGAACCTGCTGGTGAAGGGTTGGGAGCCCGACGTCAAGTGGAACAGCCTCGGCCAGGAGAGCGTGCCGGCGGACCACAGCTACATCCCAACCGGTGTGACCTTGATGCCCGCCCTCGTCTACAACAAGACCGTCGTCAAGAACCCGCCGACCAGCTACGCGGAGCTGCTCTCGCCGCAGTGGAGGAACAAGGTCGGCATGAACGACCCGTCGGTCTCCGGGCCCACCTATCCCTTCGTCGCCGGAATGATGAACGAACTCGGCGGTGTCGCCAAGGGCGAGACGTACTTCCGCAGGCTCAAGGCGAACGGGCTCGTCATCAACCAGACCAACGGACCCACCCTCCAGGCGCTCGCCTCGGGCCAGATCGAGCTCGCCCTCGTCCAGAGCTCGGCCGGCATCGGCTCGTACTTCAGCGACCACGACCTCGCCGTCAAGTACCTCCCCCCGACGACGGTCCTGCCCAGCGCGATCGGCATCGACGTCAAGGCTCCCGCTGCCGAGCAGGCCGAGGCGAAGCTCTTCGTCGACTACGTGCTCTCCCGCGCCGGCCAGAAGGTGATGCAGACCGGGGACCCAACCGGCGACTCCCTCTACTACCCGGTCATCCAGGAGATCAAGCCCCGCGCCATCCTGCCGTCGCTCGCGAGCGTGAAGACCCAGACGATCAACCCGTACAAGTGGGGTGCGCTCGAGAACAAGATCAACTCCTGGTTCAGCGCGAACGTCGTCCAGTAGCCCGAGAGGCGACGCGCTCATGAGCGCCGTCGGACGAGCGCTCGCCGAGCGACCACCCGCGAGCTCCCCCGCCCGCCCCCTCCGGTCCCCCCGGCCGGGAGGGGGCGAGGCGCCGGCGCGCCGTCACTCGCGCCTTGTCCGCGCGTGGGGCGGCCGGCTCACCGGCGCGCTCCGGATTGGCCTGTGGCTGGCCCTTCTCCTCACCATTCTCGCCCCGTGTGCAAGCTTCTTGCTGCTGGCGGTCTCGCCGCGCGTCTTCTCCCAAGGATCGCAGTGGTTCACCCTCAGCTACCTGCGCAATGTCTTGAGCGGTGGCACCGCCGTCGCGATGGTGAACTCGCTGTGGGTGAGCACCGCCGCCGCCGCCTTTGGCCTCCTCGTCGGCTTCGCGATCGCGTGGCTCGCGCACCGCACGACGCTGCCCGGCGCCCGTTTCGTCGTCGGCGGGATGTGGCTGGTCCTGCTCGTGCCGAGCTGGCTGCCGGCCCTCGGCTGGCAGCGGCTCGTCGAGCCCGACGCCGTGATGGACCGCATGGGCCTGCACTGGCACATTGTCACCGACGCGATCCTCGGTCCCTTCGGCGTGGTCCTCCTCCTCGGCCTGCGCGCCGTGCCCTTCACGTTCCTCGCGGTCTCTGCCGCGCTCTCGGGCCTCGGTCAGGAGTTCGAGGACGCGGCGCGCGTCCACGGTGCGGGACGTCTCGGGGCCCTTCGGCTCGTCGCGCCGATCCTCGCCCCCGCGATGCTCTCCGCGCTCGCCATCAATTTCGCCGAGACGATGAGCGACTTCGGAGTCGCCTCGACACTGGCGTACTCGGCACACTTCCCCCTCGCCACCTATCAGCTCTACATCGCGGTCAACAACTTCCCCCCGACCTTCCCCGCGGCCGCGGCGATGGGTTGGCTCCTCGTCCTGTCGGTCGCGGTCCCCCTCACGGTGCAGGCGCGCGCGCTGCGCGGCCGCTCCTACGCCGTGCTCTCGGGGCGCAGCCGCCCGGCGGTTCGCCGGCAGCTGGGGCGCAAGGAGCGCGTCGCGGCCGTCGCCTTCGTCCTCGGCTACTACGCCGCCGCTCTCGGTGTGCCGGCACTCGGCGCGCTGAGCGGATCGCTGCTCCAGGACTACGGCGCGTCGCTGAGGCCGACCTTCGCGAACTACGCGCAGGTGTTCACCGACTCCGGGCTGTTCGCACCTCTGGTGCGCTCGATGACCTTCGCCCTCATCACCGCGACCGTGACGGTGGCCGGAGGGTTGATCGCCGCACGCCTGCTCACCCGGCGGCCGACGCGTGCGACGCGCCTGCTCGACCTCCTCCTGCTCGCGGCGGTCGCGCTGCCGAGCGTGGTATTCGGCGCGGGTTACATCTTCGCCTACAACCTTCCGGCGCTCTCGCGCGTCGGGCTCGACCTCTACCAGACGACGACCCTGTTGATCGTCGCCTATGTCGCGTCGAGCCTCCCAACCAATGCGCGCGTACTCGTCGGCGCCGTCTCCCAGGTCCAGGCGTCTCTCGCCGACGCGGCCCGCGCCCATGGTGCCGGGCCGCTTCGGGCGTGGGTGCGCGGCGTCCTCCCCGTGCTCTCCCGGCCGATGGTGATGGCCTGGCTCCTCACCTTCTGCGGGATCCTTCTCGAACTCCCCCTTTCACAGCTGCTCTACGCGCCCGGCGCACCGCCGGCCTCGGTCGGCATCGAGACCAACCTCGGCAACTACCACTTCGGCGTGGGGATGGCACAGGCCGTCGTCGCGGTGCTCGTCGCGCTGGGCGCGGTCGGCATCGTGCTCGGCGCGTACCGGATCTTCGCGCCGGCCGGCTGGCGACGACCCGGAGGACCCACCCATGGCTGAGCCCCTCTCGATCGAGCACGTCACGAAGGTCTACCCCGGCGGCAATGCTGCCCTCCGGGACATCTCGATCGAGATTCCCCCCGGCGACTTCCTCGTGCTCCTCGGGCCCTCGGGCTCGGGAAAGACGACGCTGCTTCGCTGCCTGGCCGGGATCGAGAAGCTGACCTCGGGGCGCCTGTGCATCGGGGCGAGGGTCGTCGCCGACGAGGCCTTGCACCTTCCCCCCGAACAGCGGGATCTCTCGATGGTCTTTCAGGACTACGCGCTCTGGCCCCACCTGACGGCGCGCGACAACGTCGCGTTCGCGCTGCGGCGCCGCGGCCTGAAAAGACAGCGCGCGCGGGAGGTCGCCGACCGGATGCTCGGGCGCGTCGGTCTCGGCGCGCTCGGCGACCGATTTCCGAGCGCGCTCTCCGGCGGCGAGCAGCAGCGGGTGGCCCTCGCGCGGGCGCTCGTCGGCGAGACCGCGCTCGTGCTGTGCGACGAGCCGCTGTCGAACCTCGACGCGAACCTGCGGGAGCGCATGCGCATCGAGATCGCCGCCCTGGTGCGGGAGGCCGGGGCGACCACCGCCTACATCACCCACGACCAGGGTGAGGCATTCGCCCTCGCCGACAGGGTCGGGGTTCTCGAGAAGGGGCGGCTCGTCCAGCTCGGGCCGCCCGAGGAGATCTACGCGCATCCCGCGACCCCCTTCGTCGCCCGTTTCACGGGCCTCGCGGCCGAGATCCCCGTGCGCGTGCACGCCCGCGTCGGCGGATCGGAAACACTTGTCGAGGTGAGCGCCGAGACGCGCGCGGCGGTGCGCCGGATCGTGGCGCGGCTCCGGGGCCGGGAGGTCGACCGCGGCGCAACGCTCCTGCTCCGGCCGACGGCCGTGGCCCTCACCTCCTGTGACGGCGCCGACGCGCATCTCGTCGGGCGGGTGACCGACGTCGCGTTCCGCGGCCGCGGCTACGAGCACGTCGTCGCTGTTGAGGGCGGGATCGAGGTGACCGGCGTCTTCGCGGGGGCACGCGTCGCCCGCGACGAACGCGTGGGCCTCCGCCTCCAGGCCGACGGCTGCCACGTCTTCGGCCACGCCAACCAGGACGACGAGGAGGACAACCTCTTGCGCAACCGCCGGCAGCGGATCAACGACGGGCAAGCCGGGACGGGAGGGACCCGGTCGCAAGTCCACCAGCGGGCACAGCGTCACGGGGGGACGGGCGACGACCCCGAAAGCGCGCAAGTCGGGGACTTCGCTGGCCGCGGCGACCGGGGCGACCCGCGCTCTGCCTGACGCCGGAGTCCCGACGCTTCCCTGGAGCCATTTGTCCCACGCCTTGGGGCAGCGCCGCGCAACGGCGCCGGGCGCCCGAGGCGGGCGCGGCGCGGACTCCACCCCGACCCAGCTGGTGAGATCAGGGCTCGAGCACCCGAGGCGGGTGCGGCGCGGACCGCAGGAGGTGTGGCGCCTCTCGCCGAGACCCGTCGGCGAGGACGTCCCCGTCGGCGACGGTGCCGACACGCCTGCGTCTGCCCGCGCGGGAACACCGAAGCCCGCCGGTTCCTCCGCTGCCCGAGCCACGACGATGCCGGTGCCTTGCGGGACGACGCGCGCGGGGACCCACGCGCGCACTGCGACCCTGACGATGCTGCCCCGGTGAGATCCCGGGCCGGGAACCCGCCCGCACCCGCGCGAGCGCGGCGTGCGAATGCGCTCCCCTTCGGCGGTCCCACCATCTCGAGTCCCGACGCGCCCGCCGGCGGTGAGGCACCGGTCTCCGACCGACAGCGCCGACCTCGGGACGTTCGCCCCTACCGCCGTCGCGCCCTCGCCGCGATCGTGGAGGTGGCCGGGAGGTCGAAATGCACAGTCGGGTGGTCGGCGTGGTCATCGGCGCGGCGCTCGGTCTCGGCCCGCTCACGGCGGCCGGACCGCTGCCCGCCACAGCCGGCGCACAGAGCGTGTCGCCGCGCGCCGCGCCCGCCGTCCCCCGGGTGACCGCCGTGCGGGTCTCGGCGCATCCGGGCTTTGACCGCCTCGTCTTCCAGTTCGCCGGCGGGGTCCCCGCCGTGCACTCGGTGGCCTGGGTCGCACGCGTGGTGCAGGACCCCTCCGGACGACCGCTCGCGCTCGGCGGCCGTGCTCTGCTGCGGGTGCTGTTCCGCCCGGCGACGACCCACACCGAAAGCGGGACGCGGACCTACACGGGGACGCCACCCGCACGCTTTGACCTGTCCGTGCTGCACCGGGTCGCGCAGGCCGGCGACTTCGAGAATGTCGTGTCATTCGGCGTCTCGCTCTGGCAGCGGACGACGCTGCACATCTACACCCTCGCTGCGCCGCCCCGCCTCGTGGTCGACCTGCGCACACCGCGGGCCCTGCCGGCGCGGCTCACCGAGATCGACAACAGGAGACTGCTGCACCTGCACGTCGGTCAGGCAACGACCGTCGCGCTCAGGACCTGCGTCTCCTGCGGGGACACCTGGCGGATCGTCGACCTGCCGGCGGCAGCGGTCGTGCGCGTCGTCTCGTCATCGGTCGTCGCCCTCCCCCACGCGCCCGGCATCGTCGGATTCCCCTATGAGAGCCGCTTCGTCCTCCGGGCGAGCGGCGCCGGGGTGACGAGCCTCCGGCTCGAGGAGGTGCCACCCCAGCGTGGTGCGGCACCGATTGCACGTTACGTCCTGCGCTTCGCGGTGACGCGCTGACACACCAACGGGCACCGCCGGCGTCGGCTTCGTCGGCTCTGCGGCGAGATCGGCGGGCAGAGGGCCGGGAAGCCTTGAACGGGCACCGGACGCGGCGAAGACTGGGGCGATCTTCGACCAGGAGGAAATGGTGTCCACTGACGCACACGTGTTGGAGGCGAAGGGCTTCCTCCGTTCGCTGTTCGACTTCAGCTTCTCGACCTACGTTGCCGACAGGGTCATCAGGATCCTGTACATCCTGATCACGGTCGTCTACTCCCTCGGCGCGCTCGTGGCCTTCATCGTGCTGCTCGCCGCGCGCACACCGGCGGACATCTTCGCGGCGCTCATCCTCATCCCGCTCGCCTACCTCATCTACCTCACCGTCGCCCGGATCGGTCTCGAGGTGCTCATCGTCGTCTTCCGGATCGGCGAGGACGTCCGCGAGCTGCGCGATCTCGCCCGCGCCCGGCCGCACGGCGGGGGTCCGGGGGTGTCGGCGCCGTAGCGCGACAGCACCGAGAGACGCGAAACGAGGTGCGCCGGCGCCCTCGCGAGGCCGGGGCGCGAGGGGGGCTTCTCGCGCCCGTGCGCGATCGGCCCGCCAGGATGTCACCCGGTGGTGCGCGCACCCCCGACGCCTTGCTGCCGCAGCATTGCGGTCAATCGCCGGGGCGCACGCGACATCGGGGAACGGGCCCGAGGGTTCCGCCGTGTCGTGGGCGACAAAGGGGGCGTGCCGGAGCGGGCGGTCGTCGTCCCGTGGCACGCGGTCCTCGTCGTGCCCGCCGAGGACTTCCCCGGACCGAGGCGGGCGTCGCGCACAGCTGCTCCAAGAAGCAGACACCACAGCCCCGCCGCCGCACAGAAGGGCGGTGCGGTGCCGGGCCGCTCACCCTCCGGGGACGCCCCGCGCGGCGCCCCCGTCGGGACGTCGCCGGACTCCTGACACGCGCCGTGTGTCATCGGCCTCACCCGCCAGGGTGTCCGAGACCGTCCGCGAGACGACGGGTCGGACACTTGGAAAACGGGCTTCCCCCGGCACGCCGGCTGCGCCGCGGCGCGGACGACGGGACGGCGAAAGCCGGAGAAGTGGAGCGGAGGGAGAGGGATTCGAACCCCCGGGGCTTTCACCCAACGGTTTTCAAGACCGCCGCAATCGTCCGCTCTGCCATCCCTCCGGGTCTTTTCGCGCGCTCACCCCCCGGCGATGCGGCCCCGCAGCTCCGCCAGCCAACGCCCCGCGGCAGCGCGGCGCTCGTCGCCTTCGGCGCGGCGCTGCTCGGCGTGGGCGCCCGCGACGGGATAGGAGCCGAGGAAGCGCAGCGCCTCGAGGTTCGCGTGCAGCTCGCGCAGGCAGTCCCCGAGCACCTCGTCGGCGACGTGACCCTCGACCTCGATGACGAAGCAGTGCTCGCCGAGCGCCTGCTTGGTCGGGCGCGAGACGAGGCGGGTGAGGTTGAGCCGGCGCGCCGCGAACTGAGAGAGGATCTCGAGCAGGCTTCCGGGCCGGTTCTCGTGCTGGAAGCAGACGAGCAGCGTCCGGTCGTGCCCGGTGGGGGCGGGGATCGTCCGGGGGGCGACGAGGAGGAAGCGCGTCTGGTTGCCGGGGCGGTCCTCGATGTCGGGGACCAGGACGTCCAGGCCGTAGCGCTTGACCGCCGCGAGCGGTGCGACGGCGGCCGCGCCGGGCTCCCTCGCGACACGGCGCGCCGCGTCGGCCGTGGAGTCGGTCGCGCGCTCAGTGGCCGCGGGCAGGTGCGCGGCGAGAAACTCCCGGCACTGGGCGAGAGCGGGCGGGTAGGAGTAGACGGCGGTGACGTCGCCGAGCGCGCTGCCCGGGCGGGCGGCGAGGTGGAGGTGGATGTCGAGCACGACCTCACGCTGCGCGAGCAGCGGCTCCCCGAAGACGAGCCAGTCGAGCGTGGCCGAGATCGACCCCTCGATCGAGTTCTCGAGCGGGACGAAGGCGGCGTCGGTCTCGCCCCCGGCGGCCGCGGCCAGCGCGGCGCCGATCGTCGGGCAGAGGACGAGCTCGGCCACGGCGAGGTCCGGCTCGGAGAGGAGGGCCTCCTCGGTGAAGGTCCCCTCGGGCCCGAGGCACGCGATTCGCCGCCAGGGGGAGTCGGCGCCGCTCATGGCTGGCAGGATAGTAAGCCCCATGGACCGCGACGACCTGAAGAGCCTCCTGACGGCGGTGCGCGACGGCGACCGCACGCCCGACGACGCGCTCGCGGCCCTCGCGCGCCTGCCCTACGCGGACCTCGGCTTCGCGCGCGTCGACCACCACCGGGCGCTCCGCCAGGGTCTGCCCGAGGCGGTCTTTGCGCCCGGCAAGACCGCCGCGCAGTGCGCCGCGATCGTCACCGAGCTGCTCGAGGGCGGCTCGGGGCCGGTCGTGCTGACCCGCGCGAGCACCGCGCAGGTGGCAGCCGTGCTCCAAGCCTGCCCCGGGGGGGAGGTGACGGCGACCTCGGCCGAGGAGGGCGCGCGCGCGCTCGTTGCGTGGCGCCACGCGCCGGCGCGTCCGGGCCGTGTGCTGCTCCTCGCCGCCGGTACGGCGGACCTCCCCGTGGCGGCGGAGTGCCGTGCGACCCTCGCCGCGTACGGCTACGCGCCGCGCGTCGTCGCGGACTGCGGCGTCGCCGGCCTGCACCGCCTCCTCGACTCGCTCGGGGCGCTCCACGAGGCCGACGTGGTCATCGTCTTCGCGGGGATGGAGGGCGCGCTGGCGAGCGTCGTCGGCGGGCTGTGCGCGGCACCCGTCGTCGCGGTGCCGACGAGCGTCGGCTACGGCGCCGGCCTCGAAGGGGTGACCGCGCTGCTCGCGATGCACGCCTCGTGCGCCTCGGGGATCACCGTGGTCGGGATCGACAACGGTTTCGGTGCGGCGTGTGCGGCGGCGCGCCTGCTGCACGGGCGGAGCGATCTCGGCCGGTGGCCGGCGTGAGCGACGTCGGGACGCGCGCGGCGCGTGGCGCGTGGTTCAACTGCTTCGCGGGCATCGCGGGCGACATGGCGCTCGGCAGCCTGCTCGATGCCGGGGCGGACCTCGCCGAGGTGGAGGCGATGCTGCGCCGCATCCCGATCGGCGGCTGGTCCCTCGAGGTGACCCCGGTCCTGCGCGGCGGGATCGCGGCGACCCGCGTCGAGGTGCGCGTCGAGGACGACGCGGTCGTGCGCACCTACCCCGCCCTGTTGGCGCTGCTCGAGAGCGCCGCCCTTCCCCCGCGGGTGGAGCGGCGCGCCCAGGCGGCCTTCGCCGCGCTCGCCGAGGTCGAAGGGCGCCTGCACCGCCGGCCGGCGACCCAGGTGCACTTCCACGAGGTCGGCGGGCACGACACCGTCGTCGACGTCGTAGGGACCATGGCCGCCCTGGAGGTCCTCGGCATCGACACCGTCAGCGCAGGACCCGTGGCGACGGGCACCGGGTACGTGCGCAGCCAGCACGGGGTCCTGCCCAACCCGACGCCGGCCGTCCTCGGGCTCTTGGCCGGCGCGCCGCTCGAGGGGCGCGACCTCGACGTCGAGCTCACGACGCCGACGGGCGCGGCGCTGCTCGCGGCGACCGTCGAGTCCTACGGCCCCCTCCCGGCGATGCGCGTGGAGGCCGTCGGCTACGGCGCCGGCAGCCGCGAGCTGGACGAGCTGCCGAACTGCACCCAGGTCGTCGTCGGTCTGCTGTCGGCGCCCGGCGCGGCGGCCCGGCGCGGCGGGCAGCCCCTGGTGCTCCTCGAGGCCACGCTCGACGACGTCACCGGCGAGCAGGTCGCCGACACGCTCGAGACCGTCCTCGCAAGCGGCGCCCTCGACGCCTGGGTGACCCCGGTGCTCATGAAGAAGGGGCGGCCCGGTCACGTCCTGAGCGTGCTCGTCGAGGGGGCGCTCGCCGCCCAGGTCCGCCGGGCGCTCGCCGCCGAGAGCGGCACGCTCGGCGTCCGCGTGACGGCCCTGGAACGCTTCACGGCGCCGCGACACTTCGAGCAGGTCGAGGTCGCCGGGGTGCCGGTGCGGGTGAAGGTGAGCCCCGGGCGGGCCAAGGTCGAGCACGACGACGCGGCGGCCGTCGCCCGCAGTGCGGGGCTCACCGTCCGCGAGGTGATCGCGCGCGCCGAGCAGGCCTGGCGCGCGCGCGCCGCCCCCCCGCCGCCCGACGGCGTCGGCTGACTACGGCTCGATCGTGAGCTTGATAGCCGCCGTTTGCGGGCTGCCGCTAGCGAGACCGGCGGTGACGACGAGGCCGTAGGCGGTCCCGGGTCGGGCCGCGAACGCCGGGAGGCGCACGAAGCGCGCCGCCCCGGGGGCGAGCGTGCCGAGCGCGTGGGTGACCGTCGCCGGCGCGCCGGGCGCGCTCCCTGCCGGTGTCAGCGTCGCGCTGAGCTGCACGTCGCGTGCGGCCAGGGTTCCCGTCGAGACGACGACGGCGGTGACGACGAGGTGCCGCGTCGCGGGGACGACCGAGACCGACCCGGGCGGCGGGAGCTGGAGCGTCGTCGTCGTCGAGGTCGTGGTGGTGCTCGTCGTCGTGGGGGGGCGGCGCCGCCGGGCCTTCCGGCCGTGGGCCGCTCCTGGTGCCGTCAGCGTCGGCCGGCCGCTTGACGCCGTGGTCGTGGTCGTCGACGCCGAGGTGGTCGTGGACGAGGGCGGCGGCGGGCTCGGCAGGCCGCGGATCGCGATCGGGCTCGGCTCGAGGGAGACCGCGACCAGCGCGACCCGCCGGGTCCCGCCGAGCCCCGGCCGGCTCGCGAGCTGGGCGACCAGGGCGCTCAGCGAGGCGGGACGCCACGCGCGCGGCGCGGTCATCCACACCGAGGCCGGGGGGGCGCCGGCCCCCAGGTGCGGCGGAAGGGAGCGCCGGAAGCGCCGGTAGTCGGCGTCCGACGCCCCGAGCTCGTCGGCGACCGCCTCGAGCCGCAAGAGGGCGGTCTGTTGACCGGCCGCGCCCCCCGCGGAGGTCGCGAGCCCGAGCGCGCCCGCGAGCTGGACGCTCGCACGAGCGCGCGCGTCGAGCGCGGCGGCGAGCGCCCGGCCGCTCCCCGGAGTCGGCGGAGCGAGCTCGAGGGCGCCGAACTGGCTCACGACCGCGGCGGAGCCACTTGTCAGCTCGGCGAGGAGGGAGTCGAGCTCGGTGCGGGTGAGCGAGGGGGCCTCGGTCCGCACGCGCGCGAGCACCGGTACCAGGGCGTTGCTCTCGTCCACCAGCGGCGCCACGGCCGCGACGAAGCTGTGCGCGCTCCGCCGTGCCAGCGCCCGCGACGACCCGACGACCTGGGCCGTGACCTCGCCGATGACGAGCGCGGCGACAAGCACGAGGAGGACGAGGAGCAACGGGGGCCGGCGGCGGCGGGTGCCGCCCACGGGCCGTCGGCCGGACGGACCAAGCATCGGCGCCCGACCCTACTGCCCCCGCCCCCCGCCGGCGGACCGCCGGGTCGGCGCAGCGACAACAGGGCGCGACTGGCTAGCCTCGGGGGTCGATCGGCCTGGGTAGCTCAACGGTAGAGCGTCCGCCTTGTAAGCGGTTGATAGGGGTTCGACTCCCCTCCTGGGCTCCGCGCGCCACCCGCGGGGACTCGGCTCAGTCGGTGTAGTCGCGGGGGATCCGGTAGATCCCGGGCGTCGGCTCGCTTGCGCCGGCGGGCGTGAGAACGTCGATCCGGTCGACGTCGAGCGGCGGCGCCTCCTCACCGACGAATCCCGGGTACTCCTCGGCCGGAATGGTGTGGTATCCACCCTCGGCGTCGCGCACGACGATGTTGTGGACCTTGCGCTTTCCGGCACCGGGGGTCTCCTGCAGCTCCTTGCAGATCTTGTAGGTGACCGGGTACACGATGAGCGGCACGACGATGCACGCGATGCGGAAGCTCCACAGCACGAAGTTGAGCGACAGCGAGAGATAGTTCGCGAGCACGTCGGTCGCGCTCGCGCCGAACAGGACGAAGTAGAACGCGAAGATCGCCGCGCCGAGCGCGGTGCGCACCGGACGGTCGCGGGGCCGGTCGAGCAGGTGGTGCTCCCGGCGGTCCTCGCCGGTGAGCTTGGCCTCGAGAAAGGGCCACAGCATGATCGCGGTGAAGGTGATCCCCGGCAGCAAGATCGCGGGGAAGAAGGCGTTCGGGATCATGTGACCGGGGAAGTGGATCTCCCAGCTCGGCATGACCCTCAGCGCCCCGTCCAGCCAGCCCATGTACCAGTCCGGCTGGACGGCGTAGCTCACCTTCCAGGGGAAGTACTGCCCGTACAGCCAGATCGGGTTGATCTGGGTCGTCGCGCCGAGGAGCGCCGAGACCCCGGCGACGAGGAAGAGGAACCCGGTCGTCTTGGCCGCGAACACCGGCCACAGCGGGGAGCCGACCACGTTGTCCTCGCGGGCGCCGGGGCCGGGGAACTGGGTGTGCTTGTGACGCACCAGGAGGCCGAGGTGCGCGCCGAGGAGGCCGAGGATCAACAGCGGCAGGATCAGGACGTGGATGATGAAGAAGCGGGGGATGATGATGCCCGAACCGGGGAACTGGCCGCCGAACAGGAAGGTCGCGAGGTAGGTGCCGACGATCGGGATCGACTCGAGGATCGAGAACGCGATCCGGATGCCGGTGCCCGAGACGAGGTCGTCGGGGAGCGAGTAGCCGAGGAACCCGTTGAAGATCGCGAGGATCAAGAGGTTGGCGCCGATGATCCAGTTGATCTCGCGGGGCCGGCGGAAGGCGCCCGTGAAGAAGACCCGGAGAAGGTGGACGACGATCGAGCCGACGAAGATGTTCGCGGCCCAGTGGTGCATCTGGCGCACGAGCAGCCCGCCGCGCACCGAGAAGGAGAGCCGGAGCGTCGACGCGAACGCCTCGGAGACCTTGGTCCCGTCGATCGGCAGGTAGGGGCCGTGGTAGACGGTCATGTGCTCGGAGGGCACGAAGTAGAGGCTGAGGAAGACGCCCGTGACGAGCAGGATGATGAAGGAGTAGAGGGCGATCTCGCCCAGCATGAACGACCAGTGGTCCGGGAAGATCTTGTTGAGCAGATGGCGCCCGCCCCGTGACAGGGCCAAGCGGTCGTCCGCCCAGTTGAAGAGCCGGTCGATCACAGCTCGCCCCCACGGGTCCAAAAGCCCGGTCCGACGGGTTCGTTGTAGGGGGCCTGGGCCCGGAGATAGCCCTTGGAGTCGATGTAGAGCGGGAGCTGCGGCAGCGGGCGGGGTGCCGGACCGAAGACGGGCTCACAGCCGCTGTAGATGTCGAACAGCGACTGGTGGCAGGGGCACAGGAGCTGTTCGGTCGCCTGCTCGTAGAGCCCGACCGGGCACCCGGCGTGCGTGCACACCTTGGAGAACGCGATGTAGCCCTGGGGCGCCCAGGTCTCGCGGCCCACACGGGTCACGATGTCGGTCGTCTGGGGGTGCAGGAGGACCGTCTGGGACATTGCGCCGCCGATGTCGTCCTCGGGGAAGCAGGTGACGAAACCGCCGACGTTGACGTCGGCCACCGTCAGGCGCCGACCGTTGATGTCGGTGAGGTAGGAGCCCTTCTTCCACGGGGTCGTGTCGAGCGTCTTGCCGGGTTTCGGGCCGAGCGAGCGGATGAGGGGGAAGAGCGCCACCACGCCGAAGACCGCGCCGGCCACGCCCATCACCTTGGCGAGGAAGCCGCGGCGCTCGATCGCCACCTTGCCGCGGCTCGCGAAGTCCGACACGAGGAGCTTCTTCTGCTCCTCGGTCGTGCGCATCGGCGCGCGGTACTCCTCGAAGGGGCCCCGGGGCATGAGGTACTTGCCCCACGACGCCAGCGCGACGCCGAAGCCCAGCATTCCCACCGCGAGCAGGACGCCGAGCACCATGTCGCTCGCGCCGAGCACGTAGGTTGCGCCGAAGGCGGCGAAGGCGGCGACGGAGACGAGAAAGAGAACGAACGCGCTCTTCTCGACCCGGCGCGGGTGGCGGGCGGCGACCTGGAACTGCGACGAGTCGGCGGAAACGGCGATGCGCTCCTCGCCGGTCTCAGACGGCGCGTGCTCGGACCCGTTCTCAGACATGCTCGACCTCGCGCTCGCGGCCCCCGCCCTCGCCGGCGGGACCGTCGTCGTCGTTCTGCGCGCCGGGATGGGCGTCGTCGCCGTGGCGCGGCGTGCGGTCGCCGATCCAGAACGCGGCGAGGATGCAAAGACCCACCCCGGCGAACAGCCCGATGAAGCCCTCGGCGACCGGCCCGACGCCCCCGAGGAACAGCCCACCGGGATGCGCGGGGTGCTCGATCTCCTTCACCACGTAGGCGACGACGTCTTTCACCTGCTGGTTGCTCAAAATCCCCGGCCCGAAGCGCGGCATGTTCCCCGGACCGGTGCGCATCGCCTCCACGACCTGGGCCTTGGTGACCGAGTGCAGGGACGGCGCGGTGATCCCCGCCGAGAGCGCATCGCCGGCCCCGGTGATGGTGTGGCAGGCCGCGCAGATCTCCGCGTAGATCGCGAAGCCCTTCTGGACGCTCGTCCCCGCCAGGCCGACCTTCGGGATCCCGAAGCCCCGGTACCCTGACAGCGACGCCACGTACTGCGCGATGTCGATGGTCTCGGCGCGGGTGTAGCGGTCCGTCTTGCGCAGGGGCTGCGCGCCGGGGACCGCGAGCGGCATCCAGCCGCTCGACACCCAAAGGTCGATCGTCCCGGCACCGAGGTCCTGCAGGCTCGGCGCCAGCGTGCTCCCCTGCGCCTCGATGCCGTGGCAGCTCGCGCAGCTCTGGTCGAACAGGGTCTTGCCGACCGCGAGCGAGACCTTGCCGGCCGAGGAGCGCGAGCTCGAGGTCGACGAGGAGGCGCGCAGCGGGGTCGCGGCGCGCACGGCGGCGGACACCGGGGGCACGACGGAGATGGCGAGGAGCCCGAGCGCCGTGGCGCCGGCGAGCCCGATGGGCGCGAGCAACCGCCGCCAGGCGGCGCGCGCCCGGCTCGGGGCGGTGAGGGCGCGGGGTCGGGGAGGGGTCACGGCAGATGCTCGGTCTTTGCGCTCAGGAGAGGAGGAACAGGGCGCTGAACAGCCCGATCCAGACGATGTCGACGAAGTGCCAGTAGTAGCTGATCGCCTGATAGACGGCCGTCTCGCCCACATCGCCCCGGGGACCGGACATTCGGGCCAGCATGGCGATCATCGCGAGCAGACCGAGGATGACGTGCAGCCCGTGCAGGCCGCTCATGATGTAGAAGAGCGATCCGTAGGCGTTCGTGGAGACGCTGAAGGGAAGCGTCCTCCACTCGTAGATCTGGTTGCCGATGAACGCCGCGCCGAGAAGGAAGCTCGCGATGATCCAGGCGCGCGCCTTGTTCCGTTCCCCGCGCTCGATGGCCCAGACGCCGAACTGCATCGTCGGGCTCGAGGCCAGGAGCACGACCGTGAAGATCAGCGCCTGGTAGGTGTCGAGCTTGATCCCCGGCGGCGGCCAGTGGGGCTGCGCGTTCGCGCGGATGGTGAAGAACGCGGCGAACAGGCCCGAGAAGAACATGAACTCGGACCCCAGCCAGATCATCACGCCGACCGCGAGCAGCTGGGGGCGGCGCGGGTGCAAGGCGGCGGACGCGGCCGACGGGGGCGGTTCGAAGGCCGTCACCTCACTCACGGCTCCCTTTGTAGTCGACGGCCGAGCCCTCGATCCAAACGGGCGCGCCCCGATGCGGGGCGCGCGCTGGACACGCAGTACCGTCGTCACGTGCTCTTCGAGGACTCGGTCTTCCTCCGGGCGTGTCGCGGGCAACCCGTCACGCACGTCCCGGTGTGGTTCATGCGCCAGGCGGGCCGCTCGCTTCCTGAGTACCGGGCACTGCGGGGCGAGGGCTCGATCCTCGAGGCCGTCCGCCAGCCGGAGCTCGCGGCCGAGATCACGCTCCAGCCGGTCCGCCGCTACGGGGTCGACGCGGCAATCCTGTTCTCCGACATCGTCGTCCCCCTCGCGGCCGTCGGCATCGACCTCGACGTCGTCCCGGGACGCGGCCCGGTGATCGCCGAACCCTTCACCTCGGCCGCCGACCTCGAGCGGCTGCGCCCCCTCGAGCCCGAAGAGGACCTGTCCGCCCTGCTCACGACGGTCGCGCTCTTGGTGCGGGAGCTCGCGGTGCCCCTCATCGGCTTCGCCGGCGGGCCATTCACTCTCGCGAGCTACCTGGTCGAGGGCGGCCCGACCCGGGACTTCACCCGCACCAAGGCGCTCATGCACACCGAACCGGCGACCTTCCACGCGCTCCTCGAGCGCCTGGCCGACATCGCGGCGGCGTCGCTCGCAGCCCAGGTGGCGGCCGGCGCCACGGCGGTCCAGCTCTTCGACAGCTGGGCCGGCGCGCTCTCCCGCGCGGACTACGCGCGCTTCGTCCTGCCCGCGAGCCGGCGCGCGCTCGGTGCCCTCGCACACCTCGGCGTCCCCCGGATCCACTTCGGCGTCGGGACCGGCGAGCTGCTCGACCTGATGGGCGACGCGGGAGCCGAGGTCGTCGGCGTCGACTGGCGCGTGCCGCTCGACTCGGCGCGCCGGCGCGTGGGACCCGGGCGCGCCCTGCAGGGGAACCTCGACCCCGCGATCTGCCTCGCCGGCTTCGCCCCGGCGGCGAGCGAGGCGCGCCGCGTGCTCGCCGAGGGGGGGCGCACGGGCCACGTCTTCAACCTCGGTCACGGCGTCCTGCCCGCGACCGATCCGGAGGTCCTCGCCGCGCTCGTCGCGCTCGTGCACGAGGAGACCGCCGAGACGGCGACGCAGCCTGCGGAGACCCGGTGACGACCGGGGTGCTCGTCATGAGCTATGGCACTCCGGCGCGCGCCGAGGACGTCGCCGCCTTCTACACCGACGTGCGCCGCGGCCGGCCGCCGAGCACCGAGCAGCTGGCCGACCTCGTGCGCCGCTACGACGCGATCGGGGGGCTGTCGCCGCTGCGGGAGCGCACCGCGGCCCAGGTCGCGGCTCTCGAGGCGGCGCTCGGGGCGATCTCCCCGGGTCGCTATGTCGTCCGCTCGGGGATGAAGCACGCGGACCCGAGGATCGAGCGGGCCGTGGACGAGCTCGCGGCGGCGGGCGCCGGCGCGCTCGTCGGCCTCGTGCTCGCACCCCACGACTCGGCTCTCAGCGTCGGGGAGTACGTCGAGCGGGCGACGGCGGCCGCCACGGCCCAGCAGATGCGCAGCGTCTTTCTCCGCAGCTGGCACGACGAGCCGGCGCTCGTCGCCGCGTTGGCGGCGCGGGTGCGCGACGCCGCCCGGGGCCTCGGCTACGACCTCGGCAACGCCGCCGCGTGCGAGCGGCTCGAGGTCGTCTTCACCGCCCACAGCCTGCCCGCGCGCATCCTCCAAAGTGGCGACCCCTACCCCGCCCAGCTCGCCGAGACCGCCGCCCTCGTCGCCCGGCGCTGCGGACTCGCCCGCCACCGGGTCGGCTGGCAGAGCGCCGGGCGCACCGCCGAGGCCTGGATCGGCCCGGACATCCTCGAGCTCCTCCCGACCTTGGCGCGCGAGGGTGCACAGGCCGTCGTCGTCTGCCCGGCCGGCTTCACCTCCGACCACCTCGAGATCCTCTACGACCTCGACGTCGACGCCCGCCGGCTCGCCGAGCGCCTCTCGCTTGGCTTCGCGCGAACGGCCTCGCTCAACGACGACCCGGACGTCTTCGCCGCGCTCGCCCGGCGCGTGCACGCGCTCGACCCCGGAGGCGCCTGAGGGTGGCCCGGGTCGTCGTCCTCGGTGGCGGCGTCTCGGGGCTCGTCGCCGCCCGCGCGCTCGCCGGCGCGCACGAGGTCACCCTCCTCGAGGCCAGTGCGGTGCCCGGCGGCAAACTGTGCACCGGCACGCTCGGGGGACGGCGCATCGACCTCGGACCCGACGCGTTCATCACCCGCGACCCCGCGGCCGTCGAGCTCTGCCGGGAGCTCGGCCTCGGCGACGACCTGCGCCCACCCGCCGCGACCGGTGTCGCCCTCTTCCACCGGGGCCGCCTGCGCGCACTGCCCCCCGGCCTCAACCTCGGGGTCCCGACCGATCTCGGAGCCCTGTGGCGCTCGGGCGCGCTCTCGCGCCGCGGGGTCGCGCGCGCCGCGCTCGACCTCGCGCTCCCCCGCGGGGTCACCGCCGTTGCCCCCGACGCCACGCTCGGCTCGGGCGCGGCCGACCCGACGATCGCGACGGTCCTCGGACGTCTTGGTCCCGAGGTCCTCGACGCGCTCGTCGAGCCCCTGCTCGGTGGCATCAACGCCGGCGACGTCCGCGAGCTCTCGCTCGCCGCGACGGCGCCCGGCCTCGCCACCGCGCTCGCGGGCCGGCGCAGCGTGCTGCGCGCCCTGCGCAACACCTCGTCGGCGGCAGGCGCCGCGACCGGGCCGCTCTTTCTCGGCGTGCGGGGCGGCATGGGCCGCCTCGTCGACGCGCTCGTCGCGCAGTGCGAAGGCGCCGGGGTCGAGATCGTCTGCAACGAGCCGGTCCTGACGCTCCGCCGTGGCGCGCCCGGTGGGCCGGCGTGGTCCGTGCGGTCGGCCTCGGCTGAGCGCGGCGCCGACGGCGTGGTCTGTGCGCTCCCCGCCCACCCGGCGGCCACGGTGCTGGCGGAGGCGGCGCCCGAGCTCGCGGCCGAGTACGTCGCGATGGTCTACGCGAGCGTCGCGACGGTGACCTTCGTGTGGCCCGAGGCTGCCGTGCCGCTCTCCACGACCAACGCGCTCGGGCACGCCGGCAGTGGCGTCGGCCCGCTGCCGGGCAACGGCGTGCTGGTCGCGCGCGACGGTCGGCACCTGGCGACCGCACTCACCTTCGTCTCGACCAAGTGGCCCGACACCGCGGCGCCTGGTCAGGTCGTCGTCCGGGTTTCGTGCGGACGCGCCGGCGACGCCCGCCTCGACGGGCTCGGGGACGACTCGCTCGTCGCGGCACTACGCCGCGAGGTCGCCGAGACCCTGGCCGTCACGGCGCCGCCACTCGACACGATCGTCCAGCGCTGGCCCGGCTCCTTCCCACAGCCCGTGCGAGGCCACCGCGCGCGCCAGGAGCGACTCCGTGCCCAGGCACGCGCGCTCCCCGCTTTCGCGCTCTGCGGGGCCGCGATCCAAGGGATCGGGATCCCGGCGTGCATCAGAAGTGGCCGGCTCGCCGCCGACCAGGTCGCGGGGGGCCTCGATGGGGATCGACCCGCCTGAGCGTCCGGGGGCCCGACGGCGCCTGGCGGCCGTCGGCGCCGCGGCGATCGCCGGCGGGCTTGTCGCCGCGAGCCTCCCGCCGCTCGGGTGGTGGCCCGCCGCCCCCGTCGGCATCGCGGCCGTCTGCCTTCTCACCGACGGTGCCCCGTGGCGCCGGCGGGCGCTCGTCGGACTCGTGGCCGGGGCGGTCCAGTTCGCGCTCGGCCTCGAGTTCGTCGCGGCCTTCACTCTCGTCGGCTACCTCCTGCTCGTCGCCGCCGAGGCGACGACGGTCGCCGCGGCGTGCGCGCTCGCACCGGCCGGACGCGGGCACGCCCCCGCGCTCGCGGGCACGCTCACGCTCGCCGAGGCCGCCCGCGACGCGGTCCCCTTCGGGGGGATGCCGCTCG
>JAKABX010000013.1 GCA_021796545.1 Actinomycetes bacterium
CGCTGCGACGGGGGAGGGGAGCAGGCCGGGCTCGAGGGCGCCGACGGCGACGCTGGCGGCCCAGGCGTTCGCGTGCGGCCAGAGCGTCGCGTAGACGAAGCGGTTGAGCCGGCGCCGGCCGTACAGGCCGCGGGGCGCGTCGTAGCGTCGGCGCCGCAGCGCCGACAGCGCCGCGCGCGCGAGCGCCGCGGCAGGCTCGGGGTCCGGGTCGCGGGCCACCGCCGCAGCCTGCGCGGCGAGGGTCGGCTCAGGCCGTCGCACCGAGACCGGTCGCCGGTGCGCCCAGCGCGGCCCGTTGGAGGGCCGCACGGTAGGCGCGGTTGACGTCGCTCAGCGCGAGCACCCCGATCACGCGACGGTCGTCGTCGACGACGGGAACCCAGCCCGCCGGCGAGGTCGCGATCGCGTCGAGCCCGCTCTCGAGCGTCATCTCCGGGCGCAGCGTGGGGGAGGTGTCGTCCACGTAGCGGTCGACGGCGTCCTCGTCACGCGCCGCGCCGAGACGGACCGACTCGACGGAGCCCGCGAGGCGGCGGGCGCCGTCGACGAGCGGGGCGCCGCGGACCCCCGCAGCGGCGAGCGCCGCGCGGGCCGCGGCGACGGCGGTCCCCGAGGCGAGCATGAGGCGGGGCGTGCCCATCGCGTCGCGCACCGGCAGCGTCGCGAGCAGGGGCTGGGGCACGGCGCTGCGGCTCGCCGCGTACTGCTCCTCGCGGTTGCGCAGCTGGCTGCGGTAGATGGTGTCGTCGTTGCGGCTGACGATGAGCGAGGCGATCCCGACCGCGACCATCGCGGGAGCAAGCGCCTGGAGCGTCCCGGTCATCTCGGCGACCATCAACATGACCGCGAGAGGGGCGCGGGCGATGGACCCGAAGCAGGCCGCCATGCCGATGACGACAAAAGCGGCGGGGTCGTGGCCGAAGCCGGGCAGCGTGTGCTCACCGAGACGGAAGAACGCGCCGCCGGTGAACGCGCCGATGACCATCCCCGGCCCGAAGATGCCGCCCGAGCCGCCCGAGCCGATCGAAAGACCGGTCGCGACGATGCGCGCGAAGGGCACGAGGCACACGACCCAGAGCGGCAGGACGCCGAGGCGCGCGGTCAGCGTCTGTTGCACGAAGCCGTATCCCGTGCCAAGCACCTCGGGCAGCGCGAGTCCGAGCGCTCCGACGAGAACGCCGGCGATCGCGGGGCGGACCACGCGGGGCAACCGCGTGCGGGAGAAGAGAGCGGCGAGGCCGTAGAAGCCCTTGGCGTAGAGGAGCCCCATCGCGCCGCAGAGAACGCCGAGAAGGGCGAACCAGCCGAGCTGGGCGGGGTCGTGGAAGCGGTAGTGGGTGTAGCCGAAGATCGGCGAGAAGCCCTCGACGCCGCCGAAGAGGGCGAAGGCGACGATCGAGGCGACGAAGCTCGGCACGAGGACCGTCGGGTCGACGTCCTCCCGGTAGACGATCTCGCTGGCGAGGACCGCGCCGCCGAGCGGGGCGCGGAAGATCGCCCCGATGCCGCTGCCGATCCCCGTCGAGACCGCGATCCGGGCGTCCTCGGGTGACAGGTCGAGAAGGCGCGCGAGCAGCGAGCCGAAGCCCGCGGAGATCTGGCCCGTCGGCCCCTCACGTCCGCCCGAGCCCCCCGACCCGATCGTGATGGCGGACGCGATGATCTTGACGATGACCGCGCGCAGGCGGATCCCGCGGGGGTTGTGGTGGACGGCCTGGATCGCCGCGTCGGTCCCGTGTCCCTCGGCCTCGGGGGCGAAGGTGAACACAAGCCAGCCGGCGAGCAGACCTCCGCCGCCCGCGATGAGCGGCATCGCCCAGGGGCGCACGAAGTGCGTGGAGCCGAAACCGCCCCCTTCACCTGCGGACGCCGGCGGGCGGTAGCCGCCGATGGTCGTGAGGAACAGGTGGGTCGCCGCCTGCAGGGCCGTGTAGAAGACGACGGCGCCCGCGCCTGCGATCAGGCCGATCAGGACGCCGAGGATGATCCAGCGCCGGAGGAACGAGAGGCGGTTGAGGCGGGTGCCGACGGCGGCGGCGGGCGCACGGACCGCGGCCTTCAGTCGGGCGAGAAGGGTTGCGGACGCGTCGACACGGCTCACAGCGGCCACGTGACCTCCTCGGTCGTGGCCGGGTCTTCGCCCGTCGCGCGAGCGAGATGGGCGAGGGCGTCGGCGATCGCGCGCCGCTCGGCGGGTGCCATCTGCGAGAGCATCCGGCCGATCTCGGCGCGCCGGGCGGCCATGACGGCGGCGACGAGCTCGGCAGCGCTCTCGGTCGTCTCGAGGATCACCTGGCGCCGATCCGCGGCGTGCGGCGAGCGCCGGAGAAGGCCCTTTCGCACGAGCCGGTCGCAAAGGCGCGTTGCGGTCGAGGGCGCGACCGAGAGCTGCTCGGCGAGCGCGGACAGCCCCTGGGGCCCCCGCGTCGTCAGAACGACGAGCGCGCGGTACTGCCCGAGGGTGACCTCCTCGCCGAGCGCGGCGAGCGAGCGGGCGGCGACCGCCACGAGGCCGCGGCTCGCGGCGAGCACGGCGTCGATCTCGGCCGGACGCGCGGGACCCGGGAGACTCCTTGTAGGCATGCAAAGATTGTATGCATACAACGCACCTCCGAGCCGGTCCGGCGCGGAGGTGCGCTGTCAGAGTCCGATGTCCTCGAACCAGACCTCGGGATGCCCGGCGATGTAGCCCCGGAGCAGCGCCGCACAGTCCGCGTCGTCGAGCAGGAGGACCTCCGTGCCGTTCTCGGCGAGCCAGTCGTGGCCGCCGGTGAAGTTGCGAGCCTCGCCGATCACGAGTCCCCCGATGCGGAACTGGCGGACCAGCCCGCTGCAGTACCAGCAGGGCGAGAGCGTCGTCACCATGACGCAGTCCGCGTAGTCGCGGCGGCGACCCGCGTCGCGGAAGGCGGCGGTCTCCGCGTGCAGCGACGGGTCGTCGTCCTGGACGCGACGGTTGTGGCCGCGCCCGAGGAGCTGACCGTCGCGGCCAAAGAGCGCGGCGCCGATGGGGATCCCTCCCTCGGCGAGGCCACGGCGGGCCTCCTCGAGCGCGATCGCGAGCATGCCGGTGGCCGCCGCCCGCTCGAGCGGCGGCCGCCGGTGGGGCCTGTCGGCACCGGTCACGGGACCGGCACGGGCGCGAGGAGCTCGTCTTGGCGCGCAGCCTGCGCGCGCACCGCCCGCCAGCCGAGCAGCACGTAGAAGAGCGCGGCGACGGCCGGCCCGAGGAAGACGCTGAAGTCGGCGCCGTAGCCGGAGGAGTCCCGGGTGGCGTAGGTGATCTCGTTCAGCCAGCGCGGCAGGCTGAACGTGGCCGCGAGCGCGGAGATGGAGGCGTACATCCCGGCCAGCTGGGCGATTATCGCCGGCCAGAAGACGCCGCCGTTGCGGTAGTAGAGGCCCCCCGGGCCCGTGCGCTGGAGCTCGCGGGGCACATAGCGCAGGCCGCGCATCACCCAGTCGACGAGGTAGATCGCCGTCCAGGGCGCGATCCAGACGATGACGACGTCGACGAAGTCCTTGAGGTAGGTCGCGAACGACGGGCCGAAGACCGCGTACAGCGTTATCGCGAAGCCGATCGCGCAGTCGATGAGCACGGCGACGTAGCGCTTCACGTGGACGCCG
The DNA here is from genome assembly GCA_021796545.1 of Actinomycetes bacterium. GTDB lineage: Bacteria > Actinomycetota > Acidimicrobiia > Acidimicrobiales > Bog-793 > JAKABX01. Next base: position 3,628 of record JAKABX010000013.1, read on the forward strand.
AGGGCCTGGAGCGTCACCCCTGAGGAGTAGATGTCGAGGCTGTTGATCGCGAACAGCTGCACGATCGCGAAGGTCAGGAAGACGACGACGAACCAGGAGGGGATGTAGGACTGGTGGGCGAAGGGCAGGAACGCGTTCGAGGCCTTGCCCACGGCCGGCAGGAACGTGCCGATCACCGCCCCGAGCGTCATGATGAGGATCTCGGGGACCGCGGTGCCGAGGAAGACCCAGCCGACGATCGCCTTCCGGGATGTCTCGGGGGGGCAGTAGCGGGTGTAGTCGTTTCCGCACTCCGCCCAGCCCAGCCCCGCCAGCGTGATTGTGAACGCGAGGCCCTCCATGTAGGTCTGCCAGTCCGCACCGTGCTTGACGGCACCGAGGGCCGCGTGGGGGACTGCGAAGCCGACAAGGACCGCGAAGAGGACGAGGAAGGGGACGACGAGCACGCGCAGCGTCTTCAGGATCGTCGCGTGACCGAGGAAGGGGAGCACCCCCTGGATCGCGACCGCGAGGACGACGAAGAGGACCTTGGAGGTCGTGCTCGGCGCCGATCCGGCCTTGATCTGGAGAACGAGCGCGGCGCCGACGATGAGGATGAGCCCTTCGACCTCGAAGCCGACCTGGGTGATCCAGTTGAAGAACGCAATGACCCGCGACCCGTTCGGGCCGTAGCTCGCGCGGTTGATGCCGAAGACCGTGGTGCCGGTCTGGGGTCCCTGGAGGCTGCAGAGGCCGAGGACGAAGTAGGAGATGTTGCCGATGACGATGAGGCTGAGGGCCTGGGCGAAACTGAAGCCGAAGGTCATCAAGATCGCGCCGTAGATGAAGTACTCGATCTGGACACTCGCGCCCGCCCACATCGCGCCGACGTCGCGGGCGCGCGCCCAGCGCTCCGAGAGGGGGATCAGGTCGACCCCGCGCTGTTCGACGTGGAACGCCTGGTCCTCTATGGGGAGACCGATCTCCCCGACGAGTCCGTGTGAATCGGTCCCGACTGCCACCCGACCTCCCTCGCTCGACCCGACCCGGCGTCGGCCGCGCGCAACGGCGTGCGCGCCGCGCACTGCGACGATGCGCGCTGGCCGGGCCGCCGTCAAGGATCCTCCCATGAACAGCGCGTGTCTTCCACGCCGGCGCGGGCGGGCGGCCGACGCGCTCAGTCGGGGTGGGCGTCCAGTGCCCGCAGAAGCTCGGCGCGCCGGGACGGCGGGGCGAAGCAGGACTCGATCGAGGTCCGCGCCAGCGCGCGCAGAGCCTCCCGGTCCCAGGCAAACGCCGCCGCGCAGCTCAGGTACTCGCCGGTGAGCTCGGTCCCGTACAACAGGGGGTCGTCGGTGTCGATCGAGACCCGAACGCCCGCGCGCCGCAGCCGCTCGAGCGGGTGGGCCGCGAGCGACGCGACCACACCGAGGCGGACGTTCGAGCCCGGGCAGACGTCGAGGGGGATCCCGCGGGCGGCGATCTCGGCGACGAGCGCCGTGTCCTCGATGCAGCCGATGCCGTGGTCCACCCGCTCGGCGAGCAGCGCGTCGATCGCCGCGCGCACGCCGTGCGCGCCGCTCGACTCGCCCGCGTGCACGCAGCGGTGCACCCCGGCGGCCGCGGCGCGCGCGAAGGCGGCTCTAAACCGCTCGGTGTGCGAGGCCGCGCCGTCACGCTCGTCACCGTCGATCGACAGGGCGACGACGCGTCCGCCGGGGTGCGCGAGGATCCACGAGACGAGCTCGTCGGCCTCCTGGGCGCCCTGGGTGCGCTTGAGCGAGAGACAGAGGGCCGCCGTCCCCAACCCGTCGGCCTCGGCCTGCGCGAAACCCTCGTCGAGGCCGCCCACGAAGGCGTCGAGCCGGCCCGCGAATGCCGGCCAGTGTGTCGGGTTGGCGATGAGGTCGACGTGGCCGGCGCCGTTGGCGGTCGCGCGCGCCATCGTTTCGTAGGCGATGGTCGCGAGTTGCGCCGGTCGGTCGATGCGCGCGCAGGCCCAGTCGAGATAGGCGAGCAGCTCGCCGAGATTGCGCACCGGGAGGCGCGGTCGCTCGTCGCCGCCGGCGACGAGCGACGGTGGCACACAGCCTTCGAGGTGCAGGTGCACCTCGGCCTTGGGCAGGGCGCGCACCCAGGTCGCCAGCGCATCGCGGGGAGCGGTCGGCACGCCGCGGTTCTAGCCGGTCGGACCGGGAGCGGCTCTCAGCTCTGCTTCAGCTTGCCCGGGCAGGCTCTTTCCGGCTCGAGAGGCGGGCGCCGTCTGCCGTAGGAAGGGTGAGCACAGAGAGGGAGGCGAGATGAGCGTGACGAGGGCCAGCGGGCGCGATGCCTGGTCGCGCCGGGCGGAGCAGGTCGGCGGGCTGGGAATCTTCGCCCTCGTGGGGTCGTTGTGGGTCGTGCTCGCGGTGGCGGCCCTGGCTGTGTTCCTCGCCTGGGGACTGATCGGCCGCCGGGACCCCGACGCCCCGCTCGGTGTGGTGCTCGCCGTCGCCGTTCTGGCACTTCCCGCTCTCAGTGCGGCGGTGCTCCGGTGCGCGGGGCGCCGTCGCCTCCAACCGCTGCACCTGCGCGTGAGAGAGCGCACGTACCCCGGCTCGTAGGCCGTGTGTGCGGCGGCTGAGAGCCCGAAAATAGCGCACTTGCGGTAAGGCAAGTCGGTATCTGCCGCAGACGCGAGTCTAGGGTAGCGTGGCGCCGATGCGGATCTTCCCAGGCCGCCGGCGCATCGGCGCGCTCGCCGTGCTGATCGTCGCCGGGCTGGCGTTCGACGCGGGGCCCGCGCACGCGGTCGCGCAGAATCGCGGGCCGGTCGCGGTGCTCTACGCGGGCTCGCTCACGGCCTTGATGCAGAACGGGATCGGACCCGCGTTCGCCCGCGCGACCGGGGACAGCGTGAGCGGGATCGCCGCAGGCTCCCAGGAGCTCGCGAGTGAGATCCGCGGGGGCATCCAGCGCGCCGACGTGTTCATCAGCGCGTCGCCGTCGGTCGACGCGCGCCTCGAGGGCGCGCGCAACGGCAACTTCGTGAGCTGGTACGCGACCTTCGCACGCTCCGCGCTGCTTCTCGCCTACAACCCGAAGAGCCGCTTCGCCGCCGCGCTGCGGACGCGTCCATGGTGGTCCGTGGTCACCGAGAAGGGTTTCCGGCTCGGCCGGACCGATCCCGCCGTCGACCCGAAGGGCGTTCTCGCGGACGAAGCCCTCGTCGCGGCGTCCCGCGCACACCACTCCCGCGCGCTCGCGGCGCTCGCGCGCGACCCGGCGAACGAGTTCCCCGAGCAGAGCCTCGTCGGCCGCCTCCAGGCCGGGCAGCTCGACGCAGGGTTCTTCTACGCGGTCGAGGCCGCGGCCGCCGATCTGTCGACGGTGGCGCTCGGCGGTCGCGCGCTCGGGGCCCGCTTCACCGTGACCGTGCTGCGCAACGCGCCGGACCCGGCGCGCGCAAAGGCGTTCGTGGCCTTCCTCCTCTCGCCCACGGGACGACGGCTGCTCGGGCGCAACGGGCTCAGCGTGTTGCGCCCGATCCCCGTCAGCGGGCGGCGCGGCGCCGTGCCTGCCGGGCTGGTCGCCCTGTTCGCACGCGTATGAGGCGGGTGGCCGAGCGCGGCCCACTCGCCGCTCTCGGTGCCCTGCTCGCGTTCTACCTCGCGATCCCCCTCGGGGCGTTCGTGTGGCGGCTCGGCGCGAGCCGGGTGCGCGGCTTTCTGAGCCCGGGGCTGTTTCCAGCCTTCGGCGTCTCGCTCGCCACGGCGACGATCTCGCTCGCGCTCGTCGCGACGTGCGGCCTGCCGCTCGCGTACCTGCTCGCGCGGCACCGTGGCCGGATCGCGCGCGTCGTCGGTCTCGTGGTCCAGCTGCCCCTCGCCCTGCCGCCGGTGATGAGCGGCATCCTCCTCGTCTACCTCGTCGGCCCGAACACCGTGCTCGGCCGGCACCTCCCGAGTCTCACCGACTCCCTGGCGGGGATCGTCCTCGCCCAGAGCTTCGTCGCCGCGCCGTTCCTCCTCGTCGCCGCGCGCGCGGCGTTCGCCGCAGTCGACCAGGGCCACCTCGACGTCGCGAGGACCCTCGGCCACGGCGAGATCTCGCGGTTCTTGCGCGTCGCGGTCCCCGAGGCCGCGCCGGGCCTGCGGGCGGGGATGCTGCTCTGCTGGCTGCGCGCCTTCGGCGAGTACGGGGCGACCGTGATCCTCGCCTACCACCCCTTCTCCGTCCCGATCTACACCTTCAACCAGTTCTCGATCGCCGGCCTGCCGACGACCCAGGCGCCGACGGCCCTCGCCCTCGGCGCCGCGGCGGTGGCGGTTGGGGTGAGCCGCGCGCCGCTCGGGCGTCTCGCGCGCCGGCTGGTGCCCCGGACCGCCGAGGGTGGGGAGCCGCCGGCGCCAGACGGGCCGAGGACGATCGCCGTCAGGGCCTGCGCCCCGGAGCCGCTCAGCTTCTCGGTGGAGCTGAGCGCCGGCGCGTTCTCGCTGCAGGCCCGTCACGACGGCGGGGGTCGCCTGGCGGTGGTCGGGCCGTCGGGTGCGGGCAAGTCGACCCTGCTCGCGGCGCTCGCGGGCGTGCGGGGCGCAGAGGGCGTCGAGCTCCGCCTCGGCGCGGACCTGGTGTCGGGCCGCCCGGCCGAGGCGCGCCGTGTGGGTTACCTGCCTCAGAGCTTCTCGCTGTTCCCGCACCTGCGCGTCGCCGAGCAGGTGCTCTTCGGCGTCGGTGCCGAGGCGCGCCTCGCCGCGCAGTGGTGCGCGCGCCTCGGCGTCGCGGGGCTCGACGACCGACTGCCCGGCGAGCTGTCGGGAGGCGAGCGCCAGCGCGTCGGCCTGGCCCAGGCGCTCGCGCGTGCCCCGGCACTCCTGCTCCTCGACGAACCCTTCGCCGCGCTCGACGTCCCGGTGCGCCGCGACCTGCGCCGTGCGCTGCGCGCGCTGCAGCGCACGAGCGGCGTGAGCTCGGTCATCGTGACCCACGATCCGGAGGAGGCGGCGCTGCTCGGCGACGAGATCATCGTTCTCGCGCAGGGACGCGTCCTGCAGAGCGGGTCCGTCGCCGCGGTCTTCGACTTCCCGGCCTCGGCCACGGTCGCCAAGCTGCTCGGCGTCGAGAACTTCGGCAGCGCACGGGTCGCGGGACCCGGTGCCCTCGCGCTCGGCGGGTGCGTGCTGCCGGCCGACACGGGCGGGCTGGCCCCGGGCAGCGTCGTGCACTGGAGCGTGCCCCCCGAGGCGGTCCGGGTCGGTCCGCCCGACACCTCCGGGGCGGCGCCGGGCGTCGTGGAGGACTGTGCCGAGCTGGGCGGCACCGTCGGTGTCAGCGTCGGCCTCGGCGGAGGGGTGAGCGTTTTGGCCCGCCAGCACCGCGTGGCGGGCCTCGGGATCGGGGCACCCTGCGGCGTGGTCATCGAGGACGGGGCGCTGCGGGTGTGGCCGGCGACGGCGCCCGCCGGCGGGGGAGGGGGGTAGGCGCTCAGAGACGCTCGGGCAGTTCGACGCCGACGTTGGTCGCCTTCACGACCGCGGCGGCGACGACACCCTCCGCGAGGCCGAGCTCGTCGGCGGCCTCGCGGGTGATGAGCGACACGAAGCGGTGGGGCCCGGCCTGGATCTCGACCTGAGCGGCCACCGCGTCGCGCACGACGCGGGTGATGATGCCGAGGAAGCTGTTGCGCGCCGAGCGCCCCGCCCGCAGGCCCACCGCAGCGGAGGCGTGCCCGTCCTCGCCGGCGAGTTGGACCGCGAGGCGCGCAAGGTCGGCACCGTCGAGGTAGCGGCGACCATCGCGCTCCACCGACGCGACACGGCCCGCCTCGACCCATCGTCGCATCGTGTCGGGGCTCACGCCCATGAGACGGGCGGCCTGACCGATGCGGTACTCCGGCACAGCCGCAGCCTAACGGTCGCCGCACACAGCTGAGAGTGGCGCCACCGGGTCGCGGCAGCGACCGGTGACCCGCAGGGGCACGCCCATCGCGGCACGGATCCCTGCGCGGTTGGCGCGCCCGTCAGGTCTTCGCGCCGGCCTGAGCGCGTCGTGCTCCTCGGCGCCACCGTCCTCTCGTCAGGGAGGGACGGACCGCCTGGTGCGTCGGGCCGAGCCGGTCCCTGCGATGACGGGGACACCTCAGGGGACCGCCGCGCACAGGCCGGCCGCAGCGAGGCGGCTGCGTGTTCGGCGGTGGTTGCCACCTCCAGCTCCTGATGCGCGTCGAACACGGTGACGGGGGCGCCTGCGACACCGCGCAACACCGGCGCGCTCACGGCGGGAGCCTCCGGGTCGCGCGCGGGCCCCGGGGAGCCGCGTGGGGCTGCGCCGAGAGTAGGGGAGCGTCTCACCCCTCGGGCCGTCGCCCGAGGGGTGGCGCTCAGGGCGGCCACTGCGGGGGGGACAGCTCGGCCGCGCGCACAACATTGGCAGCCGAAACTGGCAGCGAACTGAGCGCGGCGGGAGCCGACAGGTGCCGCGGGCTGCGTGCGGGACGAGCGCCATCGCCCGAGGGTCCATCGTCACTGTCGCCCTCCCGCCCCGATGGTGCACGCTTGGGGTGTGCGAGAGCGCACCGACCAGCCCAGGGGAGCGCGCGTCTCGCGGATCGTCGCGATCTTCCTCGGGTTCAGCGTCGCCGGCCTCGGGGCCGGCGCGGGACTGCACCTCGCCGGCGCCCGTGCGGCGGCGGGGAACACCTGGGCCGCCGTCGGCGCGCTGGGCGCCGCCTACGCGCTGACGGCGCTGGTGCGGGCGGTCGTGTCCGGGCACCTCGGCCTCGACCTCATCGCCGTGCTCGCGCTCCTCGGTGCTCTTGCCGTCGGGGAGGATCTCGCCGCCGCCGTAATCGCCGTGATGGTGGGCACCGGCGCGGCTCTCGAGGACTGGGCGGCAGGTCGGGCACAGCGCGACCTCCATGAGCTGCTCGCCCGTGTCCCGCGCGACGCGCGCCGGCGCGTCGGCGAGGTGATCGAGACGGTTCCCATCGGCACGCTCGCGCCCGGGGACATCGTGCTCGTGGCTGCCGGGGAGATCGTCCCGGTGGACGGTTTCGTCAGCCAGGGCCAGGCCGTGCTCGACGAGTCCTCGCTCACCGGCGAGGCCGTCCCCGTTGAGCGGCCGATCGGCGACCCGGTGCGCAGCGGTGTCGTCAACGTCGGTGCTCCCTTCGACCTGCGCGCGCAGGCACCCGCGAGCGAGAGCACCCAGGCCCAGATCGCTCGCCTCGTGGCCGAGGCGGAGGCGTCGCGTGCCCCGCTCGCGCGCCTCGCGGACCGCTACGCGCTCCCCTTTGCGCTGCTGGCGCTCGCCGCCGCGGGCGTCGCGTGGGTCGCCGGCGGCGCCGTGCGCGCCGTTGCCGTCCTCGTCGTCGCGACGCCGTGCCCTTTGATCCTCGCCCCGCCGATCGCGTTCGTCTCCGGCCTGTCGCGCGCGGCCCGGCGCGGGGTGATCGTGAAGGGCGCGGCCGCGCTCGAGCGCCTCGGTGCCTGCCGGACCGCCGTCCTCGACAAGACGGGCACCGTCACGACCGGTCATCCGGTGCTGGTCGAGGTGCTCACGGCGAACGGCCACGGCGAAGACGAGGTCGTGAGCCTCGCGGCCTCGATCGAGCAGAGCTCGAGCCATCCCCTCGCCCACGCGATCGTGCGCGGCGCGCAGGAGCGGAACCTTCCTCTCGCTCCGGCGCGCGCGATCGCGGAGGTGCCCGGGCGGGGGATCACGGGCGAGGTCGCGGGACGGGCGGTGCAGGTCGGGCGGGCGAGCTACGCGGGAATGGTGCCAACGGACGCCATCGTGCGCGGCGCGCGCCGTTCCGCCCATCTGGACGGGACGTTGGCCGTCTTCGTCGCCATCGACGGCGTTGGCGCCGGCGCACTGCTGCTGCGCGACGAGCTGCGGCCCGACGCGCGTCGCACCCTGCTCAGCCTGCGACGCAGCGGCATCGAGCGGATCGTGCTGTTGACCGGTGACCGTCCCGAGATCGCGGAGGCCGTCGGCACGGTCGTCGGAGCCGATGCGGTCGAAGCCGAGCAGAGCCCGACCGACAAGCGAGACGCCGTCGCACGCGAACGGGAGAACGGCCCGACGATCGTCGTCGGCGACGGAATCAACGACGCCCCGGCGCTGGCAGTGGCCGACGTCGGCGTGGCGATGGGCGCGCGGGGCTCGGGGATCGCCGCGGAGTCCGCGGATGTGGTGCTCACCGTCGACCGGGTCGAGCCTGTGGGCGAGGCCGTCTGGCTGGCGCGGCGCACCCGGCGCATCGCGATCGAGAGCATCCTCGTCGGCATGGGCCTGTCCCTCGGCGCGATGCTCGCCGCCGCTCTCGGCCTGCTTCCCGCCGTTTGGGGCGCGCTCGGCCAGGAGGCGATCGACGTCCTCGCGATGGGCAACGCGCTTCGGGCGCTGCGCCAGCGGCCGCCCGTGCTCCGCCTCGATCCGCGTGCGCGCGCTGCGGCACTGCGCTTTGCGCAGGAGCACACCCAGATCCGCGATGTGCTCGCCGCCGTCCGCGCGGCCGCCGACGAGCTCGACACCGCCGCGGTGGGCGCGGATCTTGGTTCGGTGCGCGCGACGTTCGAACGCCTGCGGGACGAGGTCGTCCCGCACGAGCGGGCGGAACAGGACGAGCTGTACCCGCTCCTCGACATGGCGATCGGTGGTCGGCACCCGACGGCGCCGATGAGCCGGGCACACGTGGAGATCGCGGACCAGGTGCGCCGCCTGGGACGCCTGCTCGGCGCGATCGACGAGGACGGCGCGGACGAGGCCGACCTCGCCGACCTCCGCCGCCTCCTCTACGGGTTGCACGCGGTGCTCGAGCTCCACACCGCCCAGGAGGAGGAGAGCTACCTCTCGCTCGTGGAGCACTGAAGCGCCGCCACGCACGTCGGGGACGACCGGTCGCGACCGCGTCGACCCACGACACAGCGCGTGGGGTGGGTGCCGGGGAAAGGGGACCTGCGGGCGTGGCACGACGCGGGCCACGCGTTGTGAGCCGGCGCACACCGCCGGGACATGGCCTCGTCGGGGCGCACCCGCGGTGCGAGAGGAGGACCACCACTCTGTGCCGCAGACGCGACGTCCGGCTTTTCAGAGAGGGTTGTTGCGCGAAGGGCCCGCCGCTGTGGCGTTGGCTCAGGGACCGCGGCGCGTTGGCGAAACCCCGCTGCCGGTGGCGGCGATGACGCCCGCCGAGACGACGAAGCTGGCGGCCATGACGTAGAAGGCGATGCGAAAGCCGGCCGCGTCGATGATCCAACCGAGAAGGGGGAGCCACAGAGCCCCGACGCCGTAGGAGATGGCGAAGAAGAGGCCGAAGGCCCGCTGGGGGTCTGCGCCCTCCATGCCGTCGGAGAAGACGGCCTGCAGCAGCGGCGACTCGGCATAGGCGAAAGCGCCGAGGAGGAAGCCGGCGGAGGCCACGAGCAGGGGGGCGCGCCCGATCAGGACGAAGCCGGTCATGAAGAGGGCTCCGACGGCGTAGACACCGGCGAGGACCCGCGATCGGCCGAAGCGGTCGGCGATACTTCCCACGGCGATCGGCCCCACGATCGAGCCGACGACGAGCACGGTGAACAGCCCGCCGACATCGACGGGCGAGAGGCGCAGACCGGTCTTCAAGTACGCGGGGACGAACGTGCTGAGGGGGCCGAGACCGCGACCGGCCGCGGCGATCGTGCCGGCGGCGAGGGCGCCGACGACCTGGCGGCGCGTCGCGACGTCGCGGAGGCGGACGGGGGGCTCGTTGTGGCGGTGGGGCACCGTCGATGTCGCCGAGTCGTCGGCGAGCCAGAGCGCGACGACGAGCCCGCCGAGGGCCATCGGCAGCGCGAACACCCCGAGACCGACCCGCCAGCCGTACGCGGCGATGAGAGCACCGGTGATGATCGGCGCGACGGCGGTGCCGAAGCTGCCGGCCGCGGTGTGGCATGCAAGGACGAAGGCCCGGCGCCGCGGGAAGCGGCGGACGAGCAGGGTGTTGCCGACCGGGTGCTGGGGCCAGGAGGAGACGCCACCGCCGAGTCGGGCGGCCGCGAAGGCGGCGAAACCGGGGAGGGCCGCGCCGAGGACGGTGAAAAGTGCGAGCGCGAGGTTCTGCAGGGCGAGCAGAGCGCGTGACGAAACCCGTTCGACGAGCCCGGCCGCGCCCTGGAGAAGGCCACCCGCGACCCCCGCGACGCCGAGCACCACGCCGAGAGTGCCGTAGGAGACGTGGTAGGTCGCGATGACGTACGGGTAGGCGATGGCGAGGGCGCCCGGGTAGAGGTGCTGGACGGTGTGGCTCAGGGAGACCACGCCGAGCTGGAGGCGGTCACCCGGCTGGAAACGGGCGGTGGCCGCCGCGTCGGGGTCGCCATGGGCGTCCAGCGCGCGCGCCGTGGGCGGGATCACCTCATCGGAGGCCACGGCTGGTCCCTACCGCCCGGAGCCGCTTGGCGAGAGCGTCACCCGCGGCGTCGTGCGCAGAGGGAATTTTTAGCCATGACTGGGAATATGCTAACCGGGCCCCACGGGGTCGGCCCGAGCGCCGGTCGTGGCGCGCCGGCGCGCCCACCCGTGTCGCTTTCCCTTGGCATCGAGGACCACGACGAGGCTCCCAGGCGCCCGACGCGCGCCGGTCCTCGGGGACAGACGGCGATGGCGAGGAGCGCCGGAGTGAGGCCTCCCGGGCGCAGCCGTCTCCGCGCGGCCACCTCGTCACGCTCGGGTGCGGGCGGCGTTCGTATCGGGGTGGATCCGTCGCCTCGCGTGGGCACGCAGCGTCGTGAGTCCGTCGCCTGTCTGGGTAGCGCCGACGGCACCGGGGACAGCGGGGCGCTCTGGTGGTTGCGGGCCGCGCGCTCGACCACGCCGACCTTGTCGTTGCGCTCGGGGCGACCGCTCTCCCCTGTGCGCCGATAATGTACGTTATGTCTGAAATAGCGAAAGCTGGACGGACGCGCGTGTCGGCGAGCGCCCCGCCCCCGCTCGGGTGGCCGGGCGCGGCAGCCGCCGGCATGACGGCGGCAGAGCGCTCCCGGGCGCTCGGTTACGGCACCCCCGATGTCGCCGGTGACCTCGGTCGGCGTGCCCGCGACCGCGGGCAGACCGTGCATGCCCGTCGCCGTTGCGGCCTTCGTGCACGGTCGCCCGGCGTCCTGGTTGGCGGAAGCTGCTCATGCGGTCGCCGGTCTCATCGACGTCGCGGGCCGCCACCACCCCCCGGCCTCGATGGGGACCGCGGGACCCGGCGCGCGCATCTCTTTGGGTCGCAGTCGTCGTCAGGCGCGGGATCAGCCGTCTCCGAACCCCGGGGTCGCGCACTGCTCCCCTGCCGTGTCGTGGCGACGCGATTATGGCACTGGATGCTAATAAGATCCGCGCTGTCCGCCGGCGCTGCGTTGGACGCGAGCAGATCGGGCTTGGGGGCTCCGGTTCCCCGTCGGCGCGAACCGGCGACGTGGGGATCCAGGAGTCGCCATCGAGGTCGGCAGCCTCCTCGAGCGACTCGCCGCGGTCACGGGTCGATCCGTGCCCGGCCGAGGCCGGAGCGCGCACCTCCCTGCGGACCGTGATGGCTTCGCCGGCCCGAGCGCCCCGGTGCGTGCTCGCCAGCTGCCGGTCTCTGTGCTTGGAGAGAGACGAGGTGTCGGGCTCGGGGCGCTCGAAGCGATCGAGCGTCACGGGCGGATCCTCCTCCGGTGGGTCCGCGCACGGGAACGTCCGGGCCGCGAGATGGGCGACGGGCGGTTCGCGAGGTCCGGGTCCGTCGCGCGACGGCGTGGATCAGGAGTCCGCCGTCCGCGGCGGCTGGCCGGTCGCCGACGGGCGGGAATGGTGTTCGAGATAGGCGTAGGCGGCCAGCTTGACGCGGTCCTCGACGAGGAACCAGAAGAGCGCATAGCCCCACACCAGGGCCACCCAGCCCCAGCCGAGGGGGGTCATGAGCAGGCCGAGCCCCGCGATGAGGGTGGCGAGGAGCTGGGTGCCAATGACGGCGCCGATGAGGAGACGGGCGGGGGCGGGACGGGTCCACAACGGCCCGCGGGCCCGGGTGACGAAGATGGTCAGATGCCCGGAGACCGACAGCTTGAGGTAGATGAGGGTGCGGATGAGCTCATGGCTGAGCTTGAAGACGTGGTCGGCCAGGCTGAACAGGAGGAAGGTCTCGGCCACCCCCATCGTCCCGATGGCGACGGCGATGGCGAGCACCATGGGCATGTCCCACGCCGCGGGCCGCGGGGATCCCTGGACGTGGTCGTAGGCGATGGCCAAGATGGCCGCGTCGTTGAGGATCGCGAGCAGGACGATCATCGTCGCCGTGACGGGGAAGAAGTTCACCACGACCACCGCCAGGACGACCACCAGCAGGACGCGGATCGTCTCGGCGATGCGGTAGATGGCGTAGCTCGTCATGCGGGCGAAGATCTCCCGGGCCAAGGCGATGGTGTCGACGATGACCGAGAGGCCGGGGGCGAGCAGGACCACATCAGCGGCGGCGCGCGCCGCGTCGGTGGCGCCGGCGACGGCGATGCCGGCATCGGCCTGTTTGAGGGCGGGGGCATCGTTGACCCCGTCGCCGGTCATCCCGACGATGTGCCCGCGCCGCTGCTGGAGCCGGACGATGCGGTACTTGTGCTCGGGGAAGACCTGGGCGAATCCGTGGGCCTTTTCGACCAGGGATGCGAGCAGGTCCTCGACGTGACCGTCACTGACGCCGAGGGCGGCGGCCGGGAGGATGTCGTCGCCGAGCCCGCCCTGGCGGGCGATTTGCGAGCTGATCGCCACCTGGTCGCCGGTGACCATCTTCACGTCCACCCCGAGCCTCTGGGCGGCCGCCACGGTCGCGGCGGAGTCGGCCCGAGGCGGGTCGGCCAGCCCCAGCAACCCGAGCAGCCGCCACGGCTTCCCGTCGCTGGCCTGGGCGGCCGCGAGGGATCGGTACCCGCGCCGGCCAAACTGCTCGACGCGGGTGTCCACCGCCGCGACCGCCGGGTCGGCGTCGCACAGGGCGGAGATGACCTGGGGCGCCCCCTTGCTCACGCGGCGGTCGGTGCCGTCCGGGCCGACGACCGTGGCCTCGTTCCGCTTGGTGACCGGTCGAAGGGCAGGAAAGCCCGGACGCGGCCGTCGGGCGTCGGCCGCCGGTCGCCCGTGGCCAGCACGGCCAGGTCGATCGGGTCGCGGTCCTCCGCCCTCGAGGCCCGAGCGGCGGCGGCGAGGAGCTCCGCCTCGCCGACGCCGGGCGCGCACCAGCGTTCGGCCACCCTCAGGCGGTTCTCGGTGAGGGTCCCGGTCTTGTCCGAGCACAGCACGTCGATGCCCCCGAGCTCCTCCACCGCGGGTAGATGGCTCACCACGGCGTGGCGGCGGGCCAGCTGGCGGGCGCCCACCGTCATCGTCACCGACAGCACCGCCGGCAGGGCCACCGGGACCGAGGCGATGGTCACCACGAGGGCGAACTCCAGGGTCTGCAGCGCCGGGTCACCCCGTACGAGGGACACCGCCAAGGTGATGCTGACGAGCGCCAGGGCCAAGACGATCAGATCGTGGCCGATGCGCAGGACCGCACGCTGGAAGTGGCTCACCGTGCCAGCGGTCTCGACCAGGGCGGTCGTGCGGCCGAAGTAGCTGGCCGCTCCGGTGGCAGAGACGACGGCGTCGCCCTCGCCGCGGCGGATCACCGCACCCGCGTACAGCACCGCCCCACGGTTCTCGGTCACCGGGAGCGACTCGCCGGTCAGCGCCGACTGGTCGACCTCCAACTCGGTGTCGTCGAGCAGGCGGGAGTCGGCCGGGACCACATCGCCGAGACGGACCCGGACCACATCGCCGGGCACGAGGTCCCGGGTCGGCACATCGCTCCAGGCCCCGTCCCGGCGCACCCGCGCCGAGGATGCCCGCTGCTGCTTCAGCCCCGCGATCGCGTTCGGCGCCTGATGCTCCTCGCTGTAGGCCCACCAACCCGTTCATGGCCAGGAGCACCCCGATGATCGCCGCGTCCGTCCAGTGCGCCACCAGCAACGACAGCACGAGCGCCACCTCGATCATCCACGGGATGGGCGCCCAGAAGTACCCGGCGAACACGAGCAGGGGATGACGTCTCTTCTCCGGCACCTCGTACGGCCCGACGCGCGCGCGTCGCGCCTCGACCTCCAGCTGGGTGAGGCCGCCCCCCGTCGGTTGACAGCTCCCCCAACAGCTCATCCAAGCCAAGTGACGCGAGATCCCGGGCTGAACCCGGCGTCGGGCCGACGCTTGGGGATGCCCACACGGGACGCACAGGACCACCATCACCACCGAGACCGGGAGCGGCAAGAGGCGAACGACCCCTACCAAGAAAGCACGCAAGCACTCCACCACTGGTCCGGCCGACGACCGGGCACGCGGACGACCGCGCCCATCGCCGCGCGGCCGGAGCAGGCGACCAGGTCGCGGGCGCCGGCACGACCCGATCTCGTGATCACCACGCGCGGGGAGCGCCAACAAATCGCCGATCCGGGTGGCGTCATCCTCCCCGGAGGGAGCGGGCGTCGCCGGACGCGGTCGTCGCCGCAGAGGACCTGCAGCCGACTCCGGCCGCTGTCGTGGCCGCGCGCGTCGAAGTTGCCCCTCGGGTTGGCACTCCACGAGAGCGCGTGGGGGTCGGCGCACGGGCCTGTGGCGGAACGTTCCCGGCGCCGAGAGACCGTCCCTTGCGCGTCCGGCCGGTGCCGGCCCGAAGCAGAGGAGGTCCGGCCGACGGACTGGCCGGACCTGCAGTGTCCAGCATTTCGGGCCCGCTCTTCTGCTCGCATCTTCGGTTCAAGGCAAGGCCGCAGCCGATCCGTACCCGCCGGTGCGACCGCTCGTGGACCTGAAGGCCACGGGACCGCCGAAGGGGAACGGCGGACGATCCCGATGGCGCGCACTCCGGGACCCGGTCGCCGCGCGCGCCCGGTCTCGACGTCCCAGGAGGCGGCGTGCCCGTCACCCGGGCAGGCGTCGGCGTGAGGCGAGATCCACCGTTCTTGCTCCCCTGTCTTGGCCCGACTCGCAGGGGGTTCGCGGTTATCTCGCGCGGCCTGCCGTCTTCGCGGCAATCGGCGCAAGATGGGCGGTCGAGGTCCTCGCATCGGACATGCGCGGAACGGCACGGGCGCAGACGCGGGCAACAACCGGCACGACCACGGGGCCCCGACGACCCGAATCGCTCGGGCCGTTCTGCTCGACTGACCGGACGCGACTGGTCTTGGCGGCATCGAATCTCGAAAGTGCACCCTGGCGCGAGAGGCCGCGGCGCCGGTACAGCCCGCAGCGTCCCTGTAAGGAACAAACGGCTAATCTCACTGCGCGCGCCCGGCCGGACGAGAGTGCGAGAGAGGGGGGCAATGGCTCGACGCACGGCGGAGTCCAAACCGGCCACATCGCCAACGGCGTCGTCGCCCACCGGAGCCCTTGAGCGCGATCGACGCACAACGGGCGCGAGGGACCGCCTCGACCGCCCCATTGGCGATCTGGCTGCGGGGCTGGCCGACCTGCAAGGCACCGCCGGGAACCGGGCGACCCTCGCCTGGCTCGACGCCGCGCAGCCGAAACTCGAGGTCGGTGCTGCTGGCGACGCCCGCGAGCGGGAAGCCGACGCCGTCGCCCGCGTCGTCGTCGACCAGCTGTCGGGCGTGGGGCGGGTGGAGCGGTCCGCGGCGACGGAGCGCGTGGACGGCGACGAGGGTCACGTCTCCCGGACAAGGCTCGCCGGCCACGTGCTCACCAACAGCGTTCGGCAGCGGGCGGACCGGGGATCGTCACCCGCGTTGCAGCGCTTGATGACCACGGCCGACTTCAAGGGCCTCACGGGCGGGAAAGGTCGGGGCAACAGCGACGTTTCCAAGCTCGACAAGCTGCTCGACCGCTACGCGAAGCTCAAGGCCCGCGACGACGACCTACGGGCTCGGCAGGCACTTCTCGGCGAGCTCGCGACCAAGGCGGACCAGTACTCGGCCCGCAAGGCCGGTGGCGACCGAACCGATGGGGTCAATCAGCTCTTGGCCGACGTGGTCGCCGAGAGGCGCTTCGTCGACCCACTGGTCCGAGCCATCGGCAACCTGGCGGGTGATCCCGCGCAGGCGTTCGAGGACACGGTCGAGGGACAGGACGCCTACCTCGAGGGCCAGAGGCAGGGACGCACGCTGCCGCAGTCCCAAGAGCCCAACTTCGGTGATTTGATTCGGCGGGCACGTCAGGCGATGAACGACAAGGGCGGTACGTACCGGGCCGATGCCATGAGGGCCATCATCACCGGGGACCTCGCGCGCCTCGAGAACATGGCGGCGGACACCCATGTGGACGCCCTGATGCGCGACATCCTCCTCGAGGTGCTGGCGAACAAGGACCAGGTCCACTTTCAGGAGACGCCCGGAATGGCCTCAGGCGCCGTTCTCGCCGGCGGGAAGGACCGGGCGAAGGGGATCACGGAGAAGTACCGCGTCGATGTGGCCATGGAGCAGGGCCAAGGGAGCGCGGAGCGGATGAGTTCGATCGTCCATGAACTGACCCACGTTGCGACCCAGGAGAAGTTCGCCAACACCCCGATCCACCTGGCCTTCGACAGAGGCGCGTCCGAGGGGGACATCCTGGCGCTCAGCGCGAAGAGGACCGATGACCTCGGTGACCTCGAGGCGGCGCTCGACGCACCGGGGACCAAGTGGACGCCTGGTCAGCGTGGCGTGCTTCTCTCCAAGATCAAGTACCCGGTGGGAGGCAAGAACACGCTTGGCTCCTATGCCACGACCTTCCACAAGAAGGGCGAGATCACCGACACCGAGCGAGACACGATCCTTGACCTCGAGGCGAAGGGTGCCAACAACACGCTCATCGAGTTCGACACGGTCGTCAACCAGATGATGTTCCTGATGAGCGCCTGGGCCGTGTCCGCGACCGACCCCTTCTACACCGTGCTCAAGCGGGTCGCTCAGGAAGCCTACGACTACCGGAATGCTTAACCGGGCGCGGCCCCTTTCTTGCGATGCTCGGGCGCGCCGCAACGAGGCCCGGGCGTTCCGGGCACGAGGAACGCTGTTCGGGGAGCGGGCCTGCGCTCGTGAGAGGTTGCGTGCGGCCCGGCGCCACCGGCGCGTGGGGGCCGGGGGCGCGAGGTCGCCGTCCGCAGCGTTCGAGCGCCTGCACCCGCCTTGGTGGCCCCAGGGTGCGGGGGGGGGGGATCAGCGCCCGTGTCGTGACCGATGGTGCGGGTCCCGATCTGCTGGTCCTTGGCGAACGCGCCGTGCAGCGCAACGACCTGCCGCCCTCTCCTGCGCTCTCACCGGTGGTGGGCGGCGACGCGGCGGTGCCCCGGGGTGCGCCCAGGACCGCGATCGCCGTCGCGCGGCGTCGCCGTCGCTGCGCTTCGCAGGCACCGCGAGGGTGTCTGCCACAAACTCGGCGTCGCCGAGCGGCCCGGCGCACTCGCGGGTCCAGACGTCCTGGCTGCCCTGAGCACGGGGGCGCTCGGACCCCGAGGGAACCGACCCTTGAGGTGCGGCTCAGCGAGGGCGGTTCGGGCGCACATTGCCGTGGCGGTGGCGCGTCTCGCTGATGGCCTGCTCGCGGGTGAATCGGAGCAGCTCGCGCTCGCCGAGAGCGCTGAGCGGCTCGACGTCGACGTCGTAGCCGCGCTCCATCAACCACGGGCGCGAGCCGAAGTCCGCGCCGATCAGACGGACCCGCGTCGTCCCGGTCGCCACGAGGCGCCGCGCGAAGGCCTCGTCGCCCTCGATCACGGTTCCCTCGGGAAGGCCCTCGAAGGCGCCCGCGGTGGACAGCAGGACCGGCACCTTCGCCATCTCGGCCACTCCGAGCGCGACGGCGAGCGCGGTCGGCTCCGGTGCGCCGGTGAAGCGCAACGCGACGCCGGGAAGCCTCCGCAGGCGCAGCACGTTCGCCTCGCTGCGCAGGGCGCTCGGGTCCTCCCCCGCGCCGAGGCGTCGCCAGGTCCCTCGGGCGGCGGCGATCTCGGCTGCGACGTCGACCGGGCCGCTCGGGTGCCAGGTGCCGAGCGACTCGACATAGTGCGGCCCACCGGCCTTGGCGCCCGGACCAATCGAGGAGCGCTTCCAGCCCCCGAAGGGCTGCCGGCGCACGATCGCCCCGGTGATGTGCCTGTTCACGTAGGCGTTGCCGACCTCGACGCCGTCGAGCCACCGGTCGATCTCCGCGTCGTCGAGGCTGTGGATGCCTCCGGTGAGGCCGTAGGCGACGCCGTTTTGGAGGGCGATCGCCTCGTCGAGGTCGGCGGCGCGCATGATCCCGAGGACGGGCCCGAAGTACTCGGTGAGGTGGAATTCGCTGCCGGGTGCCACGCCGAGCTTCACGCCGGGTCGCCAGAGGTAGCCGTGCTCGTCGAGCTGGCGGGGTTCGACGAGCCAGCGCTCGCCGGCGCCGAGAGAGCGCAGCGCCCCCGCGAGCGGCCCGCTCGGCGGGCGGATCAGCGGTCCGACCTGGGTGGCGGGTTCGGCCGCCGGGCCGACGCGCACGCTGCGCACCGCGTCCGCAAGACGCTCGAGGAAGCGGGCGTCGTCATAGAGCGGGGCTTCGACGATCGCGAGGCTCGCGGCGGAGCACTTCTGGCCCGCGTGGAAGAACGCCGAGCGCACGAGGTCCCGGATGGCGTCGTCCTGGTCGGCGGCCGCGGTGATGACCATGGCGTTCTTCCCGCTCGTCTCCGCGTGGAGGCGGAGTCCCGGCTTCCAGGAGAGGAACAGGCGCGCCGTCTCGTAGCCGCCGGTGAGGATGACGGCGTCGACGTCGTCATGGGTGACGAGGAAGCGTCCGACCTCGTCATCGGCGGTCGGGACGAACTGCAGAACGTCGCCCGGAACGCCGGCCGCCCAACACTGCTCGGCGAAGGTCCACGCCGTGAGGACGCTCTCGGGGGCCGGCTTCAAGATCACCGCCGCGCCGGCGGCGAGTGCGGCGAGCACTCCCCCGGCGGGGATGGCGAGCGGGAAGTTCCACGGCGGCGTGACCACGACGACCCGGTAGGGATCGAAGACTGCGCCCGCGTGGTCGCCGAGCGCACGGGCGCGCGACGCGTAGTAGCGCGCATAGTCCACCGCCTCGGAGACCTCGGCGTCCCCCTCCCCCACTGTTTTGGCGGCGTCGTGCGCCATGACGGCGAGCAGTTCGCCGCGCGCACGTCCCAACTGGCCGGCGGCGGCCTCGAGGACGCGGGCGCGCTCGCCGCCGTCGATCGCCCCCCAGGACGTTGCGGCGCGCCGGGCCGTCGCGACGGCGCGGCGGACGGTGTCGCGATCGGCCTGGACGTAGCGGTAGAGCGCGCTCGTCGGCGCCGAGGGGTCGATGCCGACGCCGGTCGCGGGCTCGACGACGTCCGCGCCGTCCACGCGGGCGGGGACCAGGGTGGGCGGCGACCACTTCTCGAGGTGTCCCGCGATCCAGGCACGGTTCGCCGCGAGCGTGAAGTCGGTGTCCGCGACGTTCGCAAAGGCCTCGGGCGCGCCGGTCGCCGGGCTCTCGGACTCCTCGCGCTGGCGGTCCTGGCGGCGCCGCGGCCCGCCCGGCGGGCCGTGGCGCGCCGCGACCGAGGCGGCAAAGCGCGACGCCTCCGTCGCCCAGCGCTGCGAACCGGGCGCGAGATCGAACAGGTGCGAGAGGAAGTTCTCCGGAGAGGTGTTCTCGTCGAAACGCCGCACGAGGTAGGCGACCGCGGACTCAAAGTCCTGGCGCCGCACGATCGGCGCGTAGAGCAGCAGGCCTCCGGCCTCCGCCGCCACGGCGCGCGCCTGAGGGTTGGCCATTCCCTCGAGCATCTCGATCTCGAGCTCGCCGGCGGCGCCGGCGGCCTCGCGGCGCTCGAGCGCCCAGGCCACGTCGAAGAGGTTGTGGCTCGCCACCCCGACGCGCAGCGCGCCGCGGTTCTCGCTTCTCAGGGCCAGGTCGAGCAGGCGCTTGTAGTTCGCGTCGACCTCTTGCTTGGTCGCGTACGGCGCCTGCTCCCAGCCCCGCAGCTCGGCCTCGACGCGCTCCATCGCGAGGTTCGCGCCCTTGACGAGCCGGACCTTGACGGTGCTGGCGTGGCGCTCGTGGCGCACCCGGGCGAACGCGGCGAGGCGCTCGAGTGCTGCGAAGGAGTCCGGGAGGTAGGCCTGCAGCACGATGCCGGCGTCGAGCGTCGCGAACTCCGGCTCGGCGAGCACGCTCGTGAAGGCGTCGATCGTGAGGTGCAGGTCGCGGTACTCCTCCATGTCGAGGTTGATGAACTTGGCCGGAGAGTGGCGCGCGGCGGCGCGCAGCAGCTCGCGCAGCCGGCTGATGATGCGGCCGAGGCTGTGCTCGTAGGCATAGACGTCGAGCTGCGCGCAGATCGAGGAGATCTTGACCGACACGTAGTCGATGTCGGGGCGAGTGAGGAGGTCGATGACCCCCTCGAGGCGGCGATCGGCCTCCCCGTCGCCGAGGACCGCCTCGCCGAGCAGGTTCAAGTTGAGGTGGATCCCCTCGGCGCGTCGGCGCGCGAGGTGGGCGGAGAGACGGCGGGCCTCGGCGGGAAGCACGACGCTTGCGAACTCCCGCTGCAGGCGCAGACGCGCGAGCGCCATCACGACCTCGGGGAGCGCAGGGACGATCGCGGTTCCGGCGCGCAGGGCGAGGCGGTCGCCGGGGCCCGCGAAGGCGGGCAGACCGCGCTCGGCGACCAGGGCGGCGAGCCGGCGCGCCGCACGCCGCGGCGGTCCGATCCGCAGGACCTGATCGGTCAGGTCCATGAGGAACTGCCGGCTCTGCGCGTCGTCGACGAGGGCGCCGATGCGCCGGCGCTGGCGGCGGTCGCGGACCGACTCGAAGTCGCCCGACGCGTGCGCCAAGAGCGCGGCGCGCCGCTGCGCCGCGGCGATTAGGGGGTGCTCTTCGGGGTCTCGGCGCGCGTCGTCCACAGCGCCAGTGAACACGCAGCGTCTTGGCGCGATCAGTTGCCCCACGGCGCGAACGGCTCCAAACTGCCGCATGGGCCTTCCCGGCGCGACCGACCCGCTAATCAGCCTCTTCGAGGGCCTCCCCCACGTCATGTTCAGCCTGAAGGACGAGCGCGGGCACTACCTCGCCGCAAATCAGGCCTTCGCGGACCGCGCGGGCTGCCGCAGCCCCGGGGAGGTCGTCGGCCGGACCGCCGGCGACCTGTTCGGTCCGCAGCTCGCGCTCTCCTACGAGGCCCAGGACGCCGTGCTGCTCGCGACCGGTCGTCCCGTGCGGCGCCACCTCGAGATCATCACCCGCCCCGACGGCAGCCTTGGGTGGTACGTGACGAACAAGACCCTCGTGCCGAGCCCGCTCACCGACGCGCCCGCGATTGCGGCGGTCTCGGTCGACGAGCATGCGCCCGTCGACGACGAGGCGATGGAGGGGCTGCAGCGAGCGCTCGGCTACGTCCGCGCGCACGGCGCCGCGCCGATCACGCTCGCGAAGCTCGCGGCCGTCGCCGGCGCCAGCCCGGCCGCCCTCGAGCGGCGCATGCGCCGCGTCCTCGGCCTCTCGCCGCGCCAGCTGCTCTTGCGTGTCCGCCTCGAGGAGGCGGTCCACCGCCTCGTCTCGACCGACGCGCCCCTCGCGAGTGTCGCCGCGGCCTGCGGCTTTTTCGACCAGGCGGCGATGACCCGCCACATGCGCGAGGTGCTCGGCGTCACGCCCGGCGCGATGCGCCGCGCGGGCGCGCTCGCGGGGTCGGTCCGGCGCGCGCCGGTCGGAGGGACGCCGTCGGCCCCTCAGCGGTAGCGGGCGAGCGGCTCGCCGAGAAGGTCTTGGTCGACCTCGACGCCGAGGCCGGGACCAAGCGGTGCGCTGCCGCGTCCCTCCGCCGAGCGCGGCTCGTACCCCGCGACGTGCTCGAGCGTCCAGTCGTTCATGAACGAGGCGGCGTAGAGCGCCTCGGGTGCGCTCGTCGCGGCGAGGTGGCTCACGGCGGCCGAGGTCAAATCCCCGCCCCAGGTGTCCTCGATCGTGATGCGCAACCCGAGCTCCTGGGCGAGGTCGCGCAGCACCCGGGCGCGGCTGAGCCCGCCGACCCTGCTGATCTTGAGGTTGATCGCGTCCATGGCGCCGGCCTCGTAGCAGCGCAGCAGCGCGTGCACGTCGGTGATGACCTCGTCGAGCACGAGGGGCAGGCTGGTGCGCTGGCGCAGGATCAGGCACTCCTCGATCGTCGGGCAGGGCTGCTCGAGCCGCAGACGCGGCAACGCCTCGAGGAGCCGGGCGGCGACGGTCGCGTCCTGGAGCCGCCACCCGCCGTTGGCGTCGGCGATGATGACGTCCTCGTCCCCGGTCGCCTCGACGACCGCCGCCGCCCGCTCGGCGTCGTGTGCGGGCTCGGCGCCGATCTTCAGCTGGAAGCGGTGGATCCCCCCGGCGCGCGCCGCGCGCACGAAGGCCGCCATCTCCGCGGGCGGGCCGAGCGGGACGGCGACATACAGCGGGAAGGTCTCGAGGCGCCGCCCGCCGAGCAGCGCGCTGCAGGAGAGCCCGCACTGGCGGCCGAAGAGGTCGAGTGCCGCGATGTCGAGGACGCTCTTGGCATACGCGTGGCCCGCCAGGCCCCTGTCCATCGCCGCGTTGATCGCGCCCGGCCGCCCGGGGTCCTGGCCGAGGAGTGTGGGGGCGAGCTCTTCGAGCGCGGCCACCACGCCGCCGGGAAAGCCCGGAAGATAGGTGGTCCCGAGCGGGCAGACCTCGCCGTAGCCGGTGAGGCCGCTTGCGGCGGTGACCGCCACGACGATGCTCGGGAGCACGCTGACCTCCCGGCCGTTGGACATCGCGTAGGTCCCGTGCGCGTAGGTGAGCGCATAGCGGTACACGCTGATCTCCGCCACGATGTCGGCTCGCTCCACCGGCCGTCTCCAAGGATGCTCGTCTGTGCCCGCGCGGACTCCGACGGTGGCCGCATTGTTCCCCATGCCGCCTTCAACAGGTGTCGAATCTTTCCTGCGGGCTCTTCGCGCTTCGTCTCTTCAAGGGTGCGGGGAGGGGCCGTAGGCTTGCGGCGATCAGACGGAAGGAGTCCCGTTGGCCGCGGCACCGCCCTACCAGTTCCGGGGGATCTACGTCGCATCGACGATGCCGATGCATCCCGACGGCCGTGTCGACCTCGACGCGTTCTCGGACCACTGCTCCTGGCTCGCGGACGCGGGGGTGGCCGGCATCGTCCCGAACGGCTCGCTCGGCGAGTACGAGACCCTGAGCGACGACGAGCGCGCCGCGGTCGTCAAGGTCGCGGTCGACGGCGTGGGCGGCCGGATCCCCGTCATCCCCGGCGTCTCCGCGAAGTCCGGCCCCGAGGCGCGGCGCTGGGCCGAGCAGGCCGCCTCGCTCGGCTGCCCGGCGGTCATGGCGCTCCCGCCGACCTCGCACGCGCCGACCCACGACGAGGTCGTCGCGCACTTCCGCGAGATCGCGCGCGTCGGTCTGCCGATCATCGCCTACAACAACCCCTTCTCGACGCGGGTCGACCTCGTCCCGGCGCTCGTCGGGCGTCTGGCGGAGATCGACGAGGTCGTCGCGGTGAAGGAGTTCTCCCAGGACGTGCGCCGCGTCGCGGCGATCCACGAGCACGCCCCGCAGATGCAGATCCTCTGCGGCAGCGACGACACGTTCCTTGAGACGATGGTCATGGGCGCGGTCGGATGGATCGCCGGCTTCGTGAACGCCTTGCCTGCGCACAGCATGCGGCTGTGGGAGCTGTGCGCCGCGCGCGACTTCGACGCGGCGCTCCCCCTCTACCGGGTCATGCTGCCGCTTCTTCGCTACGACGCGGACGTCCGCTTCGTCCAGGCGATCAAGATCGCCCAGGACGAGGTCGGTCGCCGGATCGGCGGGGTCCGTCTCCCCCGCCTCCCCCTGTCCGCCGCAGACGAGGCGGAGGTGCGCGAGCTGGCGAGGCGGGTCCAAGCCTTCCCCCTCTGATGCGCGCGCGCGTCGTCCTCAGCGCGGTCGACAGCCACACCGAGGGAATGCCGACCCGCGTGGTGACCGGGGGGGTCGGCGACCTGCCCGGCGCGACCATGGAGGCGCGCCGGCAGTACCTCGTGCACGAGCGCGACGACCTGCGCCGCCTCCTCGTGCTCGAGCCGCGGGGCCACGGCGCGATGTCCGGTTCGATCCTGCAGAGCCCGACGCGCCCCGACGCGGACTTCGGCGTGCTGTTCATCGAGGTCTCCGGCTGCCTGCCGATGTGCGGCCACGGGACCATGGGGACCGCCACGGTGCTCGTCGAGACGGGCATGGTGCCGGTGAAGGAGCCGACGACGGTCATCCGCCTCGACACGCCCGCCGGCCTGGTCGAGGCGACGGTCGCGGTCGAGGGCGGGCGGGCGACGGCCGTCACGATCCGCAACGTCCCCTCCTACCTGCACCTCAAAGACGCCGAGGTCGATGTGGCGGGGGTTGGGCGCTGCCGCGTGGACCTGGCCTGGGGTGGCAACTTCTACGCGATCGTGCCCGCGTCCGCGCTCGGCCTGAGTGTCGAGCCGCGCCGTCACGACGAGTTGATCGCGGCCGGGCTGCGCGTCATGGATGCGGTGAACGACCAACTGGAGTTCTCGCACCCCGAGAACGCGATCGCGCACTGCCATCACGTCATCCTGGCCGAGGAGCCGACGCCGACGCGCCCGGCGCGCGCCGCGGTCGCGATCCATCCAGGGTGGCTCGACCGCTCGCCGTGCGGCACGGGGACCTCGGCGCGCATGGCCCAGCGCTACGCGCGGGGCCTGCTCGACCTCGATGAGGACTTCCCCCACCTTTCGACCATCGGGACCCGCTTCACCGGCCGCCTCGTCGCCGAGGCCCGCGTCGGTCCCTTCCCAGCGGTGGTGCCGACGGTCACCGGGCGGGCGTTCGTGACCGGGCTGGCGAGCTACCTGCTCGATCCCGACGACCCCTTCCCCGCGGGCTTCACTTTCACCGAGGCCTGAGCTGCCCGCCCCAACGGCGCGCCGCGACGAACTGCCGACCACCGCCGAGGTGGTCGTCATCGGCGCGGGCATCGTGGGCTGCGCAATCGGCGTCGCGCTGCAGCGCGCCGGGCTGGAGGTCTGCGTCGTCGACCAGGTCGGCCCCGCCGCGGGATCGAGCTCGGCCGGCGAGGGCAACCTGCTCGTCTCCGACAAGCTCCCCGGGGTGGACCTCGAGCTCGCGCAGCACAGCCTCGCCCTGTGGCGCGCGCTCGCCGAGGAGATCGGCGAGGAGATCGAGTACGAGCAGAAGGGCGGCCTCGTCGTCGCCCACGACGAGGCCGCCCTCCAGGAACTGGTCGCGCTCGCAGCGGCCCAGCGCGCCGAGGGCGCGCGCGCCACTGTCCTTTCCGGCCCGGAGCTCGCCGCGGTGGAACCGTGCCTCTCCCGGGAGGTCGCCGGCGGCGTCTTCTACGACGACGACGCCCAGATCCAACCGATGCTCACGGTCGCGGCGCTCGTCCGGGCACTGCGCCGCAGCGGCGGGCGGGTCGTCGGCGGCACGGAGGTGCGCGGGGCGACGCACGCAGCCGACGGGCGGGTCGTCGGGCTTCGCACCTCCGCGGGTCCCCTTGGCGTCGGGCGGGCCGTCGTCAACGCCGCGGGCGCGTGGGCCGGCGAGGTCGCGACGCGCCTCGGCGGCTACGTGCCCGTCGAACCGCGCCGGGGCCATGTGCTCGTCACCGAGCCCGCCGTCCCGCTCGTCGCCCACAAGGTCTACGAGTCCGACTACGTCGCCTCGATCCACGACGAGCGCCACGGCTTCAGCGTCTCGGCGGTCGTCGAGTCGACCGCGAGCGGCACCATCCTGCTTGGGTCGTCCCGGGAGTTCGTCGGCTTCGCGCGCGACCCGAGCGCTGCGGTGCGCGCCGCGATCGCCCGGCGGGCGCTCGGGCTGTTCCCGGCGCTCGCGGGGTTACGCCTGATGCGTACCTACGTCGGCTTCCGTCCCGCCACCCCGGACCGCCTGCCGGTGATCGGGGAGGACGTGCGCGCCGCGGGCCTGTTCCACGCGACAGGCCATGAGGGCGCCGGGATCGGTCTCGCTCCGGCGAGCGCCGCGGCCGTCGTCTCCCTGCTCGGCGGCGGGGATCCCGGCTTCGGGCTGAACGCCTTCTCGCCCGCGCGCTTCGTGCCGCCGCGGTGAGCGCCGCGGTGGGAGGGATGCTGCGCTTCAGCTTCGACGGGCGCCCGCTCGAGGCGCGGGAGGGTTCGACGGTCGCGGGTGCGCTGCTGCGCAACGGCATCGTCTCCTGGCGCGAGACCCGCGGCCGACACCGGCCACGGGGCGTCTTCTGCGGGATCGGGACCTGCTTTGACTGCCTGGTCGACGTGAACGGCGAGCGCGCCGTGCGCGCGTGTCTGCGCCTGCTGCGCGACGGCGACCGGGTGATGACCTCCTCCTCGAGGGGTGCCGGCGATGCGCCCTGATCTCGTCGTCGTTGGCGGCGGGCCCGCAGGCATGGCGGCTGCGCTGACGGCGGCGGCGACCGGCGTCTCGGTCGCCCTGGTCGACTCCGGCGCACGCCTCGGCGGCCAGATCTACCGCCAGCCCCTGCGCGACGACGGCGGCCACGGTCCGGTCGGCGCCGGGCTGCCGGCGCGCTTTCGCGCGCTCGCGTCGGCGGGGGTCGACCTCTTGGCGGCCCGGGCGGTGTGGGCCGTGCGCCGCGACGGCGAGGAATACGAGCTGTCGCTCGCGACGCCCGAGGGGGCGGGTGCCGGGACGCTGCGCGCCCGGGCACTCGTGCTCGCGACAGGCGCAAGCGAGCTCGTCCTTCCCTTCAAGGGCTGGGACCTCCCCGGGGTGACGACCGCCGGTGCCGCGCAGGCGCTGTGGAAGGCCGAGGGCCTGCTCATCGGCCGCCGGGTGGTGGTGGCCGGTTCGGGACCTTTCCTCCTGCCGGTCGCCGCGGGGCTGGTGCGCGCCGGCGCCCGTGTCGCGGCGGTGGTCGAGGCGGGCGACCCGCGCCGGCACGCGCGCGCGCTCGCGGCGCTCACGGCTGCGCCGCATATCGTGCGCGAGGCGCTCTCCTACCTTGGGACGCTGCTCGCCGCCCGGGTGCCGCTCCTCACCGGCGCAGCCGTCACCGCCGCGGAGGGGTCGGGGTGTGTCGAGCACGTCGTCGTCTCCCGCATCGATGAGGCGTGGCGAGCGCTCCCGGGCACCACGCGCCGGTTCGCGGCGGACGCGCTCTGCGTCTCCTTCGGCTTCGTCCCGCGCCTCGAGCTCGCCCGACAGCTCGACCTCCCGGACTCGACCATGCCCGGGCGCCCGGGCGCCGCGGTGGTGAACCACGCGGGCGCGACGCGCCTCGGTGGCGTCTTTGTCGCCGGCGAGCTCACCGGGATCGGCGGCGCGCACCTTGCGGAGCTCGAAGGCCGCCGGGCCGGCGCCGCGGCCGCGGCCTTCCTCGGTCGGCCAGCGCGCCGCGCGGTCGTGCGTGACGCGGCGCTCGCGCGCGCGCTGGCCGCGGCGCGCCGCCTCGAGAGCCTCTACCCGATCGGGGACGGGTGGCTCTCCTGGTCCGACGACGGGACCGTGCTCTGCCGCTGCGAGGACGTCCCGCTCGCCGAGCTGCACCGGGCCGTCGCCGAGGGGGCCGCGCGTGTGCGCGAGGTGCGCGGCA
>JAKABX010000014.1 GCA_021796545.1 Actinomycetes bacterium
CCGCGGGACTGCCCCCGTCGACCAGGGTCTTGGGACACGGGTCGGGCCACCTCGCCCGGTCGCCGTCGCGCGAGGACCGGGGCCTCGCGCCCCGGTGCGCGGCGAGCAGGAAGACGCCCCGACGGGGCTCCGCCAGTCCGCTTCGGGGTCGCACCGGCGACGATCGCGCGCAGAGCGGCCCCCTGGACCGGGTCAGTCCGGGCGTACCCCGACGCGCTCGCCGACCCGCCGCCCCGCTGGGGGCGCGCAGGCGGCGACCCGGGGCGCCGGCGCCCCCGCGGCGTCGAACAACACGTCGGGCGCGTAGCTGAGCATCCAGTCCACGAGCGCGGCGCGCTCGCGCGCGTCGGTGGCGGCATGGGCGAGGAAGAGCCACTCGCCGCCGCCGTCCGGCGCGCCCGAGGCCGGATGCACGCTCTCGCCGTCGGGGCCGACGGGCAGCTCGAGCACGGCCGGCTCGACGAAGACGAGCGCGGGCCGCTCGCCCGCCGCGTGCGCCTCGAGCGCCCGCACGAACGTCTCGCCGACGGCCGCGTGCGCGAGGAGCTCCTCGGTCTCCTCCACGAGCAGGGTCTGCATGCCCCGCGCGCGCACCAACTCGTCGGCACGGGCGAGACGATCGCCGCTCGCCGGGACGAGCAGCACCGGCAGCACGAGGCCGTCGCGCCCGGCCGGCGGTGCGCCACGCGGGCCGGTGCCCCCGAGCACCTCGGGCGCGTCGAGGTCCTCGACGACGCACAGGGCGATGCTCGCGGGCGCTCCGAGGGTCGCACCGCGCGCCGCGAGCACGCAGCGGCGGGGCGGGCCGAGATCGTCCGCGACGCCGCCGACGAGCACGCGGGCGCCGAGCGCCGCAGGGACCGAGAGCGGACCGCGGTAGGAGCGGAACAGGTCGCGCATTCCCGAAACGTCCCGGGTGACGGCCGGGACCCGCTCGCTGTAGGTCCCCTCGAGCCAGAGATTCGCGAGGAGCGCGGGCGCCGCGCCTGCGGGCGCGGCGAGCAGCGCTGCCGGGATGTCGCGCAGGCGCACGAGACGGTTCAGCTGCGCATAGAGGAGGTTGAACGTGGCGACGTGGCGCCAGGGGCCCGCCGGGTGCCGCTTCAGGTGCTCTGGGGCGAGCGGATCGGCGAGCAGCGGGTTGTCGTCCAGGTAGAGCTGGCCGAGGGCGAGATAGCTCGCGGCCCGGGCGTAGGTGAGGTCGTCGAAGGTCTCGGCCGTCGCGCCCTGCCGGCAGCGTGCCCGCGCGGCGCCGGGGAATTCGAGGAGTGTCGCGCTCATCACATCTCCGATTCACCAAGGATCCGTTGTCCTGGCGCGCCACGGGCGGGCCCTCACGGCCCGCCCGTGGTCGCCGCTTCGAGGTCGAGACTCACACGGCCTTGCTGAGCGGCGGCGCTTCGCCATGCTCCTGGCGGCCGTTCAGAACCTCGATCTCGGGGTCGACCCGTCGGGCGTGCACGAAGCCGAGGCCCGTGAGGACGAGAAGCACGCCGGCTCCGGCGAAGGCCACGACCGAGCCCCAACCGGCGATCGAGCCCATGGTCCCAAAGGCGTAGGCCTCAAGGAGCATCGAGCGGAGAGTCGTGCCCTGGAAGCTCGTCTGCTCGAGTGAGGCGAGGCTGGTCGCCTGCGTGCTCCCCGGCGTGGCCGCGCGGGCGGCTGTGCTGATCTTCGCGTAGACGCCGTGGTACGGCATGTCGTACAGGTGCTGGGCGATGAAGTTGTCCGCGTAGACCTTGGCCTGCGCGCCCGACAGGAGCTGCTGGCCCGCATACTGCGAGACGCTCGGGATCATCGCCGGCGTGATCTCGGTGCCGGCCTTCGGGTGGGCGAACGCGGCCTTGGGCGGGAAGTAGATCTGCTGGTTGACGAGCTGGTTGTGCACCTCGTTGCCCACGTAGTTGTAGGCCCACAGCATCAGGGCGCCCGCGGCGGCAAGTACGACGGCGAGAACGAGCCCGGTGAAGCTGGCCAACAGGTCGAAGGTTCTCCTTCGCATGAGGATCTCCTGACTCACACCTCGGGGACGCCCCCTGGGCGCCGGGGCCGCCCCCTCGGCGACCTCGCTTCAAGGATCGCCGCCGCGCCGAGCTCCCCACTACGGCCAAAGGTCCCCCCTGCCCGTGCAGACGTCCGCGGGAGGGGGGTCCTTTGGCGCGGGAAGACGCTGGCCGGAGCCACCCGCGTCCGCGACAATGGACAGGTGAGCGCGCGCATCTTCCTCGTCGACGACCACGAGATCGTCCGGCGGGGCATCCGGGACCTCCTCTGGGCCGAGGACGACCTCGAGGTCGTCGGCGAGGCAGGAACGGCCGCGGAGGCCATGGAGGCTATCGCGCACACGCGCCCGAACGTCGCCGTGCTCGACGTGCGCCTCGGTCCGGGGGACACGACCGGCGGGATCGAGCTCTGCCGGGACGTCCGCTCGGCGCACCCCGAGGTTTCCTGCGTCATGCTCACGAGCTTTGCGGACGACGAGGCACTCTTCGCCTCGATCATGGCGGGCGCGTCCGGCTACGTCCTCAAACAGATCGACGGTCGCCAGCTCATCACGGCGATCCGGCGCGTCGCCGCGGGTGAGAGCCTTCTCGACCCCGCGGTCACCGCCCGGGTCCTCGAGCGCATCCGCAACCCCGCGCCCGAGCCCGACCCGCTGTCGGGCCTCAGCGAGCAGGAGCGCCGCATCCTCGTGCTCATCAGCGAGGGCAAGACGAACCGCCAGATCGCCGAGGACCTCTACCTCGCCGAGAAGACCGTGAAGAACTACGTCTCGCGCCTGCTCTCCAAGCTTGGCATGGAGCGTCGGAGCGAGGCGGCGGCCTACGCGGCGCGCCTGTCGGTGCGGCACCCGATCGAGAGGGGGTAGTCCCCGCTGGAACGCATCAGCGACCCCGGGCAGCTGCGCGCGCTGGTCGAGGCGGTGCTGCTGATCGACTCCGATCTCTCACTCCCCGACGTGCTCCGGCGAATCGTTCACGCCGCGTGTGAGATCGTTGATGCACGCTACGGTGCCGTCGGTGTCCTCACCGAGGACGGCAAGGGCCTGTCGTCCTTCGTCTACGAGGGGATCCCACCCGAGGTTGCCGCGGAGATCGGTCGCCTTCCCGACGGCAAGGGGATCCTCGGTCTGCTGATCAACGACCCGAAGCCGCTTCGGCTCGCGGACTTGAACGAGCACCCCGAGCACGCGGGATTCCCGGCCCACCACCCGGAGATGCACTCGTTCCTCGGCGTCCCCATCGTCGTGCGCGACGAGGTGTTCGGCAACCTCTACCTCACCGAGAAGCGCGGCGGCGAGCCGTTCTCCGACGCCGACGAGGCGCTCGCCGTGACGATCGCGCGCGCGGCGGGGATCGCGGTCGACAACGCGCGGCTCCACACCCAGGTCCGCGCGCTCGCCCTCAACGCCGACCGCGCGCGCATCGCCGCGGAGCTCCACGACACCGTGATCCAGCGCCTGTTCGCGGTCGGCCTCGCGCTCCAGGGCACCATCTCGCTCATGGCCTCGCGCCAGGCGGCCGAGCTCGTCCAGGGCGCGGTCGCCGATCTCGACGACACGATCCGCCAGATCCGCTCGACGATCTTCGCCCTCGAGGTCTCCCCCGTCGCCGAGCAGGGCCTGCGCGCCGAGATCCTTGCGCTGTGCCGCGAGGCCAGTGCGGGGCTCGGCTTCGAGCCGCAGGTCCGTCTCGAAGGTCCCCTCGACGCGGTAGCCGACGACGAGATCGCCGCGCACCTCCTCGCGGTGGTGCGCGAGGGGCTCGCCAACGTCGTCCGCCACGCGCACGCCACACGGGTCCAGCTCACCGCGGTCGCGAGCGACACCCGGATCAGTCTGCGGATCCTCGACGACGGCGACGGCCCCGGCGCCGGGAGGCGGCCCGGTGGGCACGGCGTGCAAAACCTGCGGCGCCGGGCAAACGGCCTCGGCGGCCGGTTCGCGCTGCGCCCGGGTTCGGGCGGCCTTGGAACCGAGCTCGTCTTCGAGATCCCCCTCGGTCCGGCGCGCGGCCCCGAGGCCGTTCACTCGCAGGGCGGCGGCTCGGCCGCCTCCGAGGCGTTCGAGCCGCCCCTGCACGCCTGAGCGAAGCCGCGCAGGAGGTCGAGCGCGAGCCGGATGCTCCCATCCGGTCGGCGCTCGGTACGCCCCGTCACGCACAGCGACCACCGCTCCCCGGCGGCCCCGTCGTAGCCGTCGCACTGGAACGTGACGACCTGGCCGACCACCTCCTCCAGACCGCCGAGCGGCAGGACGACATAGCCGTCGGCGAGGCGGTAGGCGGTCGGCACGATCGTCAGCAGGCCGCCCGCGGGGAACGCCGCGCGCCCGACACGGCTGTGCCGCAGGAGCGCGAGGCACTCACTGCGCAGGAGCGGGCGGGAGGTGGGCGCCGCGGCGTCAGCGGGGACCGACACCTCAGCGGCCCTCGTCGGGCACGACGACAACCGGGCAGCGCGCGTGGTGGACGCAGTGCATGCTGACCGAGCCGATGAGCATGCCCGCGAACGCACCGTGACCGCGGCTCCCGACGACGAGGAGATCGGCGGTGCCCGCCGCGGTGAGCAGAACCGGCGCGGCGAGCCCCTCGTCGACGATGCCGGAGTACTCGACGTCGGGGTGGGCCGAGCGCGCCTCTTTGAGGGCGCCCTCGAGAACCTCTTCAGCCGCAGACTGCAGCTCGGTCGCGTCGATCGACCACATCGCGCTCGCCGGGCTGTGCCAGGCGGTGACCCCGAGTACGCGGGCACCGATGCGCTCCGCGTAGCGACCCGCCCACTCGAGCGCGGCGGCCGAGGCCCGAGAGCCGTCGACGCCCACGACGACAGTTTCCATCACCGCTCCCTTCGACGTCCCGCCGTCGACGGCACGTCCTCGGACCAGTGTGCGAGGGATCATCTAGCCCGACTTAGGGCTGAACGACCTGCACCGAGGGCCTAAGGTCACCGAGGGAACGGGCTCCCGCGCCACGGCACCGGCCGCATGCAGCGCCTGCGGGCCGATGGGCCCCGGCCCCCGAGCCGTCCGGCCCTAGCGCGGGCAGACCGATGCGGCACAGGATGGGGCAGTGAGTGACCACACCGACCCGAAGGGCCCGCACGAGCCGGCCGGAGCTGGCGCGGGGGTGCTTCCCCCCGGCTATCCGACCTCGTGGGTGGCCGATGCGCTGCTGACCGAGGGGACCGCGCTCCGGATGCGTCCCATCCTGCCGAGCGACGCGCCGCTGCTCGCACGCTTCCACGCGGGACTGTCGCCCGAGACCGTGCACTACCGGTACTTCGGCGCACACCCCCTGCTCGAGGGGGACGAGCTCGAACACCTCAGCCTGCTCGACTACGACAGCCGGATGGCCTTCGTGGGCCTCGTGCGCAACGAGCTGATCGGCGTCGTCCGCTACGACCTTCTCGACGGTCGGGAAGCCGAGGTCGCCTTCGTGGTCGCGGACGCTCTCCAAGGCCGCGGCGTCGGCACGCTGCTGCTCGAGCACCTGACCGCGTACGCGCGCGAACGCGGGATCGACCACCTCGTCGCCGAGATGCTCCCCGACAACGCGGCGATGATTCGTCTGGTCGAGGACAGCGGCCTGCCCTACACGGTGGTACGCGGGACCGACGAGCTACGCGTGCTCATCTCGACCGAGGAGACCGACGACTACCTCGCGCGCCGCGACGAGCGCGAGCGCACCGCGGTCGCGGCCAGCGTCGCCCGACTGCTGCGCCCCCGCACGGTCGCGGTGGTCGGCGCGAGCCGGCGACCCGGCAGCGTCGGCAACCGCATCGTCCGCAATCTCGTCTCCGGCGGGTTCACCGGTGCGGTCTACCCCGTCAACCCCAAGGCGCGCGCCGTCGTGGGCGTGCCCGCGTACCCGAGCCTCGGCGCCGTCCCCGCCCCGGTCGACCTCGCGGTCGTCGCCGTGCCCGCACAAGGCGTGCTCGAGGTCACCCGCGACGCCGCGGCGGCGGGTGTCGCAGGGCTCGTCATCGTCACCTCCGGCTTCGCGGAGCTCGGCGCGCCAGGCGCGGCCCTCCAGAGCGAGGTGCTCGAGCTCGCGCGTGCGGCGGGGATGCGCGTCGTCGGCCCGAACTGTCTCGGCGTCGCGAACATGGCCGACGACATCCAGATGAACGCCACCTTCTCCTCCTCGGCGCCGGCGCCCGGGCCGATCGGCCTGCTCTCCCAGTCCGGCGCTCTCGGGATCACCCTCCTCGAGGAGGCGAGCCGGGCCGGTCTCGGGATCTCGGCGTTCATCTCCGCCGGCAACAAGCTCGACATCTCGAGCAACGACATGCTCTGCTACTGGGAGAAGGACCCGAACACCTCGGTCATCGCCCTCTACCTCGAGTCATTTGGCAATCCGCGTAAGTTCGCGCGCATCGCGCGGCGCGTCGGCGCGCGCAAGCCGATCGTCGCCCTCAAGGCGGGGCGCACGGCCGCCGGGGCGCGGGGCGCGAGCTCGCACACCGCCTCGGCCGCGACGCCGGCGGTCGCCGTGCACACGCTGCTTTCGACCTGCGGCGTCATCGAGGTCGACCGCCTCGAGGAGCTGCTCGACACGACGAGCACGCTCGCGCACCTCCCCCCGGCGAAGGGGCGGCGCGTCGCGCTCGTCGGGAACTCCGGCGGCCCCCTCATCCTCGCGGCCGACGCGTGTGCGACGAGCGGGCTCGCCGTCGAGGAGCTCCGGCCCGAGCTCGCCGGCGAGCTCGCGGGTTTCCTGCCCCCCATCAGCGGCCTCACGAACCCGATCGACATCACCGCCGACGGGACGCCCGAGCACCTCCAAGCGGCGCTCGCGGCGGCGTGCGCGAACAACGCCATCGACGCGGCCGTGGCCGTCGTGACCACGGTCGGGCCGCTCGCCAACCTCGCGGACGTCACCGGTGCGCTCGCGGCGGCCGCCGAGACGACCACCAAGCCGATCATCGCGTGCGTGCTCGGCGCGAGCGGCCCGCTCGCGAGCGCGGCGGCGCCGAGCGGCCCCGGCGCGCGCGTCGCCGTTCTCCCGACCCCCGAACGCGCGATCGCCGCCCTCGGGCGCGCCTGCGCGTACGCGGCGTGGCGGGCCCTTCCCCCGCCGGAGGTGCACGCGCCCCTCGTGCCGCGTGCGAGCGTCCGCCCGCTCGTCGACGCGGTGCTCGCCTCGTCGCCGGCCGGCCGGTGGCTCGACGCGGACGAGGCAATGGCGCTCGTCGCGCGCTGCGGGATCCCCGTTGTTGAGACGGTCCGGGTCCACAGCGCGCAGGACGCGGCGCGCGCCGCCACTGAGATCGGCAGCCCCGTCGCGCTCAAGGCTGCGGCTGGCGACCTCGTCCACAAGAGCGATGCCGGCGGTGTCGCGCTCGGACTGAGCGGCGCCGAGGCCGCCGCGGCGTACACCGCGATGGCCGACCGCCTCGGGCACTCGCTCGCGGCCGTCGTCCAGCCGATGCGCGCCGCAGGCGTGGAGACGATCGTCGGGATGCGCGCCGACGAGGCCTTCGGGCCGCTCGTCATGGTCGGCCTCGGCGGCACGGCGACGAGCCTGCTCGGCGACCACGCCTTCGCGGTCCCCCCGCTCAGCGCGGACGAGGCCGGCGCGCTCATCCGGCGCCTGCGCGCGGCGCCGCTGCTCACCGGCTACCGCAACAGCCCGCCCGCGGACGTGGCGGCCCTCGCCGACATCCTGCGGCGCATCGGCGACCTCGCGCTCAGCTGCCCGGAGATCGTCGAGCTCGACTTGAACCCCGTCAGCGTTCTCGGGGAGGGGGCGGTCGTGCTCGACGCCAAGGTCCGGGTCGGGCCCCGCGCCGAAGGCCCCGAGCCGACCATGCGCCTGCTGCGCCGGGCACCGGCGCCAAAGGAGGGGGAACGATGACGACCAACCGCGGGGCGCTGGGCGCGACCCGGGAGCTGACCCACGCGGAGTGCCTGGAGCACCTGCGGCTCGGCGGCGTCGGCCGGCTCGCGTGCGCGTCGGACGGCCAGCCCGAGATCTTCCCGGTGGACTTCGTGCTCGACGGCGACCGCGTCGTGATCCGGACCGACGCCGGGACCAAGCTCGCCCATGCGACGCTCGACCGCGTGGCGTTTGAAGTTGACGGCCGTTCCCTCGACGACCGAGGGTGGTGGAGCGTCGTCGTGAAGGGCACGGCGCGCGAGATCACCACGGCGCTCGACGACGCCTCGGTGCGCGAGCGCCTGCTCCCGCTCGCGCCCGCCGGGGCCAGCCCGGGCGACCACTGGATCCGCATCGTCCCCCGGGAGATCACCGGGAGGCTCATCATCGGGAGAGGCGAGTAATGCTCCAGGTCCGCTTCCACGGCCGGGGAGGACAGGGCGTCGTCACCGCCGCCGAGCTCCTCGCGCTCGCGGCCTTCGTCGAGGGTCGCCACGCCCAGGCCTTCCCGAGCTTCGGCTCCGAGCGCACCGGCGCGCCCGTCGTCTCGTTCTGCCGCATCGACGACGCGCCGATCCGCACCCGCGAGCCGATTCTCGAACCCGATGCGGTCATCATCCAGGACGTGACCTTGGTCCACCAGGTCGACCTCTTCTCGGGGCTCGAGGCGGACGGCTACGTCCTCATCAACACGAGCCGCAGCTTCGAGGAGCTCGGTCTCGCCGCGCTGGTCGAGCGCCTCCGGCCCGAGCGGCTCGCCACGGTGCCGGCGACCGAGCTCGCCCGCCAGCATGTCGGACGGCCGCTCCCCAACGCCGCGTTGCTCGGCGGCATGGCGGCCCTCACCTCCGCGGTCTCGCTCGGCGCGCTCGAGGGGGCGATCCGCGAGCGCTTCCCCGGCCCGATCGGCGACGCCAACGTGGCCGCCGCCCGGGCCGCGCACGACCATGTCCGCCGCGAGCTAGGAGAGCGTGCCCATGCTGCGACAGCTTGAGGGGTCGCGCGCCGTCGCCGAGGCCGTCGCCCTGTGCCGGCCCGAGGTCGTCTGCGCCTACCCGATCTCCCCCCAGACCCACATCATCGAGGCCGTCGGCGCCCTCGTGCGCACCGGAAAGCTCCAGCCATGTGAGTTCTTGAACGTCGAGTCGGAGTTCGCGGCCCTGTCGGTCGCGATCGGCGCCTCGGCGGCCGGCGCCCGCGCGTACACCGCGACGGCGAGCCAGGGCCTGCTGTTCATGATGGAGGCGGTCTACAACGCGGCCGGCCTCGGCCTCCCGATCGTGATGACGCTCGCGAACCGCGCCGTGGGCGCGCCGATCAACATCTGGAACGACCACTCCGACGCGATGGCCGTGCGCGACAGCGGGTGGATCCAGCTCTTCGCCGAGGACAACCAGGAGGCCGTCGACCTCCACATCCAGGCGTTCCGCCTCGCCGAGGAGCTGTCGCTCCCCGTCATGGTCTGCATGGACGGCTTCGTGCTCACCCACGCGCTCGAACGTGTCGACCTGCCCGGGCAGGCGGACGTCGACGCGTTCCTGCCGCCCTACGTCCCGCGCCAGGTCCTCGACCCCGCCGACCCGGTGTCCATCGGCGCGATGGTCGGCCCCGAGGCCTTCACCGAGGTCCGCTACCTCGCCCACCTCCGCCAGCTCGACGCCCTCGTCGCGATCCCGCGCCTCGCTGAGGAGTTCGCGACCCGCTTCGGCCGCAGCAGCGGTGGCCTGGTCTCGACCTACCGCACCGAGGACGCCGACACGATCGTGGTCGCGCTCGGCTCCGTGCTCGGGACGATCAAGGATGCCGTGGACGCCCTGCGCGACGCCGGCGAGCGCATCGGCGTGCTCGGGATCACCGCCTTCCGCCCCTTCCCGACCGACGCGGTGCGCGCCGCGCTGGCGCGGGCGGTGCGCATCGTGGCCGTCGAGCGCGCCTTTTCGATCGGCTTCGGCGGGGTGCTCTCGACCGACGTCGCGCTGAGCTGCCAGGGGCTGCCGGCGTCGGTGCACACCGTGGTCGCCGGGCTCGGTGGCCGGCCCGTCACGCGCCGGGCGCTCGAGGCCGTTCTGCACGACGCGGCGGCGGGCAAGCTCGGTCGCACGACCTTCCTCGACCTCGACACCATCGTCGTCGAGCGCGAGCGCGCACGCATGGCGGCGGATCGCCGCTCAGGGCCGATGGCCGAGAACATCCTGCGCGACCTCGCCACGAGCGCCGCGTCCCCCCACGCCGAGGAGGGCCGATGACCCCCACCCCCATCCGCTTCTACCAGGTCGGGAGCTTCGCGGTCGGGAACCGGCTGCTCGAGGAGGAGCTGCGCACCGTCCAGTCCGACCCGCGCCGCGCGAATTCCCTCGATCGCGGGCACCGCGCCTGCCAGGGCTGCGGCGAGGCGCTCGGCGCCCGCTACGCGCTCGACGCCGCCGTGCGGGCCACGGGCGGCGACCTCGTCGCGATCAACGCGACGGGCTGCCTCGAGGTCTTCTCGACCCCGTTCCCCGAGAGCTCGTGGCGCGTGCCCTGGCTCCACTCCCTGTTCGGCAACACCCCGGCGGTCGCCTCGGGCGTCGCGGCGGCCCTGCGGGTGAAGGGCCGCAGCAACGTCCGGGTCGTCGCTCAGGCGGGCGACGGCGGGACGGTCGACATCGGCTTCGGCGCGCTGTCGGGGATGTTCGAGCGCAACGACGACGTCCTTTTCATCTGCTATGACAACGAGGCCTACATGAACACCGGCGTCCAGCGCTCGGGGGCGACGCCGCCGGCGGCCCGGACCGCGACGACCGAGGCCGTGGGTCCCGAGCCGGGCAACCCCTTCGGCCAGGGCAAGGACCTCCCCCGCATCGCGCTCGCGCACGGGATCGGCTACGTCGCGACGGCGACGGTCGCCGACCTCCACGACCTCGAGGCCAAGGTCATCAAGGCGATGGCGCGCCACGGCGCCCGCTACCTCCACGTGCTCGTGCCCTGCCCGCTCGGCTGGGGCTCGCAGTCCCGCGACACGATCCGCCTCGCGCGTCTCGCCGCGGAGTCCGGGCTCTTCCCCGTCTTCGAGGCCGAGGACGGCATCGTGACCTCGGTCCGCAAGATCCGCCACAAGGTGCCCGTCGAGGACTACCTCGTGCTGCAGCGCCGCTTCGCGCACCTTTTCAAGCCCGAGCGCCGCGACGAGGTCATCGCGCACCTGCAGGCGCTCGCGGACGAGAACATCACCCGCTACGGGCTCGTCGCGCCCGAGGAGGTCGAGGTCTGATGCAGCCCCCCTACGCCATCACCCTCGACGTCGGCTCGAGCCGCGCCAACAAGACCGGCGCGTGGCGAGTGGAGCGGCCCGTCTATGTCGACCGGCTCCCCCCGTGCAACGACGCGTGCCCGGCGGGCGAGAACATCCAGCGCTGGCTCTACCACGCCGAGGCCGGGGACTACGAGGCCGCCTGGCGCCAGCTCGTCGACGACAACCCGCTGCCGGCGATCATGGGACGGATCTGCTACCACCCCTGCGAGAGCGCGTGCAACCGTGCCGAGCTCGACGAGGCCGTCGGCATCAACGCCGTCGAGCGCTTCCTCGGTGACCACGCGATCGCGCGCGGGTGGCGTTTCGACCCACCCCCGGCCGAGACGGGGCGGCGTGTCCTGGTCGTGGGCTCGGGTCCCTCGGGTCTCTCCGCCGCCTACCACCTGCGCCGGCGCGGCCACGCCGTGACGCTGGTGGACCAGGCCGAGGAGCTCGGCGGCATGATGCGCTACGGGATCCCGGCGTACCGCCTGCCCCGCGACGTGCTCGACGACGAGATCGAGCGCATCCTCGCCCTCGGCGTCGAGGTGGTCACCGGCCGGCGCATCGACGACCTCGCGGCGGAAAAGGAGGCGGGTGCCTACGACGCCGTCTACCTCGCCGTCGGTGCCCAGATCGGCCGGCGCACCGAGATCCCCGCGGGCGACAGCGCCCGCATCCTCGACGCGCTCTCCCTCCTGCACCAGGTCGCCGCCGGCGACCCGCCGCTGCTCGGCCGGCGCGTCGCCGTCTACGGCGGCGGGAACACCGCCATGGACGCGGCCCGGACCCTCCGGCGCCTCGGCGCGACCGACGCGGTCGTCGTCTACCGCCGCACCCCAAAGGAGATGCCCGCGCACGCCGACGAGCTCGCCGACGCGCTGCACGAGGGCGTGCAGGCGCGCTGGCTGACGACGGTGAAGAGCTTCGAGGGCGGCCGTCTCGTCCTGGAGAAGGTCCGCCTCGAGGGCCGCGACGTCGTGCCGACCGGTGAGTTCGAGGAGCTGCCCGCCGATGCCCTCGTCCTCGCGCTCGGCCAGGACAGCGACCTCTCGCTCGTCGAGAAGGCCGCGGGCGTCGCGGTCGAGCACGGCGCCGTCAGCGTGGACGACGCGATGGAGACCGGGGCAATGGGCATCTTCGCCGGCGGGGACGTCGTGCCCGGCGAGCGCACGGCGACGGTGGCCGTCGGCCACGCGAAGCACGCGGCGCGCGCGATCGACGCGTTCTTGCGCGGCGAGACCCTCGCGCCGCCGCCGCGCCACCCGCTCGCGACCTTCGACCGCCTGAACACCTGGTACTACACCGACGCCGACCGCCAGCGCCGTCCCGAGCTCGAGACCGCGCGCCGCCGCAGCACCTTCGACGAGGTCGTCGGGCCGCTGCGCGAGGACAACGCGCTGTTCGAGGCGCGCCGCTGCCTGTCGTGCGGGAACTGCTTCGAGTGCGACAACTGCTACGGCGTCTGCCCGGACAACGCCGTCGACAAGCTCGACCTCGCGGCGTCGGCGGCCGCGGGCCGCCACTACGCGTTCGACTACGACTACTGCAAGGGTTGCGGCATCTGCGTGGCCGAGTGCCCCTGCGGGGCGATCGACCTCGTGCCCGAGGTGATCTGAGCGCCGGCGCGACCGGCGGGGAAGGAAGGAGCCATGAGCGCGTCCGCGGCCACAGCACCGATCGTCGTCGGTATCGACGGCTCGCCGGAGAGCGCCGAGGCGCTGCGCTGGGCGATCAACCTCGCGCGCCTCAACGGCGCGAGCATCCACGCGGTGATCGCGTGGGAGAACACCCTCGGCTTCGGCTTCGTCCCCGCCGGCGCGCACAGCCTCGAGGAGGAGGCGAGGCGGACTTTGGACCACACGATCGACAAGGTCCTCGCCGAGGAGAGCGGGCCGCTTCCTCCCATCGAGCGCTTCGTCAAGCGTGGGCACTCGACGCCGGTCCTCGTCGAGGCGTCGCGCGACGCCCAGCTGCTCGTCGTCGGCGACCGCGGCTACGGCGGCTTCGCGGGCCTGCTCCTCGGCCACTGCGGCGAGAACTGCGCGCGCCTCGCGTCCTGCAGCGTCGTGATCGTGCGCGGCGGACACCGCCGGTGAGCGCGTCGCGGCCGCAGCGCGCCGGGTGCTGAGGACGGTGGGCACCGCGACGATGCGCGCGTGGGCCGTCGATCGGCCCGGGCCGATCGACGGCGGTCCGCTGCGCCCGGTCGAGCGACCGGTCCCCGAGCCCGGAGCCGGCGAGGTCCTCGTGCGCGTGCGGACCTGCGGGGTCTGCCGGACCGATCTGCACCTCGCCGAGGGTGATCTCGCCCCGCGCCGGGCCGGCGTCGTCCCCGGCCACGAGGTCGTCGGCACGCTCGAGCGCCTCGGACCCGGTGCCACGCGCTTTCCCCCCGGCACGCGCGTCGGGGTGCCGTGGCTCGCACGCACCTGCGGGCGCTGCCGCTTCTGCCTCACCGGACGCGAGAACCTCTGCCGCTCCCCGCGCTTTACCGGGTGGGACCGCGACGGGGGCTTCGCGCCCTATGTCGTCGCGGACGAAGCCTTCGTCTACGCGCTCCCTGAGCGCTTCTCCGACCTCGAGGCCGCCCCGCTTCTGTGCGCGGGCATCATCGGCTACCGCGCCTACCGCCGCGCCGCACTGCCCCCCGGGGGGCGGCTCGGCATCTACGGCTTCGGCGCCTCGGCCCACCTCTGCGCCCAGATCGCGCTCGGCGAGGGCGCGACGGTCCACGTCCTCACCCGGGGCGCCGCCGCGCGCCGCCTCGCTCTCGATCTCGGTGCGGCGAGCGCGGGCGACGCCGCCGACGCGCCGCCCGAGCCGCTCGACGCGGCGATCCTCTTCGCCCCTGCCGGCGAGCTCGTCCCCGTGGCGCTCGCCGCGCTCGGACCGGGCGGCACCCTCGCGCTCGCCGGCATCCACCTGAGCGACGTCCCGCCCCTCAACTACGCGGCCCACCTCTTCGAGGAGCGCACCCTGCGCAGCGTGACGGCGAACACCCGCGCGGACGGGATGGAGTTCCTCGAGATCGCGGCGCGCCTGCCCGTCAGCGTCACGACGACCCCCTACCCCCTCGACCGCGCCGACCAGGCGCTCGCGGATCTGGCCCACGGGCGCTTCGCCGGCGCGGCGGTCCTCGTCGCCGACGACGTGTGACGCCCCGGCGCCGGGCTCAGGCGCCGGGGCGCAGCATGCGGCGCTCGGTCTCGGTGGCGCCGCCCCAGATGCCGTACGCGATGCCGTTGCGCACCGCGTAGTCGAGGCAGCGACCCCGCACGGGGCACGCGTGGCACAGCACGAGCGCCCGCGCGAGGGTCAGCTCGTCACCGGTGAAGAACGTGTCGACGGGCTTTCCCCGGCACGCGGCGGCCTCCCACCACTCCTCGCCCCGCGCCACCAGCGCGGGGCCGCCGCTTCGCGTCGGGGCCGGCGCCGGGATGGCGGCCGGACCCTCGGCGAGCGGCGGCGCCGCGAGAGCGCGCGGTGTGGCGCGGGCCTTCGAATGGCGGTGCGACGTCACGAAGGTCGAGCGCGGGCGACCGCGGGAAAGCTCCACGCCGGCTCCTTTCAGGCCCGCTTGACCGCAACGGTCGTCACCGGCGCCGCCTTGGCCTCCCCGGCCGGCAGCGGGACGCGCACCTCGAGGATGCCGTCGCGGTACTCGGCGGTGACGCGCGCCGGCTCGACCCCGGTCGGCAGCGGGACGGCACGGGTGAGCGCGCCGTAGTGGAACTCGCTTCGGAACGTGCCACCCGCCCGGGCCTCGTGGTGCTCCTCACGCCGGGCGGCGATGCGGACGACGCCGTCGGTCACCTCGACGTCGACGTCCTTGT
Organism: Actinomycetes bacterium; assembly: GCA_021796545.1. Lineage (GTDB taxonomy): Bacteria > Actinomycetota > Acidimicrobiia > Acidimicrobiales > Bog-793 > JAKABX01. The sequence continues at coordinate 14,985 of JAKABX010000014.1, forward strand.
CCGGGTCGACACCGGGAAGCTCCGCGCGGATCACGAGCGCGTCGTCCTCCTCGCGCTCCTCGATGCGCATCCAGCCCTCGGCATCGTCCTCCGCGGCGAGCCACCGCCGCACACGCGCCGGCATGTGGTGCGAGAAGTCGGTCCAGATCGGATCCCATCTCGACAGTGCCATCGCCTGCTCCTTTCTGTCGCTCCCGCGCCCTGTCCCGGCGCGGACAATCGGTGTCAGTGCGCCGTCTCGGGACGCGGCGCACGGCCGAGGCGCCGTTCCACCTCGAGGACGCGCGCCGTCGTCTGCAGGACTGTGTCGGGGTTGAGGCTCATCGAGTCGATGCCGAGCTCGACGAGGTACTCGGCCATGTCCGGATAGTCCGACGGCGCCTGGCCGCACAGACCGGAGTGGATGTTGTTGCGCCGGCAGCCCTCGACGGCAAGGCGCAGCATCTCCTTCACGCCCTCGTCGCGCTCGTCGTAGTCGAAGGCCACGATCTCGCTGTCGCGGTCCACCCCGAGGGTGAGCTGGGTGAGGTCGTTCGAGCCGATCGAGAAGCCGTCGAAGAGCGGCGCGAAGCGGTCGATGAGCACGACGTTGTTCGGGATCTCGCACATCGCGTAGACCTCGAGGCCGTTCTCGCCCCGTCGCAGGCCGTGGCGCTCCATCTCGGCCAGCACCGCCTCGGCCTCGGACACCCGGCGGACGAAGGGGAGCATGAGGACGACGTTGGTGAGGCCCATGTCCTCGCGCACCCGGCGCATCGCCGCGCACTCGAGCGCGAAGCCCTCGGCGTAGCCGGGGTGCGCGTAGCGCGCCGCGCCGCGCCAGCCGAGCATCGGGTTCGCCTCGACCGGCTCGAAGGCAGCGCCACCGAGCAGGCTCGCGTACTCGTTGGTCTTGAAGTCCGACATCCGCACGACGACCGGCCGCGGCCAGAACGCCGCCGCGATGGTCCCGATGCCCTCCGAAAGGCGCTCGACGAAGAACTCGGCGCCGTCGCTGTAGGCGGCGGTCAGCTCCTCGATCATCGCGCGCTCGGCGGGGTCCTTCACGTCCTCGGGATGCAACAGCGCGAGGGGGTGGGCCCGGATGTACTCGCTGATGATGAACTCCATGCGGGCGAGCCCGACCCCGTCGACGGGGAGGAAGGAGGTCTTGAAGGCGAGCTCGGGGTTGCCGAGGTTGACCATGATCGAGGTCGCGGGGCGCTCGAGGTCGGCGACCTCGGTGCGCTCGACATGGAAGGCGATGCTGCCGCGGTAGACGCGGCCGGTGTCGCCCTCGGCGCACGAGACCGTCACCGCCGCCCCGGTGCCGAGCGCGGAGGTCGCGCCCTGGGTCCCGACGACGGCGGGGATCCCGAGCTCGCGGGCGACGATCGCCGCGTGGCAGGTCCGTCCGCCGCGGTTGGTCACGATCGCCGCGGCGGTCTTCATGACCGGCTCCCAGTCCGGCGTCGTGGTGTCGGCGACGAGCACCTCGCCGGGCCGGAATTCCGAGAGGCGCGCCAGGCTGTCGATGACGCGCACGGTCCCCGAGGCGATACGCTCGCCGACCGAGCGCCCCTCGACGAGGACCTCGCCGGTGTCCTCGAGGACGTAGCGCTCGATGGTGGTCGCCCGCCGCTGCGACGCGACCGTCTCGGGCCGGGCCTGGACGAGGTAGAGGTGGCCGTCGACGCCGTCCTTGGCCCACTCCATGTCCATCGGGCGGCCGTAGTGGTCCTCGATGGCGAGCGCGTAGCCGGCGAGCTCGAGCACCTCGTCGTCGGTGAGGCAGTACCGGGCGCGGTCGGTGCGCGGCGTCGGGATGTTGCGTGTCGTCTGGCGCGTCTCGCCCTCGACGAGCACCATCTTCACCGCCTTGTCCCCGAGCAGGCGCCGCAGCACGCAGCGGTGCCCGCTGCGGTAGGTCGGCTTGTGGACGTAGAACTCGTCGGGGTCGACCGCGCCCTGGACGACGTTCTCCCCGAGGCCGTAGGCGCCCTCGACGAAGACGACGTCGGGGAAGCCCGACTCGGTGTCGAGCGAGAACATCACGCCCGAGGAGGCGATGTCCGAGCGCACCATCTTCATCACGCCGACCGAGAGGTAGACCTTGAAGTGGTCGAAGCCCTGGTCGACCCGGTAGTGGATGGCACGGTCGGTGAACAGGCTCGCGAAGCACCGCCGCACGGCGTCGAGGAGACCCTCCTCGCCCGCGATGTTGAGGTAGGTCTCCTGCTGGCCCGCGAAGCTCGCGGTCGGCAGGTCCTCCGCGGTCGCCGACGAGCGCACCGCGAGGTGCACGTCCTCGCCGTACTCCTCCTGGAGGCGGCGGTAGGCGAGGCGGATCTCGCCCGCGAGGTCGGCGGGGAGTGTCGCGCCGGCGACGATCTCCCGTGCCCTCAGCCCCCGCCGAGCGAGGTCGACGACGTCGCTCGCGTCCAGGCCGTCGAGCGCGTCGTGGAGGCGGTCCCAGGCCTTGGCCTCGTCGAGCACGTGGCGGTAGCCCTCGGCCGTGATGGCAAAGCCGTGGGGCACGCGCACCCCTGCGGAGGAAAGCGTGCGGTACATCTCGCCGAGGTTGGCGTTCTTCCCGCCCACGAGCGGGATGTCCTCGACACCGATCTCCTCGAAGAAGCGGACGTAGTGCAGCGCGGGCATTTCTCCTCCTCTGGGGCTCACGAGCGTGCGCCGAGCAGCGCGCACAGCTCGGCGAGGCGGTTGGCGTACGCCCACTCGTTGTCGTACCAACCAAAGACCTTCACGAGGCGGTCCTGGACCATCGTGAGCGACGGATCGAACAGGCACGAGGCCGCGGACCCGATCACGTCGCTCGAGACGAGCGGCTCGTCGCTGTAGTCGAGGACGTGGCCGAGGCGCCCCTCGGCCGCAGCCCGGAACGCGGCGTTGACCTCGGCCGCCTCGGCCGGCGCGCCGACGAGGGCGACGAGGTCGCAGATCGAGCCGTCGGGGACGGGGACCCGCAGCGAGATCCCGTCCATGCGGCCGCGCACCGTCTCGAGCACGAGCCCCGTCGAGCGCGCGGCGCCCGTCGTCGTCGGCACGATGTTGAGTCCCGCGGCACGGCCGCGACGCGCATCGCCTCTCACGGCGTCCACCAGGCTCTGGCCGCCCGTGTAGGCGTGCACGGTCGTCATCAGCGCGGACTCGATGCCGAAGGTCTCGTCGAGCACCTTGGCGAGCAGCGCGACGCAGTTGGTCGTGCACGAGGCGTTCGAGACGACCCGGTCGTGCTCGGGGTCGTAGCGGTCCTCGTTCACCCCGATGACCACCGTCGCGTCCGCGCCGCGGCACGGCGCCGAGACGGCCACGCGCTCGGCCCCGGCCCCGAGGTGCACCGCAGCGTCGTCACGTGTGCTTGCACGACCACTGCAGTCGGCGACGACCTCCACGCCGAGCTCCTTCCAGGGCAGCTCGGCCGGGTCGCTGACCTGGAGCAGACGCGTGCGCTGGTGCTCGGTCGAGAGCGTGTCGCCCTCGAGCTCGACGCGGGTGCGCAATGGTCCGTGCACCGAGTCGCGGCGCAGCAGGTAGTCGAGCTCGGCGGGCTCGCCGACGTCGTTGATCGCGACGACCTCGACGTAGAGGTGGCGCTCGAGGATCGCGCGGTACAGCGCCCGACCGGTGCGCCCGAACCCGTTGATGCCGATTCTCACCGTCACGGCACCCTCCTCGACCTGTCACAGCAGCGACCTCGCGCGCCCCGGGGTGGCCGCCGCCGATGTGCTCAGCACCACTGTCCCGCGGTGGTCCCCGGCGGCGAAGGGCCGAAGGTCACCTCCCCTGCGCCCACACGGCCGCGATCGCCGGCGCCCGGGGCGACCTTCGGCGCCGCCAACGCCGCGATCGCCCCCGCATCACCTGTCGGTGCGTGTCTACGATCTGGCCATGGCGAGGGAGGGCGCCGGTCCTGCGCCGCCGGGCACAAACGTCGGGTCGGGGGTGCCTGTGCGCCTCGATCCGCCCTTCCTCGCCTCAGCGCGGGTCCTCGCCGCCGGTGAGCTCGACACGCTGTTCGCCGCGCTCGCCGCCCGCGGCTACGAGACCCTCGCGCCGGGCGTACGCGACGGCGTCATCCGCCTCGTGCCCGCCTCGGGCGCGGCGGAGCTCCCCGCGGGGATGCATGACCGCCAGGCGCCGGGCTCCTACGCCCTCGAGGACGGCGGGGACGGCGAGCTGTTCGGCTACGCCGTTGGCCCGGACTCCCTGAAGGGGCAGCTGCTTCCCCCCCACCAGAGTGTGCTGCGCGCGACACCCGACGAGGGTGGGCTCCGGATCGAGCCGGCGCCGACCGAGGCCGCCCGCGTCGCCGTCGTCGGCGCACGGCCCTGCGAGGTCGCCGCCACCACGGTGCTCGAGCGCGTGCTGATCGGCGGGGCCTACCCCGACCCCGGGGCCGCGGCCCGGCGCAAGGCGCTCTTTGTCGTCGCGCTCGAGTGCCGCCGTCCCGCGACGACCTGCCGGTGCACCTCGTTCGGGACGGGACCCGGGCTCGAGCACGGTGCGGACCTCGTGATGATCGAGCTCGACCCTCCGCCCAAACGCGGCGGCGATCCCGGCGCCCACCGCTTCCTCGTCCGCGCGCAGTCGCCGGCGGGGGCCGAGGTCCTCGCCGCGCTGCCGACCAGCGAGGCGACCCGGCGCGACGCCGACCGCCGCCGGGACGCGCTCGGGGCCGCGACACGGGCCATCGCCGCGTCGTCCAACCCCGAGGTCGTCGCCCGGGGCCTTCTCGGACACATCGAGGCGCCGGGGTGGGAGGAGATCGCGAGCCGCTGTCTGTCCTGCGGCAATTGCACGATGGTCTGCCCGACGTGCTTTTGCACCGAGGTGCGCGACCGGAGCGACCTCTCGGGCACCCTCGAGCGCGAGCGCCGCTGGTCCTCCTGCTTCGAGGTCGGCCACTCCCTGCTCACGAGCGGGCCCGTGCGGCGATCGGTGGCGGCCCGGTACCGTCAGTGGGCGACCCACAAGCTCGCCACCTGGCAGACCCAGTTCGGGACCACCGGCTGCGTCGGCTGCGGGCGCTGCGTGACATGGTGCCCGGTCGGCATCGACCTCGGCGCGGAGGCGGCGGCGCTCGCGGGGACCGGCGCGGCGTCAAGGAGGGGGACGACGTGATCCAGACCCTGCCCGAGCTGATCGCCGCCCACCCGCTGTTCGCCGGGCTCCCCGGTGACGTCGCGGAGCTCGTCGCTGGCTGCGCGCGCACCGTCGCGTTCGGCCCGGGCCGGCTCATCTTCTCCGAGGGCGAACGCGCCGAAACCCTCTACCTCCTCCGCCGCGGCCGGGTCGCGCTCGAGGTGCGGCGTCCGGGAAAGGCGCCGCTCATGGTCGAGACGCTCTCCGCGGGCGCGCTGCTCGGGTGGTCGTGGCTGCTGCCGCCCTATCGCTGGCACCTCGACGCCCGGGCGCTCGGGACCGTGCTCGCGGTCGCGATCGACGCCGACTGCCTGCGCGCCAAGGCCGACAAGGACCCCGAGTTCGGCTACCGCCTCCTGCAGCGGATGTCGGCGGTGATCGTCGACCGGCTGCAGGCGACCCGTTTCCGCCTGCTCGACCTCTACGGCGCGGTCGCGCCGTGACGAACGCCTCGAGCGCGCCGGCGGGCACCCCGGTCCTCGTCCCGCTCGCCTACCGCGTCGTCGCCCGGCGGCACGAGACGGCGGACGTGACGACGCTTCGGCTCTCGCCGGTCGCTGACGCCGTCGCGCCGGGGCGTCCGGGTCAGTTCAACATGCTGAGCGCCTTCGGCGTCGGCGAGGCCGCGATCTCCCTCAGCGCCGCGCCCGACGCCACCGGCGAGGTCCAGCACACGATCCGCGACGTCGGTCCGGTCTCCCACGCCCTGTGCACGAGCGCGCCCGGCGACCTCGTCGGGGTGCGGGGGCCCTTCGGCACCGACTGGGGCGTCGACGACCTCGGCTACGGGGACACCGTCGTCGTCGCCGGCGGGATCGGCCTCGCGCCGCTCGCCGGTGCCATCGACGTGCTCGCCGAGCGCCGCCGCTACGGCGGCGGGCGGGTCTTCGTCGCCGTCGGCGCGCGCAACCCCGACCAGGTGATGCTGCGCGCCGAGCTCGGGCGGTGGCTGGCGGCGGGGGTGCGCGTGCGCGTGACGGTGGACGCCGCGCCCGCGGGCTTCACCGGCGGCGTCGGGCTCGTCACCCAGCTGCTGCCGGGCCTCGGCTTCGACCCGGCACGCACGACGGCGCTCGTCTGCGGGCCGGAGGTGATGATCCGCTTCAGCGTGCGCGCGCTCGTCGACCTCGGCGTCCCGCCCGGCGCGGTCCGCGTCTCGCTCGAACGCAACATGCAGTGCGGGACCGCGCTGTGCGGCCACTGCCAGCTCGGGCCGCTCCTGCTCTGCCGGGACGGACCCGTCGTCACCTGGAACGACGAGCTCGCGACGCTGCTCACGGAGAACGAGCGATGAGCGACCCCTTCGCGCCGGCGCCGGAGTGGGAGTGGGAGCGGGTGCGCCCGCCGACGGGACGGGGACGGCCGACGCTTGCGGTGTTCAAGCTGGCCTCCTGTGACGGCTGCCAGCTCTCGCTGCTCGACCACGAGGATGCGCTGCTGCGCCTCGCGGACGTCGTGCAGATCGCAGAGTTCGCCGAGCTGTCGAGCGCGTCCATGCCCGGTCCCTACGACCTCGTGCTCGTCGAGGGCTCGGTGACGACACCGGCCGACGCGGCGCGCGTTGCGGGCATCCGGGACGCCGCACGACGCCTCGTCGCGATCGGAGCGTGCGCGACGGCCGGCGGGATCCAGTCGCTGCGCAACTTCGCCGACGAGCCCGCCCTGGCACGCCGCGTCTATGCGCACCCCGAGTACCTCGCGACGCTGGCGGACTCGACGCCGGTCTCCGCGCACGTGCGCGTCGACGCCGAGATCCACGGCTGCCCCGTGGACGGCGGCGAGCTGCTCGAGGTCGTCGCCGCGACGCTCGCGGGGCGGCGGCCGATCACCCGCCCGCACGCGGTGTGCGAGGAGTGCAAGCAGGCCGGACACGCCTGTCTGCTCGTCACCGGCCGGGCGGCCTGCCTCGGACCGGTCACCCACGCCGGTTGCGGGGCTCTGTGCCCCGGCGTCGACCGCGGCTGCTTCGGCTGCTTTGGTCCCTCGGAGAGCCCCAACACCTCGTCGCTCGCGGCCGGCCTGGCGCGGCGCAACATCAGCGAGAAGTCCCTCCGGCGGCTGCTGCGGACCTTCACCGCGGCCGCGCCCGCCTTCGCGACCGAGAGCGCCCGCCATGGCGACGTCTGAGCCCGGACCGCCACGCCGCGAGGTCACGGTGCCCCTGCTCCGCCGCGTCGAGGGCGAGGGTGGGCTGCGCCTCGGCTTCAGCGACGGCGCGCTGAGCGAGGTCGCGCTCGAGATCTTCGAGCCGCCGCGGTACTTCGAGGCCTTCCTCGTCGGGCGGGGCGCGCTCGAGGCCCCCGACATCACCGCCCGTATCTGCGGCATCTGCCCCGTCGCCTACCAGACGAGCAGCTCGCTCGCCCTCGAGGCGATCGCGGGGGCCACGCTCACCCCCGAGATCGCCGCGCTGCGCCGCCTCCTCTACTGCGGCGAGTGGCTGCAGAGCCACGCGCTCCACGTCTTCCTCCTCCACGCGCCGGACTTCTTCGGCTGCACCGACGCCGTCGAGCTCGCCCAGCGCGACCGCGGCCTCGTCGAGCGGGGGCTGCGCCTCAAGCGCGCGGGGAACCAGCTGCTCGAAACGATCGGGGGCCGCGCGATCCACCCGGTAAACGTGCGCGCGGGGGGCTTCTACCGCGCGCCGGCGAGCGCGGCGGTCGCCGCGTTGGTCCCGGTGCTGCGCGACGCGCTCGAGGACGCGCGCGCCGCCGCCGAGTGGGCCGCGACGCTGCACTACCCCGACCTGCACCGCGACTACCGCCTCGTCGCCCTGCGCGGGGCGGGCGCCTACCCGATCGAGTCGGGCGCGTACGTCGCGGGCCCCGACGGGCTCGCGGTCTCCCCCGCCGAGTTCGCCGAGCTCGCGGTCGAGCACCACGTCGCCCACTCGACCGCGCTGCAGGCCCGCCTCGGCGGCGAGGCCTATCTCACCGGGCCGCTCGCACGCTTCGCGCACAACCGCGACCTGCTGCCCCCCCTCGCCGCCGCGGCGGCGGACGCGGCGGGCCTCGGCGCGATCTGCACCAACCCCTACCGCTCCCTCCTCGTGCGCTGCGTCGAGCTCGTCGCGGCGTGCGAGGAGGCGCTCCGCCTCGCCGAGGCCTACGTGCCGCCCGACCCGCCGGCGGTCTCGCTCCGCCTCGGCCAGGGCCGGGGCTTCGGGGCGAGCGAGGCGCCCCGGGGCCTGCTCCTCATCGGGTACGCGACCGACGCGGAGGGCGACCTCACCTGGGCACGGATCACGCCGCCGACCTCCCAGAACCAGCTGAGCATCGAGGGTGACCTGCGCGTCCTCGCCGAGGGCGGCGCCTCACTGTCCGACGGTGAGCTCGCCCAGCGCTGCGAGGCGGCGGTCCGCAACCACGACCCCTGCATCTCCTGCTCCGCGCACTTTCTCGACCTCGAGGTCACCCGCCGGTGAGCGGCGTCGCGGTCGCGGGCGTCGGCAACGCGTACCGCCGCGACGACGGCGCGGGCGTCGCGTTCGCCGCCCTTTTCGCGGCCGAGGTCGCCGAGGTCCGCGACCTCGGTCCGATCGCCGAGCCCCTCGACCTGGTCGGCCGCCTCGACGGCGTCGACACCCTCGTCCTTGCCGACGCCGCGCGCACCGGCGCCGGGGCGGGCCGCGTGCTCGTCTGCGAGCTCACCTTGGACGAGGCGGGCTACGGCCTGCCCGGGCGCGCCGACGCCGCCGCGGCGACGAGCACGCACGGGATCGGCCTCGAACGCGCGCTCGCACTCGCGGCCGTGCTCGGGCGGGCGCCGCGCCGCGTCGTTCTCGTCGCGATCGAGGGCGAGAGCTTCGGTGACGGAGACGGCCTGAGCGCAGCCGTCGCGGCGGGGATCTCGTCCGCAATCCCTCGCGTGCGCCGCCTGATCGGAGGACGGCCCGGTGTGTGAGAGCCGGCTGCGACGCGTGCTCGCCGTCGCGGGGCCGACGCTCGTCGTCGAGGACCCCGACGGGGGGATCGAGCACGCGTCGCTCCTCGCCTACGAGGGCCCCGTGCCCCGGCGGGGCGACTTCGTCGTCGTCCACAGCGGCTACGCGCTGGCACCGGTCGACGACGAGGAGGCGGCCCTCATGCTCGCGGAGCTCGGTCGGGCCCCGAGTGCCCCCGACCCCGGTCAGGGTGCCGGCGGATGGACGAGCGCGAGCGCGCAGGAGGAGCGAGGATGAGCACGCAACACTCCGACCCGAGCCGCCCCGGCAGCGGGGCGCTGATCGCCGGGGCGACCGCGGCGACAAGCGGCGTCTCGGTGCTCGTGAACGCGAGCGCGGTGCACGCCTTCGCCGACGCGATCGCCTTCACGACGGCGAAGAACCTCGTCGCCGCCGGCCTGCTCGCGCTCGGCGCGCTCGCACTCGGTCGCCGGCACCGCCCGGCGCGCGCGTCGACGGGCGCGCCGGGACCGAGCCGCGCGCACGTGCGAGCCGGCGTCGCATACGTCGGGGTGATCGGCGGTGGCCTCGCGTTCGCGCTCTTCTTCACCGGCCTGCGCGAGACCGCCGCGGTCCCCGCGGCCTTCCTCCACGACACCCTCGTCGTCTTCGTCGCGCTCGCGTGCTGGCCCGTCCTCGGCGAGCGGGTACGGGCCGCGAACCTCCTCGCGATCGGCGCACTCGTCGCCGGCGCGGTGACGCTTTCGGGCGGCGTCGGCGGCCTCGCGCCGACGCGGGGGAACCTCCTCGTGCTGGGCGCGACGCTGCTGTGGGCGGGGGAGGTCCTCATTGCAAAGCGCGTCCTCGCAACGGTCGCGCCCCTGCGTCTCGCCGCCCTGCGCCTTGGCATCGGGGCGGTCGTGCTCCTCATCGACCTGGCGCTGTTCGGCGACCTCGGCCCGCTCGCCCACCTCGGGCGCGCCGAGGTCGGCTGGATCCTCGTCACCGGGGCCCTCCTCGCCCTCTACGTGGGCACCTGGTTCACCGCGCTCGGCCGGGCGCGGGCGATCGACGTGACCTCCGTTCTCGTCGCGAGCGCCGCGTTGAGCGCAGTGCTCGACGGTGCGCTCGGGCGCACGTCGCTCGGCGGACGGACGCTCGTCGGCGTCGCCCTGGTGCTCTCGGGCACGGCGCTCGTCTACGCGCGCTGGGTGCATTGGGCGCGCGCGTGAGCGCGGAACGCGGCGCGCGCGGGCCCCTGCGCTTCGCCCGCTACGCGCTCGCGCCCAACGCCCTCGGCTACTGCGGCCCCGCCGATCCCGGCGAGCTCGCCGGCGCGCTCGGCGCGACCGATGCGCCGGCGGTCGCGCTCCTCGCGCCGGCCTTCCTGGCGGCCTTCCCCTACCTCCGCCTGATCGCGTCGTCTGCGGACATCGCCGACCCGCTCGACGAGCGCGTCGTCGAGGGCTACTGGCTCGGCGGGCCGCTGGCGCGCGCGGTTCCGCCCCAGGCGCTCGCCGAGAGCCTGGACGAGCGCTTCGCCGCGCTCGCCGGGCGCCTGCGCCCGGTTCTCGGCGAGGCCGCGCTCGCCGGCGGGGTTGCCTGCCACTCGCTGCACGTGCTCGCCGCCACGCCCTTCGGCGCGCTCGTGCGCGACTCGCCTCGCGGCGTCGCGCTCGAGGTCTGCGACGCGTGCCGGATCCGCCCGGCGCGCGTGCGGGCGCGCGCGGGCGCCTCGATCGTCGTCGCGGTGGCCTCGCTCGCGGTGGCGGGGGGACGGCTCGTGCTCGGGCCGGTGCACGAGGAGACCGCCACCCTCGGCCCCGGCGCCCTCGACGCGGGAGCCGGCGACCTCGTCGCGCTGCACTGGGGAATCGCCTGCGAGCGCCTCGATGACCGCCGGGCGCGAGCGCTGCGGACGAGCACGGCGGCGAACCTCGCCGCCGTCAACGCGACCGGGCGGCCGGCGCCCCTCGTCGCGGCGGAGACCCTCGGGAGCTGAGCTCCCCGGGTACCGCCGCGGCGCTCAGCTGCTGCTCGGACAGACGCGACCTACCGCCGGGAGCCTCAAGGTCGCAAGGTAGGTGTCGACGGCACGCTGGACGCAGGTGCTCGCGAAGTAGGCGGTGTGGCCGGGTCCCCGGCGCGTGAGCAGGCGCGCGTGGGCCAGCTCCTTGGAGACGGCGACGGCCCAGCGGTACGGGGTCGCGGGGTCGTCGGTCGAGCCGACGAGCAGGATCGTCGGTGCCTTGGCCGCGGCGATCGCGCGGGGGCGCAGCTTCGGGGCGACCGGCCAGTACGCGCACGCGAGCGTGCCCCAGGCCTCCGCGGCACCGAAGTCGGGGGCGGCCTTTGCCATCTGGCGGGAGAGCTGCTCGTAGGTCGCAAGGGCCTTCGGGGAGGGCCGGTCGACACAGCTCGTCGCGACCTCGGCCGCGAGCTCGTTGTCGAAGGTCCCGTTCAGCTGGAGGCCCTCGTACTGGTACGCGATCGCCGCCAGCAGCGTCCCGTTGCCCGCGAGCCCCTCGGCGATCGCCCGGGCGAGGTCCGGCCAGGTCTGGTCGGTGTAGAGGGAACCCGCGAGCGCGACCTCCGCGGTGCCGAGGGTCACCTTCTGGGTGCCGCCGTAGAGGGGGCGCAGGTACGCCGGCACCGTCGCACCCGTCGCGAGCGCCCCGAAGAGGCGGTCGTAGCCGGCCTTGGCCCCTTCGGGCAGCACGCTCGTGCAGGCGCGCTGCGTCGGGCACCACGAGAAGAAGTCGCGTAGGTCGGTCTCGAAGCCGACGGCCTGCTCGAGATCGGCGCGGGCCTGGGAGAGCGCGGGGTCGATGACGCCGTCGAGCACCATCGCCCGCACGTGGGTCGGATAGCGCGCCGCGTAGAGCTCCCCGAGGAACGTGCCGTAGGAGAAGCCGAGGTAGTCGAGCTTGTCCTGGCCGAGCGCGATGCGCAGGCGGTCCATGTCCGCCACGGTGTCGGCGCTCGAGAGGTTCTCGAGCAGGAGGTGCGAGGTGTGCGCCGCGCAGGCGCGGTCGAACGCCCGGGTCACGCGCACGACCTGCGCGACCGCCGCCGGCGTCGTCGGCGCCGGGTTCTCGGCGATGAGCTGGCGGATCCCCGCCGCGTCGACGCAGCGCACGGGGTCGCTCTGGCCGACGCCGCGGGGGTCGAAGCTCACGAGGTTGAACGACCGGCGCAGCGCCGCCGGGAACGGCGTCTGCTCGAGGAATTGCACTCCTGAGCCTCCCGGCCCCCCGGGGTTCATGACGAGGTCCCCGACGGGGTGCGCGCCGGTGGAGGCCAGCTCGACGACGGCGAGGTGGAGCGTGCCGCGCGCAGGGGCCGCGTAGTCGATGGGCACAGCGAGGCTCGCGCAGCGGAACTTCCCCGCGCACGCGTGCCACGACAGCGTCGACGCGCCCGCGCCCGGGGCCGCTGCCGCGGCCGCGTCGAGGACGGGGGGCGTGACGAGGGCACACAGCCCGACGAGCGCACCGGCGACGAGGCGCCGCGCGCCCCGGCGCGGGCGGCCCCGGCCTTTTCGCTCACCTGCCATGGCCATGATCCTCTCCGCTGGTGACACGCTTGAGCGCGCGCCCTACTCGAGCACCGGCAGGTGGTCGCCGGTGTCGCGCAGGCGGACCTCGCGCAGGAAGAACGAGAGGGCGAACGCGACGGCCGCGACAGGTAGGCAGTAGAGGTAGGCGCGGTCCATGCCCGAGACGAACGCGCTCAGCGAACCCGGGACCCGCCCGAGGCGGGCGACGTCGCCGGGGAGCACCGAACGCTCCTGGGCGATGAGCACCGCGCCGAGGATGGCGGTGCCGACCGCGCCACCGAGGGTGCGGAAGAAGGTCACCGCGGCCGTGCCGACGCCGAGCTCGGACAGCGGCAGCGCGTTCTGCACGGCGAGCACGGTGATCTGGAGGAACAGCCCCATCCCGAGGCCGAGCACGAGGAGGATGGCCGACAGGGCGAGCATCGAGGTGGAGACGCGCACCAGCAGCAAGAGCGCCGTCCCCGCGACGAGGAGCGCGGTCCCGGCCACGACGTAGGCCTTGTAGCGGCCGTGCTTGGTGACCATGCGGCCCGACCAGATCGAAGTCCCGAGCATGCCGACCATGAGAGGCAGCAGGCGCAGCCCCGAGAGCGTCGGGCTGACGCCCTTCACCTCCTGGATATAGGGGGGCAGGAAGATGAGCGCCCCGAACATCACGACGCCGACGATGAAGCCGAGCGTCGTCGAGACCGAGAAGACGTCGTTGCGGAAGAGCCGGAGCGGCACGAGGGGCTCGGCCGCGCGCGTCTCCCACCACCCGAAGGCGACAGTGAGCACGATGCCCGCGATGCCGTAGACGGCGGCGGCGGTCGTGAGCCGCCCGTGCTCGCCGAGATCCTGGACGCCGGTGAGGAAGAGCGAGACGCCCGCGACGACGAGCAGCGCGCCCAACCAGTCGATGCGCGCGTCGCGCCGCGCCGCGTCGGCGTGCAGGACGCGGTTGATGACGATGAGGGCGAAGATGCCGATCGGCACGTTGACGTAAAAGACCCAGCGCCACGAGGCGGTGTCGACGAGGATGCCGCCGACGAGGGGGCCGAGGACGCTCGCCGTGCCGAAGATCATCCCGAAGTACCCCTGGTAGCGGCCGCGCTGGCGCGGGGGGATGACGTCGCCGACGATCGCCAGCGCGAGCGTCATGAGACCGCCGGAGCCGAGGCCCTGCAGGCCGCGGAAGGCGATGAGCTCGAACATCGAGGTGCTCGTGCCCGAGAGCACCGAGCCGACGAGGAAGATGACGATCGAGAGCTGGAAGAGGCGCTTGCGGCCGTAGAGGTCGCCCAGCTTGCCGTAGAGGGGCGTCGACGCGGTCGAGGTCAACAGGTACGACGTGACGACCCAGCTGTACAGGCTGACTCCGTGCAGGTCCCGGGTGATCGTCGGCATCGCCGTCGAGACGATGGTCTGGTCCAGCGCGGCGAGCAGCATGCCGAGCATCAGGCCCGACATGATGACGAGGATCTGGCGGTGGCTGTAGTTCCACACGCCTCCCGCGCCCGGGGGCGCCGCGGCCTGTGCGGCCGCGTCGTTGTCCCCGACGAGGTCCGCCTGGTCTCTCATCCCGCTTCCCGTCCTCTCGCGCCGGCGCCGAGCCGGTCGTCGTCGTCCGCCGCGTCGTCGAGCGCGGCCACCAGGTCCTCCAAGGCGCCGACCAGAAGCCCCCGGCGCTTCGGTCCGAGCGTCTCGAACGCCCGGCCGATCAGGGCGTGGCGCCGCGCCCGGGCGGCGCGCAGCGCCGCGGCGCCCGCGGAGGTGAGCAGCAGCCGGACGGCCCGGCGGTCGTCGGGATCGCGCTCGCGGGCGACCAGACCGGCCTCCTCGAGGCCGCGCAGCTCCCGGCTGACGGTCGAGACGTCGAGCCCGAGCGCGGACGCGAGCGCCGAGACCCGTCCCCCGGCACGGCAGCCGAGCTCGCTGAGCAGCGCGTAGGCCGCCCGGTCGAGGCCGCCGGGGTGGCTTGGTACGATGCCGTGGTGCGCGCGCTGCGCCGCGGCGGCCCAAAGCCTCCGGACCAAAAGGTGCAGCGCCCGCTCGAGACGCTCCAGCTCGTCGTCGGGGGCGATCGGCGACAAGGTGGGGCGCGGTGGCGTCACCATGACCGACTCCCTTCCGCTCCCGCTCCGATGGTTGCAATCTACAACTATCTAGCGACTCGCCGTGACGCCCGGGGAGGCGGCCGGTGAGCGGCGCGACGCCGGGGCCCGGCGACCTGCTCAACGACCGCTACCGCCTCCGCCGGCCGATCGGGCGCGGCGGCATGGCACACGTCTTCGAGGCGCTCGACGAGCGCCTCGGCCGGCCGGTCGCCGTCAAGGTCCTCGGCGGCGCGCCGCACGCGGACATCGAGCGCTTCGCCGCCGAGGTTGCGACGCTTGCCGTCCTCGACCACCCGAACATCGTCCACCTCCTCGACGCCGGCGACCTCGGCCGGGGCCTGGCCTTCCTCGTGATGGAGCTCGTCGCCGGCGAGAGCCTCGGCGCGCGCCTCAAAGCCGGTCCGCTCCCCGCGACAGAGGTCGCGCGAATAGGTGCGGCCGTCGCCACCGGCCTCGCGTACGTGCACGCCCGCGGCGTCGTCCACCGCGACGTCAAGCCCGGCAACATTCTCCTCGGCCCGGACGAGCGCGTGCGCCTCGCCGACTTCGGCATCGCGCGCCTGGTCGACACCGGTGGCCTCACCGTGACCGGCGTCGTGCTCGGCACCCCCGCCTACCTCTCGCCCGAGCAGGTGACCGGGCGCATCGTCGGGCCCGCGACGGACCTCTACGCGCTCGGCCTCGTGCTCGCCGAGTGCGCGACGGGCCGGCGCGTCTTCGACGGCTCCGGCGCCGAGGTCGCCGCGGCGCGGGTGCATGCGGCCCCCCTCGCGCTCGAGGAGGTTCCCGAGCCGCTGCGCGCGGCGCTGGTGCGCTTCACCGATCCCGATCCCCTCGCGCGCCCGGGCGCCGCCGAAGCCGCCGCGCTGCTCACCCCCCTCGCCGCCGCGCCGCCAGACCCTGCCTTCCGGCACGCGCCGTCGTCCGCCCTCGGGGCCGAGACCAAGACGCTGCCGCTCACCACCGCGCCAACGCTCGTGCGCATGCCCACGCCCCCCGCGTCCCGCCGGCCGCGCCCTGCGCTCATCGCGGCGGGCGCCGTGCTCTGCTGCTTCGGCGCCGGCTTCGGCATCGCATCGGCCTTGTCCGCCGCACCGGCTCCCGCGGCGCTCTCGGCGGCGCATCGGCCGCGCGTGCCGGCGACGACCGCGACCGCCACGGCCTCCTCCCCGCTGCACCGCGCGGCGGCCGCGTTCGACGGGGCGCTGCGCGCGGGTGTTGGCGAGGCCGGGTCCTCGGGCGACGAGCGGCGGGGACCCCCGAAGGGAGTGGGCGGCGGCCCGGGTGCCCCGTCCTGATGGATCCCCGGCCTCCGCTCCGCGCCGATCCGGCGGACGCCGCCGGCCGCCGCCGGCCGC